>NZ_CP064760.1:659333-988999 GCF_015565955.1 Microbacterium schleiferi | reverse complement strand
GTAGGCCGCACCGGCATCGCTGCGGACGTCGATGTCGACCTGCGCGGGGGTGAAGGTCGTCCACACCAACCGCGTGCCGTCACCCCACCGATACGGAGTGAACGGCAGTCCCGGACGCGGGCGGTAGATCTGCAACAGCTCTGCCTCCGTTGCCCCGTCGGGGAACACCGACCCCATCGTGAGAAACATCGAGGCGTAGGCCGAGTCCTCACCGTGCTCGATCACGTCGCGGAACTGAGGCGAGCGGGCCGACACATGATTGACGATCACATCGACCATCACGTCCAGGTCGCGCGAAAGCTCCTTCACGTCGTCCCAGCTGCCCAGCCGCGGATCCACCGTGGTGTGGTCGTCGGGGTCGAAGCCGGCATCCGCGCCATCGAAGGGCGTGAAGAACGGCAGGATGTGCACGCCTCCGAAAGCCCCGTCCAACCGTTGGCGAACGAGAGACCCGAGCGCCGGGATCGTGCCGCCCAGGCGATCGGCGTAGGCGATGAGCTGGATCGGATGGACCATGGGAGCACTCCGGAGGTGGGTGCGTAGGGATCACGGCGAATCGCGCCCGTACGCTAAATCGTGTCAGCACAGTCTACCGGGCGCGCCGTCTAGCGTGAAGAGATGACGACCGTTCTGCTGACCGGCTTCGAACCGTTCGCCGGCGATCCGACCAACCCGTCCGGCGATGCCGTCACGCGCGTCGCGGCCGAGTGGGACGGACCGGCAGAGCTGCTCACAGCGATCCTTCCCGTGGAGTTCGATCGCGCCGCGAAGCTCGTGGGCGAGCTCGTTCGCCAGGCAGCACCCGACATCGTCATCGCGACGGGTCTAGCCGGTGGACGCGGTGCCATCACCCCCGAGCGCATCGCCATCAACCTCCGCGATGCTCGCATCCCCGACAACGCCGGCTCCCAGCCCGTCGACGCCCCCTGCGTGCCGGGGGCTCCCCTGGCCTACGCGTCATCGCTTCCGGTCACCGCGATCGCTCACGAACTCGCGGCGCGCGGCATCCCGGCCCACGTGTCGCTGTCCGCCGGCTCCTTCGTCTGCAATGACGTCTTCTTCGCGATCGCGCACCTGAGCACCACGACACCGGGGCTGCGTGCGGGCTTCATCCATGTTCCCTGGGACACCGAGAACGCCCCGGCGGGCGTGGCATCGCTCCCCCACGCGACGATCGCGAACGCGATCGACAGTGCTATCCGCACAACGCTCGCGCGCACCCGCGACCTCGAGATCCCGTCCGGTCACGTGCACTGAAGCGCGGGACGAGCCAGCGCGGGAGTTGACAGGGGGTGCCTCATCAGCTGCAATATATTGCATGCCGGTCCCCTCGGTTGCGGGTACGCACCGTCCTCTCCTTCGCGAAGAAGTGCAAGCGCGCCTGCGCGCCGCAATCGTCGATGGCACCCTCGCCCCGGGAGAACAGGTCCGGGATGTCGACATCGCACACTGGCTGGGCGTGAGTCGCACCCCGGTTCGTGAGGCCCTGCTGGACCTCGCGCACGCCGGCTTGGTGTACACCAAGCCGGGTCGAGCGACGATCATTTCGCCGATCGAGCCTCGGGCCATCAGCGAAGCGCGGGATGTCGTCGCGGCCATGCATCGACTGGCTGCCCTTGCCGCGGTGCCGCGTCTGGACGAGGACGCGATCGAGCGGATGCGGGCAGCAAACCGCTCGTTCACCTCCGCGCACCGCTGCGGCGATATCGACGGCGCGCATGCGGCTGACGAGCTCTTTCACGGCGTCCTGGTCGAACTCGCCGACAACGACGCCGTCCGGACGGTCCTGCGGCTCTACGAGCCCGTCCTGCTGCGTGCCGAGCGCGCACAGTTCTCGTCGAAGCTCGCCGAACTATCGACGGTGCGGCATAACCTGCTCATCGCTCGGTGCGCCCGCGGTGACGCGATCGGCGCCGCGCAGGTCGCCGAGTCCATCTGGACCCACCTCGTTACCGATCTCGACACCGATGTCCCCGACACCTCCGGTGCCGAGAAGCACACTACCCAGCAGAACGAGGACCCTCGCGCATGAAGCTCCATGACTTCCCCCGCCACCCGCTCACCTTCGGGCCGAGCCCGGTCCACCACCTCGCGCGGCTGAGCATGCACCTGGGCGGTGCACAGGTCTGGGCCAAGCGAGAGGATGTCTCCAGCGGCCTCGCCTACGGCGGAAACAAGGTGCGCAAGCTGGAGTACATCGTCCCCGACGTCCTTGCGTCAGGCGCCGACACCCTCGTCTCGATCGGCGGGTACCAGTCCAACCACACGCGGCAGGTCGCCGCCGTTGCCGCCCACCTCGGGCTGAAAGCCCGACTCGTCCAGGAGAAGTGGGTCCCCTGGGAAGACCCCACCAACGACAAGGTCGGCAACATCCTGCTGTCCCGGATGATGGGCGCCGACTCCCGCCTCGACGACGCCGGCTTTGACATCGGCATCCGCGACTCGTGGAAGACCGCGCTACAGGAGGTCGAGGACGCCGGCGGTGTTCCGTATCCGATCCCCGCCGGCGCTTCCGAGCACCCCCTGGGCGGCCTAGGGTTTGCCAACTGGGCGTTCGAGGTCGCGGAGCAGGAGAAGCAGCTCGGCGTCTTCTTCGACACGATCATCGTCTGCACTGTGACCGGGTCGACCCACGCCGGCATGATCGCCGGTTTCGCAGCGCTCGAGTACCTCACGGGAGTGCGACGGCGGGTCATCGGGATCGACGCGTCCGCGACGCTGGAGAAGACCCGTGACCAGGTAGCCCGGATCGCGCGCAGCACCGCCAGCCTCATCGAACTCGGCCGAGACCTGCGCGACGACGAGATCGAGGTCCTGGAGGGCTGGGCCGGTGATCTCTACGGCATCCCGGTCGAATCGACGATGGCGGCGATGGCGCTCGGCGCCCAGCTCGAGGCGATGATCACCGACCCCGTGTACGAGGGAAAGTCCCTGGCCGGACTCGTCGACCTCGTGCGCAGTCGCGATATTCCGCAGGACTCGACCGTGCTCTACGCGCACCTCGGCGGCCAGCCCGCGATCAACGCCTACTGGCGTCTATGGAACTGAGCCGCCCGAGCGCAAGGGGATAGCATCACGCAGGGACCTATGGCAGGTTAGGCAGACGACCGAGCGGGCCACGCCCCCGCCGCTATCCCGAACCACGGGAGGAACAGATGACCGCCGCGGAACCGACGACCAACACCGTTTCCATCCCGATCCTGACGCAGGAACCGTTCCCTGACACACCGGGAAGCGCCGAGCCCGAGTGGTTCAAGACGGCGGTGTTCTACGAAGTCTTGGTCCGGTCGTTCAAAGACAGCGACGGCGACGGCACCGGAGACTTCCGGGGCCTGATCGACAAGCTCGACTACCTCGAGTGGCTCGGCGTCGATTGTCTGTGGCTCCCGCCCTTCTTCCCCTCTCCCCTGCGCGACGGCGGGTACGACGTCGCGGATTACACCGGTATCCAACCGGGCCTGGGAACGACCGAGGACTTCCAGGCGTTCCTCGACGCCGCCCACGAGCGCGGCATGCGCGTCATCATCGACTTCGTCATGAACCACACCAGCGACGAGCATCCGTGGTTCCAGGAGAGCCGCCGTGACCCCGAGGGCCCGTACGGCGATTTCTATGTGTGGAGCGACACTGACGAGCTCTATGAGGATGCTCGGATTATCTTCGTCGACACGGAGCCGAGCAACTGGACCTGGGATCCGGTACGCCAGCAGTACTTCTGGCACCGGTTCTTCTCCCACCAGCCTGATCTGAACTTCGACAACCCTCGCGTGCACGATGCTGTCCTCGATGCGATGCGGTTCTGGCTTGACATGGGCCTCGACGGGTTCCGTCTGGATGCCGTCCCCTACCTCTACGAGCGCCCCGGCACCAACGGCGAGAACCTCCCCGAAACGCACCAGTTCCTGCGGAAGGTGCGTCGCATCGTCGATCGGGAGTACCCGGGGCGCGTGCTGCTGGCCGAAGCCAACCAGTGGCCCGCGGATGTCGTGGACTATTTCGGAAATCCCGATGTCGGCGGCGACGAATGCCACATGTGCTTCCATTTCCCGGTCATGCCGCGAATCTTCATGGCCGTCCGCCGCGAGTCTCGCTACCCGATCAGCGACATCCTCGCTGAGACACCTCCGATCCCGTCCGGATGCCAGTGGGGCATCTTCTTGCGCAACCACGACGAGCTGACCCTCGAGATGGTCACCGACGAGGACCGCGACTACATGTGGAACGAGTACGCGCAGGACCCCCGTATGAAGGCGAATATCGGCATCCGTCGCCGCCTCGCGCCGCTGCTGGACAACGACATCGACCGCATCGAGCTGTTCACCGCGCTGCTGCTCTCTCTCCCCGGCGCGCCGGTGCTGTACTACGGCGACGAGATCGGCATGGGCGACAACATCTGGCTCGGTGACCGCGATGGAGTCCGCACCCCCATGCAGTGGACCTCGGACCGCAACGCCGGATTCTCGACGGCCAACCCCGGGAAGCTCGCGCTGCCGATCGTGCAGGACCCCGTTCACGGCTATCTCGCCGTGAATGTCGAGGCCCAGCAAGAGAACCGGTCGTCCCTGCTGCAGTGGACGCGGCAGATGATCCAAGCACGCAAGCGCCATCCCGCGTTTGGACTCGGCAGCTTCAATGACCTGGGCGGATCGAATCCGTCGGTCCTGTCGTACACGCGAGAACACACGAACGACGACGGGACCGTCGACGTCATCATCTGCGTCAACAACCTGTCGCAGTTCCCACAGCCGGTGGAACTCGACCTCCGCCGTTTTGAGGGACTCGTCCCGGTCGAACTCGTCGGAGGCGTTCCCTTCCCGCGCATCGGCGAGCTGCCCTACCTGCTCACGCTCGGCGGGCACGGCTTCTTCTGGTTCCAGTTGCATTCACCGGCCGACGACGCAGAGGAGGTGGGGCTGCTGTGACCACGCCCGACGCCGCTCTCCTGGAGAGCTACTTGGTACGCACCCGATGGTTCGGAGGGAAAGGTCGCCCATTCGAGGTCGACCACGTGCGCAGCATCGCCGAGGTGCCCGCGCACCAGGGTAGGCCGTCCCTCACGGTGTACCTCGTCACCGTGACCTACAGCGACGAGGATGCCGGCAGCGAGCTGTACCAGGTGCCCTTGAGCGGGTACGACGACATCGAAGAGCGGATCAGCCACGCCTATGTCGGCGCGATCGACACCGACGGCGGCCTCGTGCACCTCTACGACGCCGTGCACGATCGCGAAGCTATGCGCATCTGGCTGGACGGCTTCATCGCTGCGGAGACGACGGGCACCTCCCAGATCGACCGGCTCCGCTTCCGTCGCGTGCCCGGCGGGGACCCTCTCGATGACACGCTCGTCTCGTCACCGATGACCGGCGAGCAGTCCAACTCGTCGGCGCGCTTCGATGACACCGCGATCATGAAGCTCTTCCGCAAGGTGAGCCCCGGAATCAATCCCGACATCGAGATCCACGAGGAGCTCACGCGCGGCGGCTCCGAGCACATCGCGCAGCTGTACGGCTGGGTGGAGATCGATGTCGACGGCGAGCTGCTGCAGACGGCGATGCTCCAGGAATTCCTCGCCACGGCGACCGACGGCTTCGAACTCGCGGTCGCGAGCGTTCGCACGCTGCTTGCGGATCCCGAGCAGAACGTCGAAGACTCGGGCGGGGATTTTGCCGGCGAGGCTGCGCGTCTGGGCGAGGCCCTGGCGAACATCCACGCCCTGATGCGGTCACGCTTTCCCGCCGAGAGCCGCGGAGCAGAGACCACAGCCGAACTGGCCAGCACGATGCGCGATCGCCTCGACTACGCCCGTCGGTCCGTCCCGGGCCTGGAGCCGAGCGTCCCGCAGCTCCAGCGCCTCTATGACGCGGTGGCGGCGCTGGACGAGCTGGACATCCAGCGCGTGCACGGCGACCTGCACCTCGGCCAGACGCTGCGCACGTCGCACGGCTGGCGCATCGTGGACTTCGAGGGCGAACCGGGTCGGCCGTTCGCGCAGCGGTCACTTCCTGACTCCCCCTGGCGGGACGTCGCCGGGATGCTGCGTTCGTTCGATTACGCGGCGGCGATGATCGAGATGTCGTGGGCGACGGACGCCGAGGTCGACGAGGGGCACGCCCTGCGCGCTGAGCGCGCCCGTGAGTGGTCGGCCCGTGCGCGCGAGCACTTCGTGGACGCATACGTCACGGCTGCGGCATCCGATGACGGTGAAGCGGCATCCGATGCCGGTGGTGCGTCATCCGATGCCGGGGACGACACCGCCTCGGCGCAGCTCACGGGCGCGAGCCGGGTGCTGCTTGACGCCTACGTCGCTGACAAGGCCGTGTACGAGGTCATGTACGAGATACGCAACCGACCCACCTGGGTGTCGATTCCGCTCGAGGCCCTGGAGCGGGTCGCGAACACCTGAGCGCCCGGCGCTGCGTCGCGGGTTCGCTCGACGCGCCGGTGTGACCGGCGCGCTAGCTCGTGAGGACCTGCGCAGTGCCGAGGGGCGCGTCGGGCCCCATCTCGTCTGCGAGGCGGTTAGCTTCCTCGATCAGGGTCGCCACGATCTCTGATTCGGGCACGGTCTTGATGACCTCGCCCTTCACGAAGATCTGCCCCTTGCCGTTCCCGGACGCGACGCCGAGGTCGGCATCCCGCGCTTCACCGGGCCCGTTGACCACGCATCCCATGACCGCGACGCGCAGCGGGACAGTCATGTCCTTGAGTCCTTCGGTGACGTTGTCGGCAAGCGAATACACGTCGACCTGGGCGCGCCCGCACGACGGGCACGACACGATCTCGAGCTTGCGCTCACGCAGATTGAGGGACTGCAGGATCTGGTGGCCGACTTTGACCTCTTCGGCGGGCGGTGCCGACAGCGAGACGCGAATGGTGTCGCCGATCCCCTCGCCCAGCAGGATGCCGAACGCCGTCGCCGACTTGATGGTGCCCTGGAAGGCGGGGCCAGCCTCGGTCACACCGAGGTGCAGGGGCCAATCGCCGCGCTCGGCCAGCAGGCGATAGGCCTTGACCATGACGACGGGGTCGTTGTGCTTGACCGAGATCTTGAAGTCGTGGAAGTCGTGTTCCTCGAACAGAGATGCCTCCCAGACAGCGCTCTCCATGAGAGCCTCCGGAGTGGCCTTGCCGTACTTCTCCAACAGGCGGCGATCGAGCGATCCCGCGTTGACCCCGATGCGCAGCGACACGCCCGCCGCCTGCGCGGCCTTCGCGATCGCCCCCACCTGGTCGTCGAACTTGCGAATGTTGCCCGGGTTCACCCGCACCGCTGCACACCCGGCGTCAATCGCCTGAAAGACGTACTTCGGCTGGAAATGGATGTCGGCGATCACGGGGATCTGGCTCTTGGCCGCGATGATGTGCAGCACATCCGCATCGTCTTGAGACGGCACAGCAACGCGCACGATCTCGCAGCCGGATGCCGTCAATTCGGCGATCTGTTGCAGGGTCGCGTTGATGTTGGTCGTCGGCGTCGTCGTCATCGACTGCACGCTGACAGGGGCGTCTCCGCCGACGAGGACCTTGCCCACCTTGATCTGGCGGCTCTTGCGGCGCGGAGCGAGGGTTTCAGGGACCTTCGGCATCCCGATGTTCACAGCTGGCACAGCATCCAGCCTACGCAGTTCAGCTGAGGACCAGGCCGATGCCGCGGGGGTGCGCCGCTGCTATTGCAGTCGACGCATCTCGTCCTGGATCTTGCTTTCGTTCAGGGCACCGCGTGAGGGACCGTACGCATTGAACCCGGAGAAGGCCACGCCGATCGCGATTCCCGCGATCGGCCAGGCCGGCCAGAAGTAGCCCATCCCGGTGAGCGCCCAGATCACGACGAAGAAGATGGAGAGCACGACCCACGTCGCGAGTGTGTACCAAAAGCCCTGCTTGGCCCGAAGGCTGGCGACCGCGCGCTGGCGGAGCTCGTCGGAACCGCCCATACCCTGAGGATCTGTCATGTCTCGAATGTATTGCGAGCAGGGCCCCGAGCACTAGACACTCCGCGCGTCGGTCCGGCGCTGTGATAGTTTCGGCCCATGTTCGCGAGCACCGCATGGTGGCCCACCGTCTGAGGCGGTGTGCTCGCGTTGACGCATAGACCGCCCCCGGGCGGTCTTCTTTGTGAGGGTGGCCGCCCCACGACGAAAGACCGACCATGACCGGCACCCTGCTTCCCCCGCTCGCTGGGCTCGCAACCAGCGACCTCCCGTTCGCGATCCTCGCCCGCGATGCCGACACGGTGGAGGTGCTCACCGGCGAGATCGTCGACGTGGAACTGCTGCGGGACATTCCGTTGCTGGCAACCGATGGAACGCCGCGCGAGGTGCTCGCGCTCGTTCCCTTCCGCCAGGTCCGCGAGCGCGGATTCGCCTGCCTCGATGACAACGCCCCGTTGCGGTGCCTGGTCATCACGGAGCGTGCCACCTACCCGCGTGACGAGGCTCTGGCGGTTCTCCCGCACGATGACATCCCGCTGCGGGACGCCGGTTTCGACATCGACGACGAGGCGTACGCCGACATCGTCCGCCGCGTCATCGCCGACGAAATCGGACGCGGCGAAGGCGCCAACTTCGTCATCCGTCGTGACTTCACGGCTGACGTCGACGCGGACCCGCGCGTCGCAGCGTTGGCCTGGTTCCGGGCCCTGCTCGAGCACGAGCGCGGCGCCTACTGGACGTTCGCTGTCGTGACCGCCGATCACATCGCCGTCGGGGCGAGCCCCGAGGCACACGTCAGCGCCGAGGCCGGCATCGTCACGATGAATCCGATCTCGGGAACGTTCCGTCACCCGGACGAAGGGGCCACCGTCGACAACCTCAGTGAGTTCCTGCGCTCCACGAAGGAGACCGAGGAACTGTTCATGGTCGTCGACGAAGAGCTCAAGATGATGAGCGCCGTGTGCACCGACGGTGGGCGCATCACCGGTCCGCATCTCAAGGAGATGTCCCGACTCACGCACACCGAGTACATGCTGCGGGGCTCGAGCAGACTCGACCCCCGCGACATCCTGCGCGAAACGATGTTCGCACCGACGGTCACCGGCTCCCCCATGCAGAACGCCTGTACGGTGATCACCCGTCACGAGACGACGCCGCGCGGGTACTACTCCGGAGTCGCTGCCCTGTTCACGCCCCGCACAGATATCGTGCCCGGCGCCGCATCAGATGCCGTCACCCACGATCTCGACGCCCCGATCCTCATCCGCACGGCGTACATCGAGAACGGCCGGCTTCGGGTGCCCGTCGGCGCGACCCTCGTGCGCCACTCGGACCCGTACGGCGAGGTCAGCGAAACGCACGGCAAGGCCGCGGGGGTGCTGGGCGCTATCGGAGCGATCCCGCGCGGGGCCCGACCGGAGGCACTCTCCCTCGACGAGGACGCGCCGACGCCGGAGCCGCGGCGCCTGGCTGACGATCCGACGATCGCCGCGCTGCTGGAATCGCGCAACGCGCGGCTCGCGCCGTTCTGGTTGAATCCTCAGGCTCCAACCGGTTCCGGCCCGTTCGCGGGGCGTCGCGCGCTGGTCGTTGACGCCGAGGATCGCTTCACCACGATGCTCGCGCACCAGTTGAGCCATCTGGGCCTGGATGTCTCCATCGTCCCCTGGGACGCCGTCACCGACGACGAGGTCGACGCGGCAGAGCTGCTCGTCTCGGGCCCCGGCCCCGGCGATCCGCTCGATGTCGCCTCGGCACGGATGGCGCGCCTGCGGCAGATCATCGCGCGGCGGCGGGCAGCATCCGCCCCGCTGCTCGCGGTGTGCCTCAGCCACCAGATCCTCGCCAGCGAACTCGGTATCGAGCTCGCTCCGTTGGCGCAACCCCACCAGGGCTTGCAGCTGACGGTCGATGTCTTCGGGCAGCCGGCCTCGATCGGTTTCTACAACACCTTCACGGCGCGCAGCACCCCCGGGACGACGATCGCGGGTGTGGAAATCGCGGCTGACCCGGCGACCGGCGATGTCTATGCCCTGCGTGGTGCGGGGTTCGCTTCCGTGCAGGGGCACCTGGAATCGATCCTCTCGCGCGACGGAATGGCCACGCTGCACCAACTCATCGCGTGGGCCCTCGGCCCCGCGTAATCTCGCTCGGACCTCTCAACCGAAGAGGGAGATCGGGTTCACGAGATCGGCGATGATCAGAATGCCGCCCATCACGACCAGGGCGATCACCACGACAAAGGTCAGCGGCGCGAGCTTGGTCGCATCGACCGGAGCGGGTTGGGCTTTGCCACGCACCCGCGCCCACCAGCTGCGGATGCCGCCCCACAGCGCGACGGCGATGTGCCCGCCGTCCAGCGGCAGCAGCGGGATGAGGTTGAACACGAACAGCGAGATATTCAGCGCTGCCAGGAGCGACAGGATGACGGCCACCCGGTTCACGACGGGCGCATCGGTTGCGGCGACCTCCCCGGCGATCGCGCCGGCGCCGACGATGCTTCGCAGACCGTTGGGATCACGCTGCTCACCCGTCACGAGCGTCGCGGCAGTCTCGTAGACCTTCACCGGAAGCTGCACGACGAGCCCGGCAACGGCGCCGACGTTCTCAGCGACCGCGACCGGAGCCGACCAGATCGGTTGACGCACGTAGTCGACCGTCCCCGTGACGCCGATGACCCCGACCTCCGAGTCGACGGTCTGGCCGTTCTCATCCACGATCTGACGGGTCACGGTGTCGGGCGTCACCGTGAGGGACACGCTCTGGCCGTCGCGATCGACCACGATCGGCACGCTCTGACCCGGTGCCGCCTGGATGAGCGTTGCAGCCTCGGCGAAGTCCGCGACGTCCTGACCGTCAACCGACACGATGACGTCACCGGGTTGGATGCCTGCTGCCGCTGCCGGTGAGGGCGGATCGCCTGCCTGGCACTCCTGCGCAGCCTGCGCGGGAACACAGGCACTTACCGACGCGACGGTGCTCGTCACAGTCTGCACACCGATGCCGCTGAGCACGAGTGTCATCAGCACGAGCGCGAACACGAGGTTCATGAGCGGACCACCGAGCATGATGATGACGCGCTTGTAGACCGGCAGCCGGTAGAAGACGCGGTTGTCGTCGGCACTATCCAGCGTCTCGTCGTTGGCCGCGCGGGCGTCCTGGACCATCGTTGCGAAGAAGCCGCCGCCCGCTCGACCCGGCGCCCCGGAACCGTCCGCCGCACCGCGGGCCGCCGGCGAGGGCGGGTACATCCCCGCCATCGAGATATAGCCGCCCAGAGGAATCGCCTTCACGCCGTACTCGGTTTCACCTCGGCGACGTGACCACAGCGTGGGTCCGAAACCAACCATGTACTGGCCGACCCGCACCCCAAAGCGCTTCGCAGGAACGAGATGACCGATCTCATGCAGCGCGATCGAGATCGCCAGGCCCACCACGAGCACGACGACACCGACGATGAAGGCGACCAGATCCACGCCGCCACGCTATCGGCTCTGCCTTGGAGTCAGCCCAGCGCGCGGGTGAGAAGATGGATGCGCCATGACGACAGATCCCGCGAACCTGCCGCCCGTGCTCCGGCCGGAGAATCCGCCCGTGCACCGATTCGCGGACCTCGCGGCCCACCTGGGAGCGCCGATCGAGCACCACCCCGTCGACGCAGACGCCACGGATGTGGGAGCCGACCCCTCGGCACCCGTGACTGGCCTCACCCTCGCTACCGCCGACCTTCGCCCCGGCGACCTGTTCGTCGCCGTCCAGGGCGGGACGCGCCATGGTGCGGAGTTCGCCGGCGATGCAGCGGCCCGCGGCGCCGTGGCGGTTGTCACGGATGCGGCGGGGCGTGAGCGCGCCCTTGCGAGCGGACTGCCGACCCTGGTCGTCCCCGACCCGCGGGGGTGTCTCGGGGCGCTGTCGGCCTGGATCTACGCCACCGGACCGGGGGACGCGCTCCCGATCCTGTTCGGGACGACCGGCACGAACGGCAAGACGAGCGTGTCGCACCTGCTCGAAGGCATCCTGACCCAACTCGGCGTCACCTCCGGACTCTCCTCCACGGCGGAGCGTCACATCGCCGGTGATGTCATCGTCTCCCGTCTGACAACGCCCGAAGCCTACGAGATGCACGCACTGCTGGCCCTCATGCGCGAGCGCGGCGTCGAGGCCGTAGCCGTCGAGGTGAGCGCTCAGGCCCTCAGCCGCCAGCGCGTGGATGGCATCGTGTTCGACGTCGCCGGGTTCACCAACCTCTCGCACGATCACCTGGACGACTACGCAGACATGGCGGAGTACTTCCAGGCGAAGGTGCCGCTGTTTCGTCCCGACCGCTCCCGCCGC
This sequence comes from Microbacterium schleiferi, assembly GCF_015565955.1. Taxonomy (NCBI): domain Bacteria; kingdom Bacillati; phylum Actinomycetota; class Actinomycetes; order Micrococcales; family Microbacteriaceae; genus Microbacterium; species Microbacterium schleiferi. The sequence goes on along the minus strand of NZ_CP064760.1, from coordinate 976,733 downwards.
GCCGTGATCTGCCTCGACTCGGCCTCGGGCGCGGACGTCGTCGACGCCTGCGAGGTCCCGTACGTGACGATCGGAACCCCGGCGATCGCCGCCGATCCGGATGCCGCAGCAGCGGCCGACTGGACGGTCGAGATCGTCGACGAGCAGCCGGACGGCACGCGGTTCCGCCTGTCCGGACCGGCGGGCCGCACCCTGACCACCACGGTTCCCGTGATCGGGCGCCACATGGCTGCCAATGCCGCCCAGGCGATCGTCATGATCACCGAGGCCGGCTACGACTGGGGTCGGATCTCCGAGGCCCTCGATCAGGGCGTCATCCGCGCCTACCTGCCGGGTCGCACCGAGCTTCTCTCCGGTGCCTCCGGCCCTGCGATTTACGTCGATTTCGGCCACTCCCCCGACGCGTTCGAGAAGACGCTCGCTGCCGTGCGACGTGTCACACCGGGCCGGGTCCTCATGCTCTTCGGCGCCGACGGCGACCGCGACAAGAGCAAACGGCACGATATGGGTCGCACCGCCGTCGAGGGCAGCGACATCCTTGTCATCACCGACCACCACCCGCGGTTCGAGAACCCCGACTCCATCCGGGCGACGCTGCTGGAGGGCGCGCGGCGAGCACGCCCAGATGCCGAGATCCACGAATACTCTCCGCCGGAGCGGGCGATCGTCGAGGCTGTCGCGCTGGTCGGCGACGGCGATGCCATCCTCTGGGCAGGTCCCGGTCACCAGGACTACCGCGACATCCGCGGCGAGCGCACCCCCTACTCGGCCCGGGAGCTGTCGCGCCGCGCACTGCGCGACGCCGGCTGGCCCGTTCCCGAGCCGCGCTGGCCGGTTCCCTACCCCGACTGAACGCCGCGGTATCCCGACTCGAGACGATCACCCCGTGGGGTTTTTCGCCTTCGCCATTCTCGGCATCCTGACGGGCATCATCGCCCCTATCATCCTGCCCGGCAAACACGTCGGCGGCTGGTTCGTCGCGATACTGCTGGGTCTGCTCGGCGCCATGGTCGGCGGATGGATCGCCGGGCTGTTCGGACTCGATGTCTACACGACGTTCTGGAACTTCTCGGGCTGGGTCTTCGCGCTGATCGGCTCGATCGTCGTGCTCCTGCTGTTCGGGCTCATCTTCGGACGCAAGCGCAGCTCACACCTTGTGGTCTGACCACAAACGATCGTGTGGTCAGACCACATGGATGCAGGGATTCGTGCATCTTTCCGACGGGACGTCGACGCAGGGCTAACGTCGGTGTCACAAGCACTCCCGCGGCGTCGTCATCCGTCGCCGAGACGAGTGACCGACACTTCGACACCCACGAAGGAGATGCGTCACTATGAGCACCGTCACCCCCACCCCCGTCGACCAGGCTGACGCGATCCCCGCGGCCTGGGATGGATTCGTCGCCGGCCCCTGGCAGGATGCCATCGACGTCCGCGATTTCATCCAGCGCAACTACACCCCCTATGGCGGTGATGCGTCGTTCCTGACGGGCGCGACCGAGCGCACGCAGCGCGTCTGGCAGACGCTCACGGCGATGTTCCCCGCCGAACGCGAGCGTGGCGTCTACGACGTCGACGCCACCACCCCCTCGACGATCACCGCGCACGCGCCGGGCTATATCGCCCGCGAGGACGAGCTGATCGTGGGTCTGCAGACGGATGCGCCGCTCAAGCGCGCGATCATGCCGTACGGCGGCTGGCGGATGGTCAAGGGAGCCCTGGAAACCTACGGCTACGAGGTGCCCCAGGATCTCGAGAAGATCTTCACGACCTACCGCAAGACCCACAACGACGGCGTCTTCGACGTCTACCCTCCCGCTGTCCGTCGTGCTCGCAGCAGTCACCTCATCACGGGGCTGCCGGATGCCTACGGTCGTGGTCGCATCATCGGCGACTACCGCCGCGTTGCGCTGTACGGCACGACGGCACTCATTGACGCGAAGAAGGCCGAGCACGCCGAGCTCGACATGCACTTCTCGACCGAGGACATCATCCGAGACCGGGAAGAGAACGCGGAGCAGATCCGCGCGCTGCAGGAACTTACGCGCATGGCCGAGTCCTACGGCTACGACATCGCGCGTCCCGCCGCCAACGCCCGCGAGGCTCTGCAGTGGCTCTACTTCGCCTACCTCGGCGCTGTGAAGGAGCAAAACGGCGCGGCGATGAGCTTCGGGCGCAACACCGCGTTCTTGGATGTCTACATCCAGCGGGACCTTGCCGCCGGCATCCTGGACGAAACCGCGGCGCAGGAACTCATCGACGACCTCGTCATCAAGCTTCGGATCGTGCGGTTCCTGCGCACGCCCGAGTACGACGCCCTGTTCTCCGGCGACCCGACCTGGGTGACCGAGTCGCTGGGGGGCACGGGCGTTGACGGGCGCACCCTGGTGACCAAGACCGCGTTCCGGTTCCTGCAGACCCTGTACAACCTGGGTCCCGCGCCCGAACCGAACCTCACGGTGCTGTGGTCCAATGATCTGCCCGAGGGATTCAAGGAGTTCTGCGCGAAGGTCTCAATCGACACCTCCTCGATCCAGTACGAGTCCGACTCCCTCATCCGCGGCCTGTGCGGCGACGACGCGGCGATCGCATGCTGCGTCTCCCCGATGAGCGTCGGCAAGCAGATGCAGTTCTTCGGCGCCCGCGTGAACCTCGCCAAGACGCTGTTGTACGCCATCAACGGCGGGCGTGACGAGGTCACCGGAAAGCAGATCGCACCGGTCATGCCCGCGGTGGCAGGAGATGTCCTCGAGTACGACGACGTGCGGACAAAGTTCCGAACGATGATGGAGTGGCTCGCGGCGACCTACGTCGACGCGTTGAACTGCATCCACTACATGCACGACAAGTACGCGTACGAGCGGCTCGAGATGGCTCTCCACGACCGTGAGGTGCTCCGCACGATGGCCTGCGGCATCGCCGGACTGTCGGTGGCAGCCGACTCCCTGTCGGCGATCAAGTACGCGACGGTCACACCGGTGCGTGATGAGACGGGTCTCGTCGTCGACTACCTCGTCGACGGGGAGTTCCCGGTCTACGGCAACGACGATGACCGGGTCGATGACATCGCCCGCGAGCTCATGACCGAGTTCATGGAGATGCTGCGCACCCACCCGACGTACCGGAACGCGGTTCACACGCAGTCGGTGCTGACCATCACCTCCAACGTCGTCTACGGAAAGGCCACGGGTAACACGCCCGACGGACGCCGCGCCGGCGCTCCCTTCGCCCCGGGTGCCAACCCCATGAACGGACGGGACACGCACGGGATGCTGGCCGCGACCCTCTCGGTCGCCAAGCTCCCGTTCGAGCAGGCGCAGGACGGCATCTCGCTGACGACGACCGTGGTTCCCGCGGGCCTGGGTCGGACGGAGCAGGAGCGCGTGACCAACCTCGTCGGACTGCTGGATGCCCAGATGGCCGCCGGTGGATACCACCTCAACGTCAACGTGCTCTCCCGCGAGACGCTCGAGGACGCGATGGAGAACCCGGAGAACTACCCGCAACTGACCATCCGGGTCTCCGGCTATGCCGTCAACTTCGTCCGCCTCACGCGCGAGCAGCAGCTCGACGTGATCAGCCGCACCTTCCACGCGGGAGTGTGACATGGCCGCCGTCGCGCTCCCGCAGCCGACGGTCCACGCGGGCCGCCTCGAGACGCACCACGCGCGTCTGGAGGCGGCCCGCGCCGGCGAGATGGGAAGCGTCCACTCCTGGGAGCTGGTGACCGCCGTCGATGGGCCCGGCACTCGGATGACGTTGTTCCTGTCTGGCTGCCCGTTGCGCTGCCAGTACTGCCAGAACCCCGACACGTGGGTTCAGAAGGACGGCACGCCGACGACGCTGACCGAGATCGTCACCCGGATCCGCCGCTACGCCGGCGTCTTCCGGGCGACCGGCGGCGGGCTCACGATCTCGGGTGGCGAACCGCTGCAGCAGCCCGCGTTCGTGGCGCGCATCCTTCGCGAAGCGGCGGATGCCGGCATCCACACCGCCATCGACACGTCAGGCTACCTCGGTCGCAACGCGACCGACACGATGCTCGACGACGTCAACCTCGTCCTGCTGGATGTGAAATCCGGCATCCCCGAGACCTATCGCGCCGTCACCGGTCGCGACCTGCAGCCGACCATCGACTTCGGCGATCGCCTCGCAGCCCGCGACATCCCGGTATGGATCCGCTTCGTGCTGGTGCCGGGGCTCACGGATGCCGAAGAGAACGTCGACGCCGTCGCGGAGATCGTCTCGCAGTGGCCGAACGTGCAGCGCGTCGAGGTGCTCCCCTTCCACCAGATGGGCGCCTCCAAGTGGGAGCGCCTCGGGCGCGCCTACTCTCTCGCCGGGACCAGGGCCCCGGAACCGGAGCTGATCGAGCGGGTTCGCCAGCAGTTCCGCGCCCGCGGCCTGACGACCTTCTAGTTCTCCCGCCGCAGAACCTCCGTCGCGGTGCGCCTGGCCCAGTCTTCGGCGTCGGCGAGGCTCTCACGCGTGAGGGCCGCGGGGGGCTCGTGGGCTTCCACGACCCGCTCGACGGTATCGAGGATGCCGAGAAACCCGAGGTGACCGTCGTGGAAGGCATCCACGGCGACCTCGTTGGCCGCGTTGAACACCGCGGGATAGGTTGCGCCGGCACGCCCGACTCGTTTGGCCAGCGCAACGGCAGCAAAGGCGACCTCGTCCAGCGGCTCGAAGCTCCAGGTCGTTGCGACGCTCCAGTCGATGGGGGCGCCAACCCCGGCGACGCGGTGCGGCCAGTCCAAGCCGAGCGAGATCGGGAGGCGCATATCGGGCGGCGAGGCCTGCGCGATCGTGGACCCGTCGCTGAATTCGACCATCGAGTGCACGACCGACTGCGGGTGCACCACGACGTCGATCTGCGCATACGGCACATCGAAGAGGAGATGGGCCTCGATGACCTCGAGGCCCTTGTTGACCAGGGTCGCCGAGTTCGTCGTCACGACCCGTCCCATGGTCCACGTCGGATGCGCGAGCGCTTCGCCGGGCGTGACGGTCGTGAGCGCTTCACGGGAGCGACCGCGGAAGGGCCCCCGGATGCGGTGAGGACGAGGCGGCGGATCTCGGCGTGCTCACCGGACCGCAGCGCTTGTGCGATCGCGGAGTGCTCCGAATCCACCGGGACGATCTGTCCGGGCCGGGCGAGCGCCGTGACAAGCTCACCACCGACGATGAGCGACTCTTTGTTCGCGAGCGCAAGCACGGGTCCGGACTCCAGCGCAGCGATCGTCGGCCCGAGGCCGACCGAGCCCGTGATGCCGTTGAGGACGACATCGGCGTCGGTGTCCCGGACGAGCTGCTCCGCCTCGTGGATGCCGACAGCCGTGTCTTCCACGCCAAACTCACGAGCCTGCTCCTCGAGCACGTCTCGCTGACTCCCGGTCGCCAGGCCCACGACCTCGAAGCGATCGCGGTTCGCTCGAATCACATCGAGTGCCTGCGTCCCGATCGACCCGCTCGAACCGAGGATGATGACGCGGCGCATGCGCTCAGCCTATCGAGGGCCTCGCGCTGCGCCGCGTCAGGGTGCCCGTCAGCCGGCTGCAGGCTGGCTGGAGATGATCTCCACGACGAACACGAGGGTCTCGCCGGCCAGCGCACTGGTGTTGGTCACGGATGCCTCGCCGTATCCGCACAGCGGGGACATCGAAACGAGGACGGTGGAGCCGACCTTCTGCCCTTCCAGCGCTCGCTGGAATCCGGACACGACCTGCGTCGTCTGGAAGGTCGCGGGTGAGCCCTTCTCCCAGCTGGAGTCGAAGACGGTGCCGTCGCTCCACTTCACGCCGGTGTAGTTGACGGTGACGCTGTCGCCGGGCTCGACGACCGCGCCATCACCCTCGGTAAGGACATCGACGACGACACCGCTCGGCGGGCCGGAGTCGGGAATCGCGATGGTCGGGGCACCGTTCTCGTCGAACGTGACGGTCGGCATGGCGGTGTCTGGGTCCACGACCTGGCACCACTGATCAGCGGGCGTGACCTCGAGCACATCGAGGACGTAGACCTGCGCTGCGGTTTCGCCCTGTCCGGGAACCGCCAGAACGATCCGGGAACCCACCGTCGCGCATCCGAAGAACTCATCGATGCCCGTGCCTGCTGCCACCGGGATCGGGGCGAGCGGTTCGGCAGCGTCATATCCTGCGGCATCCACCTGCGCCCCGGTGTCGCCGTCGAAGACGGTGAGGGCATATGACACGTAAGCCCCGTCGGTCAGCGCCGTACCGTCGCCGGTGATCGCAACGGTGCGCTGGAGCGCATCGACAGCGATGGGGGTCGAGAACGACGCCGTGGGAATCTCCCCGAACTCTCCCTCGACGGTCACCGACTCCGAGACGGGCCCCGAGTCCGCCGCTGCCGCGCACAGTCCGCCGTTGTTGGCGGTGGTCGCGGTGGGGTCGCTTTCGGAGGACGACGTGCAGCCGGCCAAGAGAAGAGCCGCGGTGGCGGCAACGGTCAGGGCAAGAACGGAACGTGATCGCACAATGATCCTCTGCTGTGGGCGGACTCCCCATCCTTTCGCACTCTTCCTCTGTCTCGGCTGGGAATCGTGCGCCCGGCGCCATTCCGATCCGGGAATGGAATCGGGGGTAGCCTCGACGGGTGACCGTCGAACCCAACGCCCCCGCGACCGACGGGGCGCCCGCCGAAGACAGCCCGTCCCGTCGTCGCGTGGGCTTCACATATGCGCTCGGGCGAATGGTGATCACCCCGCTGGCCCGCCTGGTCTACCGCCCCCGGGTCGAGGGCAAGGATCTGGTGCCGAAGACGGGCCCGATCATTTTCGCGAGCAACCACCTCTCGTTCATCGACTCGATCGCCATTCCCGTCGCCGCTCCCCGCCAGGTTCACTTCCTCGCGAAGTCCAGCTACTTCGAAGGCACCGGTCTGTCGGGCTGGGCGTCGCGACAGTTCTTCACCTCGATCGGCGCCATTCCAGTACGCCGAGGCGCCGGCCAAGCCGCCCTCGACGCCCTCGATCAGCAGCGCACGCTCCTGGAGAGCGGAAGCGCGGTAGCGCTCTATCCCGAGGGCACGCGGTCGCTTGACGGGCGCCTCTACAAGGGGCGTACCGGCGTTGCCTTCCTCGCGCTGCAGACGGGTGCTCCGGTGGTTCCCGTCGGTCTCATCGGCACCGACAAGGTCATGCCCAAGGGAGCGACGATGCCCTCACTGAAGCACCGTGTCACGGTGAAGTTCGGTCAGCCCTTGGACCTGTCGCATCACGGCGAGTCCTCATCCGGTCGTGCCCGCCGCTCGGCAACGGACGAGATCATGGCCGCCATCCACGCCCTCTCCGGTCAGGAGCTCGCGGGTGCCTACAACGAAGTCCAGCCGCAGTCACCCATCGAGCGCATCAAGCAGGCGCTGCCCCACGAGCGCCGCTGAGCAGGATGCTCAGTCGTCGACGCCCGCCACGAGAGTCGTCACACGGTGGTGCACCGGGAAGTTCACCGAGTTCGCGATGAAACACCACGCGTTGGCCTGCGCGTGCGCCGCCTCGGCAGCGCCACGCATCGACTCCTCCGCGACCATCACGACCGGATTCAGCGTCACCTCACGGAACCTGCCCCCACCCCGGCCGTCTTCCACCATGATCCCGGTCGCCGTGTCTCGGTAGGAAACCACCACGACTCCCGCCTGCACGGCGGCGTGCAAGTACGACAGCAGGTGGCATTCGCTCAGGGACGCGACGAGAAGATCCTCGGGATTCCACCGCGACGCATCCCCGCGAAACGGCTTGTCACTGGAGGCGAGGAGCTCCGGTTTGCCCTCGATCCGAAGCGTCACGTCCCGGGCATAGTCGCGATATCCCGCGGTCCCGACGCCCCGATTTCCGGTCCATTCGGCGCGGACGGTGTAGTCGTGTTCACCCAACATGGGCCCAGTCTGGCACCGCGTACCAGGCGGAGTGCCCGGATAGGCTGTGGGGGTGTCTGAGACCCTCCCTGTTGCCGCTGCCGTCGAGCTTGCGCGGGTCGAACGAGGTGGATTCGTGGAATCCCGCCATGCCGGCGCGGCGATCGTTCTGGACGCGGACGGTCAGGTCGTCGAGCAGTTCGGCGACGCCGATGCGCCGATCCTTCCTCGATCGTCACTGAAGCCCATCCAAGCGCTCGCGTGTCTGGCGGCGGGTGCACCGCTTGCGGGAGAGACGCTCGCGCTGGCAACCGCGAGCCATGCCGGCACCGACCGTCACGTCGCCGTCGTCCGTGACGTGCTCGACGCTGCCGGGCTCGATGAGCGCAGCCTGCAGTGCCCGCCAGCGTGGCCTTCCGACACCGCTACCCGCGATGCCCTGGTCCGCGCCGGCGGGGAACCTGAACGGCTCCGAATGAACTGTTCCGGCAAACATGCCGCAATGCTCGCGGCCTGCGTCGCGCAGGGGTGGGATATCGCCACCTACCTCGACGCGGAGCATCCGCTGCAGGTCCAGATCCGCGAACTCGTGGAGCGGCTCACGGGAGAGCGGGTTCAGGCATCCGTCGTCGATGGATGCGGCGCTCCTGTGTTCGCTGTCACCCTGGCGGGCCTGGCGAAGGCAGCGCACCGGATCGGAGGCTCCTCGGAGCGGTCCCCGTTCGCGCTGCATCGGAACGCGGCGGCGCTCGTTGCTGCCGTGCGCGCGCATCCGTGGACGATCGACGGCCCGGGCCGACCCGATACCATCGCGATCCAGGAGACGGGCGTCTTCGCAAAGGGCGGCGCCGAAGGCGTGATGATCATGGTCGCCCCGGACGGCACGACGGCAGCCCTCAAGATGCTCGATGGCTCTGCCCGGGCGTCGACGATCGTTTCGCTGCGGCTGTTGGAGCGTGCGGGGGCGCTGAGTCCCGCCGATGTCTCGCGCGCCCGGGAGGCTCTGCCGTTGCGGGTACGCGGCGGCGAACGGGACGTCGGCGTCATCTCGCCGGCGTTCTGATCCGGTTCAGCCCAGTCGCACCCGGCGCACGTCTCGTCCTGGTTCGAGGAGCCACCCTCGCTCGGCGCCAGGAACACACAGCGGCGGAAGCTCCCTCCGCCCGGTGAGAAGGCGGTACTCTCCCGCGCACGACGGGTCGATCAGGAGCGGTCCCTGTGCACGCAGGGTCGTCAGAGCCGCCCACATTCTCTGCCAGTGCTCCGGCTCGGCGCGCAGGATGACCGAGCGCCCAGGCTCACGTGCCGGCGCCAGGCCCGCGCCGAGCGCCTCATCGGCACTCCTGACCTCCACTCCGCCGTCGTGCCAGCGCGCCTGAATCCGCTCGGCGCTGGACGTGGCACGCGTGACCCAGCACGTGAGTCCGACGGGCGGCTGCCACACAGGCGGATGAGACGTCTCCGCCAGCTCTGAGGGCGGCTCGATCCGGAAGACGTGCACGAGCGTCCCATCCAGTCGGCCCCGCCCTGGCGGGGCGGCCGGGTCGTGGTGACGCGCAGCGCCGCCGCTGGCGAGGTAGTCCGGGCGCTGGGCATGGCGAAGCAGCAGCCGATGCGGCAGCAGGTCGGCGACGCGAGCGAGCGATCCCGTGAGGCGCTCGAGTCCGAGCAAGAATGGTCTGTCCTCCCCGGATGCGCGGGCTATCGCGTCGAACAGACCGACGGCGGCTTGCACATACTCCGACGGAAGCGCGGCCAGGAGTGCGTCCGCGCCGTCCACCACGACCCCGCCCCGGCGCGAGGCGGCGACCCGGTTCAGGTCATCCCAGGCCGCCTCAAGGTCGCCTGCCCCCACCCAGGCATCGATGTGGTCTATCTGCGAACCCAGCATCCGCAGCGTGGTCGTTACGCCCGAGCCGGATGTGCCGATCACGCATACCCCGCGAGCGCGGCGATCCACGCCGACGGGGTCCTGCCGCTGCAGGTGCGGCTCGTCGGCGAGCCCGACGAGGATTCGGCTCTCACCCTCCGCCGGCAGGGTCGGGAACGGCACTACCGCAGGAAGAGGTTCGAGCCACGGCGCACGGGCCGGTGCGCCCGTGGAGCGGTCCGCAACCTGGGCGATGAGGTCATCTCCCGCTACGGCGATGCGAACCGGTACCGGCCGGTCATCTCCGGAACGCTTCACGAGCGCGGTGCCGGCGCTCCGCGCGCCCGCGGGTATCCGGATGGCGCTGTCATCTCCGATCATCAGACGACTGTCGGCGGCGTCGGCCGTCCTCAGCGCGACGCGCAGCAGGCAATTGGCCAGAAGTGCGTCGCGAAAGACCCCCGTGGCCCGTTGTGTGCCGAGGACGACGTGGATGCCGAGGGCCCTCCCCGCGCCGTGAGGTCCACGAACAGGCTCGCGAGCTCCCCATGGGCACTCACCAGCGTGGCGAACTCATCGACAACCACGACAAGTCGCGGCAGATCCGCCGCGCCCTCCGCGATGTCACGGATGCCGGCTGCCGCAAGCACGCTCTCGCGCCGGCGCACCTCGGCTCGCAGGCTCTCCAGCCCGCGGGATGCACCGGCCTCATCGAGGTCGGTGAGCACACCGGTGACGTGCGGGAGTCGCTCCAACGACGCGAATGCGGTGCCGCCCTTGAAGTCGGCAAGGACGAAGACGACGTCCTCGGGCGTGTAGCGCGCGGCAAGCGCTGCGACCCACGTGCGCAACAGTTCGCTCTTGCCGCTGCCCGTCGTTCCGACCACGAGCGCATGCGGCCCGTCGGCAACCAGGTCGAGGCAGAACGGCGCAGCGCCCGAGCGGCCGATGACGCTTGCTAGGCTGCGGGCCCCGGCGCCGGAAGCCGACCCCGGATGCGCGTCGATCAGACCTTCGAGCGCGAGAGCTCCGTCATCCGGCACGGTCGGCGCAATCCGCTCGCTCAGGGAACGGGCCAGACGCCTCGCCTGCACCTCGGAGAGAACCTGCGGACAGATCGCCTGCGTATCGTCGCCCGTATCGATCGTCGCGCGCGGAGCCCCGGAATCGGTCTGGGCCAGGACAACGCGAACGCCGCCGCCACCCGCTTTCCCGATGAGGATCGCGGCGTCGGTCTCTCCGGCGGAAGGGTCCCACCCCTCCGCCGTGACGAGCGCGACACGGCGCTGCCCGGGGGTGACGCGGTGCGGGAGCAGCTCCACCCACGAGAAGCCGTCCGGAAGATGTCCGACGACCTGGAGCCGGCCCGGCGGATGGACAAGGCACAGCTGCAGGAGCATCGCCCGCACGGCGCCCGCGACGAGGGGTTCGGGCCCGACGACCGCGAGGGTGCCGCGCAGGGGCACCGCAACGGGAGCATCCGACATCGTGTGCGTGGGTTTCTCCGCGGTCCGCGTGGTGGTGTCGGAGGACGCGAGCTGCGCACGCAGATCCGCCAGCTGATCGGGAGCGAGCGCGATCTGCACGTCACCGCTTCCCAGCAGCAGGGTCCCCTGGCGACCGGGCACCTCCCGCCACACCTCTCCCGGCTCGTCGAGGAAGCGACGGATATCGGGCGATCGCCGCCACGCACGGCGCCGTTCTCGATCGACCAGCTGCTCGACCGCGGCGCCGAACGCCGCCGCCTCCTGCTGAGCGACGGCGGTATCCCGTCGCCCTGCGCGCCGCGCAGCCCAGAGGCGGTCACCGAACCCCGCGACCGCCATCATGGGCGCGAGCGCCGCGAACCAGAGGCTCAGCACGGAACCGGTCACCGCCCACAGCCCCACCGCCCCGAGGACGGGCACCGCTGTCGCGAGGATCGGAAGACCTGCTGTTCCGGGGGTGCGGCGGCGCGGCATCCTGGAGGATGCCCGACGGTGGTCGGAGCCGGCAGAAGAACGCATGGGTCCCACCCCAGCATCCGGACGGGCCTTAGATCGGAGCGACGACGGGCACCGGGCACGGAGGAGCCGTGCGGCCCGATGGGGAGGAGTGCTCGGTCAGGGGCCCGGAACGCGGGAGACGTTCACGACGACGATCGAGATGTTGTCGCGCCCCCCGTTTTCCAGTGCAGCGTCAAGCATCGCCTCGACTGCCGCATCGGGTTCGGGATGTTCGGCGAGGAAGTGCTGGATGCCGAAGTCAGTGAGCTCCTTGGTCAGGCCATCGGAGCAGATGACGAACCTGTCGCCATCGACGACATCCAGTCGCACGTAGTCGGGCGTGACGCTCTCGCTCGGTCCGAGCGCCCGGGTGATGACGTTGCCGTACGGGTGGTTCTCGGCCTCTTCCGGGCTGAGGCGCCCCGAGGCGATGAGTTCCTGCACGACCGAGTGATCCGTGGTGACCTGCACGATTGCGCCGGCTCGAAGCAGGTAGACGCGTGAGTCGCCGATGTTGAGGGCGACCCAGGATGCCTCGGCCCCCGAGACATCGAGGAACAGCCCCGTCACTGTCGTGCCGGTTGCCTCATCCGTGGCCTCGGGGCGAGCCGCGATGTCTTTGACGGCTCGCGCGAGGGCCTTCTCGATCGCCTTGGTCGAGACAGACCCGGTGTCGGCGACCGCGTGGAGGCGTTCGACCGCGCTGGCGCTGGCGATCTCGCCACCGATGTGGCCCCCCATGCCGTCGGCGACGACGAAGAGCGGGAACTCCGCGAGGACGGCATCTTGGTTGACCTCGCGTCGACGACCCGTGTGCGTCACGGCTGCCCACGCGAGCTCGAGGCGATCGCGTGTCAGGTCGACGGTGTGGGAATGGGCGGAAACCTCGGCCACGCGACCCTTTCCTCGTCGTTGTCGGTGTCGGCGCAAGGCACCGACCCGTCACATACTAATCGAACCACCGAGCTCGGGCGGGGACGCGCGAGCCCGGTGGCGCGCCATCATCCCTGCGGAGCTGGCTCGGCGCCGTCGTCGGCGGGGGCTTCGAACTGCGCGTTGTAGAGCGCCCAGTAGGCTCCCCGCGCGCGCAGCAGGTCGTCGTGCGTCCCCTGTTCCACGATCGCGCCGCTCTCCATGACCAGGATGAGGTCGGCATCCCGGATCGTCGAGAGGCGATGCGCGATCACGAACGAGGTCCGGTCACGGCGCAGGCGCGACATCGCACGCTGGATCAGGAGTTCGGTGCGGGTGTCGACCGACGAGGTCGCCTCGTCGAGGATCAGAATGCGCGGATCGGCGAGGAACGCCCGCGCGATCGTGACGAGCTGGCGCTCACCCACGGAGAGGTTCGTCGCCTCGTCATCCAGCACCGTGTCGTACCCGTCCGGCAGGGCATGGACGAACCGATCGACGTAGGCCGCGGAAGCCGCCGCCACGAGCTCGTCCTCGGTCGCGTCCGGCCTCCCGTACGCGATGTTCTCGCGGATGGTGCCCGCAAAGAGCCACGTGTCCTGCAGCACCATGCCGGTGCGCGCCCGCAGATCATCGCGCGTCATCCGGCGGGTGTCGAGGCCGCCATCGGGAAGCCCCGAGGCCGTATCGAGCAGGATGCCACCCTCATCCACGTCGTAGAACCGCATGACGAGGTTCACGAGCGTGGTCTTTCCCGCGCCGGTGGGCCCGACGATCGCGACGGTGCTGCCGGATGCCGCCCGCAGGCTCAGGTCGTCGATGAGAGGCGTGTCGGCGACGTAGCGGAACGAGACATCGCGGAACTCCAGCGTGCTGGCCTCGGCCGGAACCGTCTCAGCGGGCTCGGGATCGTCGGTCTGTTCGGGCTCGTCGAGCAGTTCGAACACGCGCTCGGCGCTTGCCACACCCGACTGCAGCAGGTTCGCCATGGATCCCAGCTGACTCAGCGGCTGCGTGAACTGCCGCGAGTACTGGATGAAGGCCTGAACATCACCGATCGAGAGCATGCCACCCGCGACCTGCAGACCCCCCACGACGGCGATGGCGACGTAGACGAGGTTCCCGATGAACATCATCGCCGGCATGATGATGCCGGAGAGGAACTGCGCACCGAAGCTCGCGCGATAGACCTCCTCGTTCTCGGCGGCGAAATCGGTCTCGGCCTCGCGCTGGTGGCCGAAGACCTTGACGACCGAATGACCCGAGAATGTCTCTTCGACACGGGCGTTGAGGACGCCCGTCGCGCGCCACTGGGTGACGAACAGCGCTTGCGAGCGGCGCGCGACCACGACCGTCACCACGATGGTGAGGGGAATGGTCACGAGAGCGATGACGGCCAGCAGCGGCGAGATCACGAACATCATGACCAGCACACCGATCACCGTCAGGAGAGAGATGACCACCTGCGACAGCGTCTGCTGAAGGCTCTGTCCGATGTTGTCGACGTCGTTGGTGACGCGGCTGAGCAGTTCCCCCCGCTGCACGCGGTCGAAGTACGCCAGCGGCAGGCGGTGGATCTTCTCCTCCACCTCGATGCGCAGTCGGTGCATCGCGCGCTGGACCACGCCGTTGAGGATGCGGGCCTGCAACCATCCGAAGATGCTCGCGCCGATGTAGACGGCGAGCACGAGCAGCAGGAGCTGCCCCAGGGCGGCGAAGTCGATGCCCGCGCCCGGCGCGAACGTCATCGTGGACAGCAGATCGGCCTGTTCTTGCTGACCGTTGGCAATCAGCTGGTCCATGATCTGCTGCTGCGTCGTGCCCGCCGGAGCGTCGGCGAATTGCAGCGAGACGAATCCGGCGAAGACGAGGTTCGTCCCCTCCCCCAGAAGCTTCGGGCCGACGACCGACAGGGCTACCGAGAACACCCCCAGCACGATCACGACGACAAGGCGTGCATTCTCTCGGCGCAAGTGGACCAGCAGCCGCTTGGCGCTGGCGCCGAAGTTCTGGGCCTTCTGCACGGGCATCCCGGCCCCGCGACCCATGGGGCCACCCATCGGACCGCGCGCGGGAGCGGCACCGGCTGCCGGACGAGGCGCGCTCATGCTGCCGCCTCCGCCGAGAGCTGCGAATCCACAATCTCGCGGTACGTTTCGCACGTCTCGACGAGGTCATCGTGCGTGCCGATCCCGACGATGCGCCCGTGATCGAGCACGACGATCTGATCGGCCTGCTGGATCGTCGACACCCGCTGGGCAACGACCAGCCGCGTCGCGTCGGGAAGCTCTGCATCCAGGGCCCGGCGCAGGGCGGCATCCGTTCGCAGATCGAGGGCAGAGAACGAGTCGTCGAAGACGTAGATCGGGGGGTTCTTGACCAGCGCGCGGGCGATGGCCAGTCGCTGGCGCTGCCCGCCCGAGACGTTCGTCCCGCCCTGCGCGATCGGGGCCTCGAGCCCCAGAGGGAATGCCTCGACGAACGAGCGCCCCTGGGCACGCTCCAGGGCGCGCCACAGGCTGTCGTCGTCGGCCTCGGCATCCCCGTAGCGCAGATTGGAGGCGACGGTTCCCGAGAACAGGAACGCCCGCTGCGGGACCAGCCCGATCCGCGCCCAGAGGTCGTCGGGGTCGTACGCACGCACGTCGACCCCGTCGACGCGCACCTCGCCCGCCGTCACATCGAACAGGCGCGGCACGAGACCGATCAGTGTGGACTTGCCGGAGCCTGTGGATCCGATGATCGCGGTCGTCGTCCCCGGTTCGACGGTGAACGTGATGTCGTGAAGCACAGCATCCTGCGCCCCGGGGTAGGCGAAGTCGACGTGAGAGAACTCGACCCTGCCGCGCGGGGTGGGCGCCGCGGTGGGGTCTGCGGGAGGCTCCACCGACGGCTCGGTGTCCAGCACCTCGCCGATGCGCTTCGCGCACACGGCAGCCCGCGGAATCATGACGAACATGAAGGTCGCCATCATGACGCCCATGAGGATCTGCATGATGTAGGTCAGGAAGGCGAACAGCGTCCCGATTTCGACGCCGTCGTACTGCACCTGGAACGCGCCGAACCAGATGACAGCGACGCTCGAGACATTGAGCACGAGCATGACCACCGGGAACATCAACGCCATGAGATTCCCCGCGCGAAGCCCCGTTGCCATGACATCGCGGCTCGCGACGTCGAAGCGCCGCTGTTCGTGGTCCTCGCGGACGAATGCGCGAACGACACGGATGCCGGTCAGCTGTTCCCGCATGATCTGATTGACGCGGTCGATCCGGGCCTGCATGACCGTGAACGCGGGGACCATCCGCACGACGATGAGCGAGACCAGGATCAGCAGCACCGGAACGGCCACCGCCATGAGCCATGACAGGCCGGGGTCCTGGCGGATAGCCATGATGACGCCGCCGATGGCGAGCATGGGAGCTGACACCATGAGCGTCGCCGACACCTGCACGAGCATCTGGACCTGCTGCACGTCGTTGGTGTTGCGGGTGATGAGCGAGGGGGCACCGAAGTTGCCCACCTCCCGCTGCGAGAAAGCGACCACGCGGTGGAAGACATCCGCCCGCAGGTTCTTGCCCATTCCCATCGCGAGTCGGGACCCGAAGTACACCGCGATGACAGCGCACACGACCTGCACGAGCGACACGATGAGCATGACGCCGCCCGTTGACCAGATATAGGCGATGTCACCGGTCACGACACCGTTGTCGATGATGTCGGCATTCAGGGTGGGTAGCAGCAGCGACGCGATCGACTGTGCGAGCTGAAAGACGACGACGGCGATGATCAGCGGCCACGCGGGTCGCAGGTAGCGCACCAGGAGGTTCCAGAGCACGAGGAGTTCCTTCCACCGGAAAGGGACGGTCAGCTCCCCGCGGACACGTCCTCGCTGACGCTACGCCCGGCATCCGGCGGGGAGCAAATCTCTCCCGTGCGCCGTCAGCGAACGCGCGAGCGCGCCACGGTGAACGCACAAGCGCGCCACGGTGAACGCACGGGAGGCCCCCACCGTGCGGTGGGAGCCTCCCGTGTCAGACGAGATCAGGCCTTGGGCTCTTCCGGAGCTGCCGGCGGCTCGGGGCTTGCCGGCGGCTGCGTGCTTGCCGGCGGCTGGGGCGCAGCTGCCGGGGGCGCGGCGGGAGGAGCGTAACCCGTCGGGGGCGCCGGCGGCGCTGCATACCCGGCTGCCGGGTTGGTGGCCGGGTTGGCGGGGTAGCCGCCGGCCGGAACCTGCGAGGGGATGCTCTGCCAGTTGGTACGGTCGCCGAGGAAGCCGTTGCCTGCCCACGGTGCTGCGGGGATGGCGGTGTTCCAGCGCGACTTGTCGAAGGCGGCAATACCGAGCCAGACGATCGCCAGGAAGAAGTAGAGGATGAGCCAGACGGCTTCCTTCTGCAGCTTCAGGCCCACGCGCCACGCAGCAAGCAAGGTCAGCACGAACGCTGCGAGCCCGATGAGCTGGCCGATGACGGGAATCCAGCCGAGGAGAATCGACGCGCCGAGGGCGTAGAGAAGCAGCCACGGGCTGAGGTCGCCGAGCTTGAGGAAGATCATGAAGTTGTAGATCGGCACCCACGCGCGCCACTTGCCCTGGACGCCTGCCTTGTCGAAGATCCTCATCAAGAAGAAGGACGTAAGGACATAGCCCGCGGCGGCGAAGATGATCCAGAAGAAGACGAGAAAGATCAGCAAGCCGATCGATGCGCCGTCGTTGTAATAGACGACCGACGCGCCTATGAAATCGAACATGAACGTTCCTCCCGAACGGTCAGGACTCGCACCTCGAGTTGGTGCGCGACGGGGCGTTCGCCCGTTGCGTTCATGCTAGCGATCCTTGGACGCCGCTGTCAGCAGATTCTCAGCATGAGGGCACAATGAGCGTCACGACATGGCCGTCGCGGTCCGCCTCGAACCCTGCGTCGCTGGCCCATCCCACGAACTGTGCGGCATCCGACAGGTTGGCACCGGATTCCGCGAGAGCGCGGGCGAGCCGGCCCTTCGCGTTCTTGTTGAAGTGATTGAGCGCCCGGGTTTCCCCGCTCGCATCGCGCGTCAGAACGCGCACGTAGGCGCTCCGCTCGACGGGGGCAGCCCCGAGCGCGACATAGGCCTCGGACCTCAGATCAAGCACGAACCCGTCGGCGTGACGGTCGAGCGCTGCAGCGACGGGACCGGCCCAGAGCCGCCGCAGCGAGGCGAGGCCGGGCAGACGGATGCCTGCGCCCAGCCGGTAGGACGGGATCGGGTCAAGCGCCCCGACCGGCCCAAACGGGGCGGAATGGATCAGGACGTGGTCGCCGAGCCAGCGCCTGGCCGATGCGTCAAGACTCCCAGAATCCAGAGCATCGAAGAGCACTCCCGTGTACCGGTCGAGTGCCGGCATGGTCGGCGACGTGCGCAGCGCCCGATTCACCTCGATCTCACCACGCTGGGTCCCCCGAGTTTCAACACCTTGGCCGCTGCATCCGGGTCATCGGTGAGTCGAACGAGCGCCTCGATGACCGATTCGCGGATCGGTGTCAGCTCAGCAAGCTTCAGACGGGTGGCATCCCACGGCGCACCCTCCCCGCCCGGCCGCTTCGTCTCCGATGGCGGCAGCAGGATCAGCACGAGGGAACCTCACCGAGGAAGGCAAAATCGCCGAGGGAGGACGGATGGCGGTGCATTCGTCCTACCTCGGCGATTCTTCCTGCGTCCGTGCGGCCCGGTTCAGACCGAGCGCCGAACGGATGCTGAAACTACGCGACCAGCGCGGCGTTGCCTGCCACGATCGTCACGACATCGCTCTCGATCGAGAGGAATCCGTCCTGAGCGTTCGCGACGACCTTGCTGCCGTCATCCTTCGTGATGCGCACCTGGCCTTCGGCAAGGATCGCCAGAACCGGCTCGTGCCCGGTCATGAAGCCGATCTCGCCTTCGACGGTCTTGGCGACCACGAGGGATGCCTCCCCGACCACACTTCGGCGTCGGCGGAGACGAGGCTGACGTGCAGCGGCATGATCAGCCGTTCTCCTTCTGGATCTGCGCCCAACGCTCTTCGACGTCCGAGATCCCGCCGACGTTGAAGAACGCCTGCTCGGCCACGTGGTCGAAGTCGCCCTTCACGATCGCGTCGAACGACTCGATCGTCTCCTTGATCGGGACCGTGGAGCCCTCGACGCCGGTGAACTTCTTCGCCATGTACGTGTTCTGCGAGAGGAACTGCTGGATGCGGCGTGCGCGCGAGACGACGACCTTGTCCTCTTCGGAGAGCTCATCGACACCGAGGATCGCGATGATCTCCTGGAGTTCCTGGTTCTTCTGCAGGATCTGCTTGACGGCCGTTGCCACGCGGTAGTGGTCCTCACCGACGTAGCGGGGGTCCAGGATGCGGCTGGTCGAGGTGAGCGGGTCCACCGCGGGGTACAGACCGCGCGACGCGATCGCACGCGAAAGCTCGGTGGTCGCATCCAAGTGCGCGAAGGTCGTCGCCGGTGCCGGGTCGGTGTAGTCGTCGGCGGGGACGTAGATCGCCTGGAGGGAGGTGATCGAGTGACCACGCGTCGAGGTGATGCGCTCCTGGAGCACACCCATCTCGTCGGCGAGGTTCGGCTGGTAGCCCACCGCGGAGGGCATGCGACCCAGCAGCGTCGAGACCTCGGAGCCGGCCTGCGTGAAGCGGAAGATGTTGTCGATGAACAGCAGCACGTCCTGCTTCTGCACGTCGCGGAAGTACTCCGCCATCGTCAGCGCCGACAGCGCGACGCGAAGACGCGTCCCCGGCGGCTCGTCCATCTGGCCGAACACGAGGGCGGTCTTGTCGAAGACGCCGGCCTCTTCCATCTCGTGGATGAGGTCGTTTCCTTCACGGGTACGCTCACCGACACCGGCAAACACCGACACGCCACCGTGATCCTGCGCGACACGCTGGATCATCTCCTGGATGAGGACGGTCTTGCCGACACCGGCACCGCCGAACAGACCGATCTTTCCACCCTGCACATAGGGGGTCAGCAGGTCGATGACCTTGATGCCGGTCTCGAACATCTGCGTCTTGGACTCGAGCTGGTCGAAGGCCGGCGCCTTGCGGTGGATGCCCCACCGCTCGGTGATCTCGATCTTCTCGCCCGGCTCGGCGTTGAGAACGTCACCGGTGACGTTGAACACGTGACCCTTGGTCACATCGCCCACGGGCACCGAGATCGGGCCGCCGGTGTCGTGCACTTCCTGGCCGCGGACGACGCCGTCGGTGGGCTTGAGCGCGATGGCACGGATGAGGTCGTCACCCAGGTGCTGCGCGACCTCGAGGGTCAGCTCGCTGGACTCGCCCTCGATCGTGATCGTGGTGGTCAGCGCGTTGTAGATGTCGGGGATCGAGTCATGCGGGAACTCGATGTCGACGACGGGGCCGGTGACGCGCGCGACGCGGCCGACGACCGCGGTCTTCTCGGCGGTTGCGGTGGGAGTCATGGTCATTCTCTTTCGTGTCAGGTCTACTTGCCCGACGCCAGAGCGTCGGCACCGCCGACGATCTCGGCGATCTGCTGCGTGATCTCAGCCTGTCGCGCGTTATTGCGCAGGCGCGTGTAGTCGGTGATGAGCTTGTCGGCGTTGTCGCTCGCGGACTTCATGGCCTTCTGCGTCGCGGCGTGCTTGGCGGCCGAGGACTGCAGGAGGGCGTTGAAGACGCGGCTCTGGATGTACACCGGCAACAGCTGATTGAGCACCGTTTCGGCATCCGGCTCGAACTCGTAGAGCGGGTAGACCTGAGCGGATGCCGTCTCCTCAGCCTCGACGACCTCGAGCGGGAGCAGGCGGACCCGCTCAGGGCTCTGGGTCATCATGCTCACGAAGCGGTTGTACACGAGGTGGATCTCATCGACGCCGCCCTCGTCACCGCCGCGGTCGTACGAATCCAGCAGGGTAGCTGCGATCTCCTCAGCCGTGTGGAAGTGCGGGGTGTCGGTGTCGCCCGTCCACTGCGCGGCGCTGGCCATCTTGCGGAACTGGAAGTATCCGACGGCCTTGCGCCCGACGAGGTAGAACACCGGCTCCTTGCCCTGCTCACGAAGTAGCTGCGCCAGCTCGAGTCCCTCGCGGAGGATCTGCGAGTTGAACGCGCCCGCGAGCCCGCGGTCGGAGGCGAAGATCACCACGGCTGAGCGCCGGATGACCTCGCGTTCCGTCGTGAGCGGGTGATCCACGTTCGAGTGCGTGGCAACCGCCGAGACCGCGCGCGTAACAGCGCGAGCGAACGGTGCGGATGCCCGCACGCGCCCCATCGCCTTCTGAATGCGCGAAGCCGCGATGAGTTCCATCGCCTTCGTGATCTTCTTGGTCGTCTGGGCAGAAGAGATCTTCTGCTTGTAGACCCGGAGTTGTGCGCCCATGGTTTATCGCCCTCGCGCGCCCTTAGTGGCGACCCTTGACGATCTTCTCCTGGTTGACGTCTTCTGCCTCAGCGGCGCCGACCTCTTCGTGACCGGGCTTGGAGATCGCCTGCCCCTTGCCGGAGCGGAACTCCAGCACGAAGTCGTCGACGACCTTCTCGAGCTCGGCGGCGGTGTCGTCATCCAGCACGTTGGTCTCGCGAAGACGGTCGAGGATCGTCGTGTTGCGACGCAGGAAGTCCAGCAGCTCGCGCTCGAACGGCAGCACGTCCTCGACCTCGATCGTGTCGAGCTTGCCGTTGGTGCCGGCCCAGATCGAGACGACCTGCTCCTCCACCGGGTACGGCGAGTACTGCGGCTGCTTGAGCAGCTCGGTCAGGCGCGCACCGCGGGCGAGCTGGCGACGGGATGCCGCATCCAGGTCGCTCGCGAACATCGCGAACGCCTCGAGCGAACGGTACTGGGCAAGCTCCAGCTTGAGCGTTCCCGAGACCTTCTTGATGGACTTCACCTGCGCGTCACCACCGACACGCGAGACCGAGATACCCACATCGACCGCGGGACGCTGGTTCGCGTTGAACAGGTCGGACTGCAGGAAGATCTGGCCGTCGGTGATCGAGATCACGTTGGTCGGGATGTACGCCGACACGTCGTTGGCCTTGGTCTCGATGATGGGAAGACCCGTCATCGATCCGGCACCCAGCTCGTCGCTCAGCTTCGCGCAACGCTCGAGCAGACGCGAGTGCAGGTAGAAGACGTCACCCGGGTAGGCCTCACGGCCCGGCGGGCGGCGCAGCAGCAGCGACACGGCACGGTAGGCCTCGGCCTGCTTGGACAGGTCGTCGAAGATGATCAGGACGTGCTTGCCGCCGTACATCCAGTGCTGGCCGATCGCCGAACCGGTGTAGGGCGCGAGGTACTTGAAGCCCGCGGGGTCGGATGCGGGGGCCGCGACGATCGTCGTGTACTCCATGGCACCGGCGTCCTCGAGCGCACCCTTGACGGAGGCGATCGTCGAGCCCTTCTGACCGATCGCGACGTAGATGCACCGCACCTGCTTGGTCGGGTCACCCGAAGCCCAGTTGTCCTTCTGGTTGATGATCGTGTCGATTGCGATCGCCGTCTTACCCGTCTGGCGGTCGCCGATGATCAGCTGGCGCTGGCCGCGGCCGATCGGGATCATGGCGTCGATCGCCTTGATGCCGGTCTGCATGGGCTCGTGAACGCTCTTACGCTGCATGACGCCGGGCGCCTGCAGTTCGAGGGCGCGACGCCCTTCGGTGACGACCTCGCCGAGGCCGTCGATCGGGTTGCCGAGCGGGTCGACAACGCGGCCGAGGTAGCCGTCGCCGACAGGCACGGAGAGAACCTCACCGGTGCGCCTGACCTGCTGTCCGGCCATGATGCCGGAGAAGTCGCCGAGAACGACGACACCGATCTCGTGCTCATCGAGGTTCAGGGCCAAGCCCGCGGTGCCGTCGGCGAAGGTCACCAGCTCGTTGGCCATGACGCCGGGGAGACCCTCGACATGGGCGATGCCGTCGGCGGCGTCGATGACGGTGCCGACCTCGTTGGCCGCTGCCCCGGAGGGCTCGTAGGCCGCGACGAAGTCTTTCAGCGCGTCACGGATGACGTCGGGGCTGATGGAGAGTTCTGCCATGGTCTTCCTTCGTTGGTGTTCTTCGCGGGATCCGTGCGTCGGACCCGAAGTCTGCGCCTGTCGGCGGTGTCGTTAGCCGGCTAGTCGCTGACGTAGGTCGGCGAGCCGGGAGGAAACACTCATATCGATGACATCATCGGCGATCTGCACGCGCAGGCCACCCACGACTGTCGGGTCGATGACGGTGTTCAGGGAGATCTTGGTGCCGTAGCGACGGCTGAGCAGGTCGGTCAGGCGTGCCGCCTGTTCCGCGCTCAGCGGGGCAGCTGCGGTGACCGTCGCGACGGCGCGGCCACGCTCGTCGGCAACGACGCGCACGGCACGCGACAGGAGCTGACGCACCCGACGCTCCCGGGGCTGCTGCACGAGGGATGACGCGACGAGGACTGTCGCCTCGCTCGCGCGGCCCGTCAGCAGCGTCGCGACCAGGTCGCCCTTCGCCGAGGCGTCACCGAGGCGGCTCCCCAGTGCGAGTTCGAGCTCCGGGTTCGCCGCTACCGTGCGGGAGAACTCGAACAGCTCGGATTCGACGTCAGCATCCGACGCGATCGTTGCCGCGCGGACGGCGAGTTCTTCGATGCCGTCGATGAGATCGGACGCCGAGGACCACCGCTGCTGCACGGCGTTGCTGAGCAAGCCGACGGTCGTCGGTGTCATCGAGGGTCCGAAGACATCGGTGATCACCTTCGTCCGGGCAACGGGCGCCGCGGCGGAGTCAGCGAGTGCCCCACTCAGGTGCGTGGTCTCGCTGAGCTCCCGCGCGGCGACGAAGAGCTCGCGGGCGACGGTCAGGTCGACGCCACGAGCCGCAGCCAGCGCCGCGGTCGTTTCCGCGAGCGCCTGATTCGTCGCGCTGCCCATTACTTCGCCGCCGTCTCGGATGCCTCGAGGTCGGCGAGGAAGCGGTCGACCACGGCCTTGGCCTTGGCGTCATCCGACAGCGTCTCGCCGATCACGCCGCCGGCGAGATCGAGTGCAAGGGTGCCTACTTCGCCGCGGAGCGACACGAACGCAGTCTGCCGTTCGGCGTCGATCTGCGCGTGCGCCGCGGCGGTGAGGCGCGCGGCTTCGGTCGATGCGTTCTCCTTGGCCTCGGCGACGATCTTCTTGCCGTCCTCGCGGGCGGCGTCGCGGATCTCACCGGCCTCGCGGCGGGCGTCCGCCAGCTGCGCGGTGTATTCCTCGAGGGCGGCCTCAGCCTTGCGCTGGGCCTCGTCGGCCTTGGCGATGTTGCCTTCGATCGCCGCGGAACGCTCGTCGAGAAGCTTCTTCATCCGCGGCAGGGCGTACACCCAGAACAGGACGAGGATGACGATGAAACACACGCCCGACCAGATGATGTCGTACCACGCCGGGATGAGGGGGTTTTTCGTAGCCCCCTCTTCGGCGGCATACGTGACAAGAGCGGTCAGCATCCTGTCTCCTTAAGGCTGGGTGAGGCGGATTAGACGAAGATGAAGCCGGCGGCGATGCCGATGAACGCCAGCGCCTCGGTGAAGGCGATACCGATCCACATCAGCACCTGCAGGCGGCCGGCAAGCTCGGGCTGGCGAGCGACGCCCTCGATCGTCTTGCCGACGACGATGCCCACGCCGATCGCCGGGCCGATGGCGGCGAGGCCGTAACCCATCGTCGCGACGTTGCCGGTGACCTGGGCGAGAACCGTAGTTGCGTCCACGGATTTTTCCTTTCGGTTGAGGGCGGCTTTCGGGCCGACCCGCTTAGTGCTCTTCCGCCACCGCGAGCTGGATGTAGACCGCGGTGAGGAGGGCGAAGACGTATGCCTGGAGGACGGCCACCAGGATTTCGAAGAGAGTGAAGACGAATCCGAAGGCGAGGCTGCCCGCTGCCAGAGCCGACCACCAGCCACCGAGGTCGAAGAGGAAGAACTGCGTCGCCGCGAAGAAGAGGACGAGCAGCAGGTGGCCGACCATCATGTTCATGAGGAGTCGGAGGGTCAGCGTCACGGGACGGATGATGAACGTCGAAATCAGCTCGATCGGCGTCACGATGATGTAGATCGGCCACGGCACGCCCGAGGGGAAGAGCGAGTTCTTGAAGAAGTTCTTCGGGCTCTTACGGATACCGGCGTAGATGAACGTGATGTAGCTGATGATCGCGAGGACCAGCGGAACGCCGATGACGCTCGTGCCGGCGATGTTCATGAACGGGATGATTCCCGTGATGTTCATGAACAGGATCATGAAGAACATCGTCGTGAGGATCGGGAGGAACCGCTGCCCGTCCTTCTTGCCCAGCAGGTCCTCGGCGATGTTCACACGCACGAAGTCCAGGCCCATCTCGACCAGGCTCTGGAAGCGGCCCGGGACGACCCGCATGCGGCGTGTGCCGAGCCAGAAGATCAGGACGATCGCGATCGTCGCGATGAACTGGATCAGGGTGATTCGCGTGACCGAGAGGGCTTCGATCCCGAACAGGTTGAAGAGTGGTTCCGGGAAGAACTCATCGACAGACGGTCCGTGGAATCCCCCGCCGTCTTCGGCAGTGGACACAATTAGGCTCGCAGCTTGAGTAAACAGCGCTGGCTCCAGCTTCGGGGCACCGGGGATAAGCCGTTGCGACGATGGGCGATGAGTTGGCGATCCCGGCAGCGCTCGTCAGGCGAACGGGCGGGCGCAAGACCACATTAGCAAACCCGGAGAGGTCCCGGCGCCGCGTCACTCCCTTACGGGGGTGTCATCGGGGTCCGTCGTGGGCAAAGTGGTGTCGCTCGCATACGGCAACCGCATCCGGGTGAGCACGATGACATCCACCGCCAAAGACGCCAGGACGCCCGCGACGATCGCGATGAAGAACACCATCTCGTTGACCCAGGGCTGGCCGCGAACCACGAACAGCACGACGAGGAACACGACGAACTTCAGCAGCCAGCCCCCCAGCACGATTCCGAAGAAGATCGGCACGTACAGGTCGGTGCCGAACCATCGGTTGGCGATGAGGATGCTGACGCTCGTGATTCCGAGGAACACCGCCGCGAGCAACACACCGAGCAAAGCGCTCCACAGTCCTGACTCGTCGGCGACGAGATAGCCGACGACGGCACCGACGACGGCGAGCGCGCCGGTCACGATCGCCGACCAGATCACTGTCGTTCGCAGGATCGGGGTGCTGGACACGGTACTCACGAGGCCTCCTGGGCGGTTGTGACGGGCGCGCGGCGGCGCTCGGGGGCATGAGGGTGACGACGAGGCAGGCGATCACGCCGAGGGCGCCGAAGCCGACGCCGATGAGGTACTCCCCGGCCAGTCGGACGCGGTTCCGATGTACATCAGCAGCATCGCCAGACCGATGATCGCCGTCCAGGCGTAGAAGATCAGCACGGCAGTCCGATCGCTGTGGCCCATGTCGAGCATCCGGTGGTGCAGGTGTTTGCGGTCGGGCGAGAACGGGGACTTTCCTGCGCTGACCCGCCGGATGATCGCAAGCCCGAAGTCCAACAGCGGGAGCAGCACGATCGTGATCGGCAGCAGGATCGGGATGAAAGCACCGAGCAGCTGCGACCTGCCGAAGTTGTCGGGGTCCAGTTGCGAAGGTGTGATCTGCCCGGTGATCGCGATCGCCGAAACGGCCATCAGCAGTCCCAGCATGAGAGCTCCACTGTCGCCCATGAACAGCTTCGCCGGCGTCCAGTTCAGCGGTAGGAATCCGATACACGCTCCGATGAGCGCGGCCGCGATGAAGGACGCGAGGTTGAAGTAGGTGGTCGCCCCGGCATCGCGCACCAAGAGGTACGAATACGCGAAGAAGACCCCGTTGGCGATGAGGGCGACACCGGCGACGAGGCCGTCGAGGCCGTCGATGAAGTTGACGGCATTCATGACGACCACGATCGAGAGCACCGTGAGCACGAAGCTCATCCAGCTGGAGCCGACGGTGAGACCTCCGATCGGCAGCGAGAGGATCTGCAGCTTGCCGAACCAGGCGATGATCCCCGCCGCGGCGAACTGAGCGCCGAGCTTGATCATCCAGTCGAGGTCCCAGATGTCATCGGCAACGCCGACGAGCACGATCAGTGTCGTCGCGCCGAGGATGGCCCACACTGCCGCGGGATCTGCCCAGAAGATCGAGAAGAACGGATGCTGCGAGGACGCCAGGAATGCGGCGACGATGCCGACATACATCGCGATGCCACCCAGGCGCGGTGTGGGCGTCTTGTGGACATCGCGTTCCCGGATGCCGGGGTAGAGCTTGTAGCGCATGCTCAGCTGCCACACCGCCCACGCCAGCACCAGGGTGATGGTCGCGGTCAGGATGACGACGAACAGGTACTGCTTCACGCGGATCCGGTGTCGTCGGCGTCCGCCTCGACGGGCTCCGCCGGCGGGTCCTCGAGCAGATCGCCGATCACCTCGCGGATCTCGTCGGCGCTGACGGCGCCCACACGCAGGATGCGAGCGGAGCCGGGCTCGCGACGAGCAAGTCCCGTGGCATCGAGGATCGTGGAGGGAACGCCGGTGGCGACGGGCCCCGAATCCAGGTAGACCTCGATGCGATCGCCGAGCATCTGGTGAGCGCTCAGGATGTCGATCGCTGCGGCTTCTCCGGTCAGGTTCGCGCTGGATACCGCGAGTGGACCGGTCTCTTCGATGAGCTCGAGAGCGATGCGGTGATCGGGCATACGCACGGCAACCGTGCCGCGGGTCTCCCCCAGATCCCACGTCAGCGAGGGCTGGGCCGGCAACACAATCGTGAGCCCCCGGGCCAGAAGCGGTCGATGAGCCGCTCGACGGGTTCCGGCAGCTCGGCCACGAGCGCGCGCACCATCGTCACGCCCGCGACCAGCACGGGCGGCGGCGATTGGCGGGTGCGGCCCTTGGCATCCAGCAGCCGCTGCACGGCAGCGGTGTTGAAGGCGTCGGCGGCGACACCGTAAACGGTGTCGGTGGGGAGGACGACGAGGGCACCCCGGCCGATTGCCTGGCGTGCCTGTCGCATGCCGGGCAAGAGCTGGGCGTCGTCGCGGCAGTCGAAGACGTCGGACATGGCCTGCCCAGTCTACGGAAGCGGCGAGCAGTTGCGGGAAGCGGCTGGCTGTTACGGATGCAGCGCTGTCGTGACCCGGTCGCGACGTGTGAGATCCATGTGGGTGGCCGGCGCCCGCCATCCGGCTGCCGCCAGCAGCTCCCGGATCGCCGGGCCCTGATGCTCGCCGTGCTCGATAGCCACGAGGCCCCGGGGTGCGCGAGGCGCAGCGCCGTCGCACTGACCTCGCGGACGACATCCAGGCCATCGGTCCCGCCGTACAGAGCCGTCGGCGGATCGAACCAGCGCACCTCCGGGTCACGCGGCACTGCAGCATCCGGAACATAGGGCGGATTGCTGACGACGACAGACACCGTGCCGTCGAGCTCGGGGAAGGCGCGAGCCAGATCGATGAAAGCGAGCGTCGCGTTGTCGGCACCGACGTGGGCGAAGTTCTCCTTGGCCCACACGAAGGCGTCGACGACGTTCTCAGCGGCGAAAACGCGCGCGTGCGGAGCCTCCGTCGCAAGGGCCAGGGCGATCGCGCCTGATCCGGTCCCGAGATCGATCGCGATCGGAGAGGGCGATGCTGCTGCCAGGAGCGCGTCCAGGGCGATCTGCACGAGTGTCTCGGTCTCGGGCCGGGGTACGAACACACCCGGGCCCACGCGCAGCTCAAGATGGCGAAACGGTGCAGTCCCGGTGATGTGCTGCAGCGGCTCCCGGGTCGCCCGTCGCGCCACGAGATCGCGGTAGCGGGCCACGGATGCCGGTTCAATCGCGTCACCGCGCAGCGCAGCGGCCTGAAGCTCGCCGCGACCCACCTCGAGCGCGTGCGCGAGCAGCAGCTCGGCATCCACGCGGGCATCGGGGATGCCGGCCGCGGTGAGAGTGTCGGCCGCTGCGGCGATGGACCCGGCGAGCGTGTCGCGGGGATGCGTGTCGTCGGGGGCGCTGTGAGCAGGCATAGGCGCCCCAAGCCTAGGACCCCGGGACGTTCTTCGTCACAATCGGGCCCGTGCCGGTGAGGCTCGCCTAGGCTAAATGGTCGTCACCCACGTCGCCCGAAAGGCCCCGCAATGACCGGTATCCACAACGACATCACGAGCGCGTTCGGCAACACTCCCCTCGTCCGGTTGAACCGTGTCGCCGAGGGCGTCGACGGAACCGTGCTGGCAAAGCTCGAGTTCTACAACCCCGCCTCCAGCGTCAAGGACCGCCTTGGCATCGCCATCGTGGATGCCGCCGAGGCATCCGGCGAACTGCCCCCGGGCGGAACGATTGTCGAGGCCACCAGCGGCAACACCGGGATCGCGCTGGCCATGGTGGGTGCGGCACGCGGGTACCGCGTCATCCTCGCCATGCCCTCCTCGATGTCGACCGAGCGCAAGCTCCTCCTGAAGGGCTACGGCGCCGAGCTCGTCCTGACCGACCCGGCCCAGGGCATGAAGGGCGCTGTCGCGAAGGCCGAGGAGATCGCCGCTGCCACCCCCGGCGCGGTCCTGGCCAAGCAGTTCGCCAACGAAGCCAACCCGGCCATCCACCGCAAGACGACCGCCGAAGAGATCCTGCGCGACACCGACGGCAAGGTCGACTACTTCGTTGCCGGCATCGGTACCGGAGGAACCATCACGGGCGTCGGTCAGGTACTCAAGGAGCGCGTGCCGGGCGTGAAGGTCGTCGCCGTCGAGCCCAAGGATTCGCCGCTGCTGACCGAGGGTCACCCCGGCCCCCACAAGATCCAGGGCATCGGACCCAACTTCATCCCCGAGATCCTCGACCAGGATGTCATCGACGAGGTCATCGACGTCGAGTTCGACGACGCGATCGCCACCGCCCGTGCCGTCGGCACCCAGGACGGGATCCTCGTGGGCATTTCCAGCGGTGCGGCAGTCTGGGCAGCCCTGCAGGTCGCCGCACGGCCCGAGGCTGCCGGCAAGAACATCGTGGTGGTCATCCCCTCCAACGGCGAGCGCTATCTCTCAACGGCGCTGTTCGAGCACCTGCGCGAGGACTGACGGTGGGAGTCCGACACGTCGTCGGCCGCATCCGTGAAGACATCGCGGCGGCGAAGCTGCGCGACCCCGCGGCACGGAGCGGCCTGGAGATCGCGGTGCTCTACTCGGGATTGCACGCGATCTGGGCTCACCGCGTCGACCACTGGCTGTGGACTCACAACGCGCGATTCCTCGCGCGAGCGGGGTCGCAGCTGGCGCGCTGGCTCACCGGCATCGAGATCCACCCGGGGGCACAGATCGGCCGCCGGTTCTTCATAGACCACGGCATGGGCGTCGTCATCGGCGAAACCGTCGAAATCGGCGACGACGTGCTGCTCTACCACCAGGTCACCCTGGGTGGGCGTCAGCGCGAGGGCGGCAAGCGACACCCGACGATCGGCGACGAGGTAGCCGTCGGCGCCGGTGCGAAGATTCTGGGCCCGATCACGATCGGCGCCCGCTCCGTCGTCGGCGCAAACGCCGTCGTCACCCGCGACGCACCCGACCACAGTGTCCTGACCGGCATCCCGGCCAAGGCCCGCAGACGCAAGGATGGCATGGATACCCGCGCCATCCTGACGATGCCCGACTACCAGATCTGAGCATGCCTGGTCGCGGAGCCACGGGCTTCGCCGCAACGGAGCCCCGACCTTCGCAGAATCGTGCGAACGTCGCAGGATGCCGCGACAATCGTGCGAACCTCGCGTGATCCTGCGATCCCTACGAAGAGGGTTATCTAGGAGGCTGGACTCGGGCTGGTTGGCTTCGAGGCTGGGAGCGTCCTCTCGAATCGACGCAGGGCGAACACGGTGAGCAGCGAGAGCACTCCGACGATGGCGGCGGTGACCACCATGGTCGTGACGAAAGCGACCTCGTAGGATGCGGCAGCCCCCTGGAGCAGCGCTGTCCCGTTGTCTCCGGAGGGAACCGTGCCGTTCTGCGCATATGCGTAGATCGCGTCGAGCGCCTCACCGTAGCGGGCCGGGGTGACTCCGGCATCCTTGAGCCGATGGATGACGCCCTCACGCGTGATCGCGTCGACAAGGATCATGCTTCCCGAGAGCCCCACGGCGTAGCCGAACTGCCCGATCGTCGTTCGCGACGACGTCACCGCGCCGAACTGCGCCGGCGGAGCCAGCCGCAGCACGAGGGCGCCGTAGGGCACGAGACCGCTCATCCCGAAGCCGATCAGCAGCATGCCCGGCAGGAAGAACCAGAATTCGTGCGAGATCAGGATGAGGGCAAAAGCGAGGAAGCCTAGGACCGACGCTCCCCCGCTGATCACGATCGCGGTCGCGGGCGAGAGACCCGCACTGAGCCTGCGGCCGATGTAGATCGAGGCGGCAACCGAAATGACGGTGACCGGGAGCTGCCCCAAGGACACCTCGACGGTGGAAAAGCCGTAGACGTACTGCCAGATGTTGGCGAGTTGCAGGATGCCGACAGCCTGCGCGAAGTTGAAGGCGATTCCCATGCCGACTGCGGCAAGAAACCCGGGGTTGCGGAACAACTCGATGGGGAAGAACGGGTGGGCGCCGCGTTTCTCGACGATGACGAACAGCACCAGCAGCACGAGTCCTGCCAGCAGCGGGGCCCACGTGAGCGGTGAGGTCATGCCTGCACCGGCATGCGAAATTCCGTACAGGACGCCGACGATGCCGAGCCCGAGCACGACCTGGCCGGCAACGTCCGCGGGGCCCCTGGCGCTCCGGGGTTGCCGCGGCAAAACCGCGAGCACGGCCGGGATGGAGATAAGCGTCACCACCGGGACCACGATGAACGCGAGCCGCCAGTCGACGGACGCCAGCGACCCGCCGATGAAGCTGACGACGATCATCGACACCGCGTTGCACGCAGCGAACGAGCCCATCGCCGCGGCGATCTTGCCCTGCGGAACGACCGCCCGGATGTAGGCGAAGGACGCGCCGTACACGGCGCCGAGTCCGACGCCGGCCAATGCCCGCCCGGTGAGGAACAGCGCGGGATCGACGGCGACAGCAACGATCAGATCTCCCAGCGCCGACAGCGCCAGAGCAAGCACCAGGAGGAGCCGCCTGCCGATACGGTCGGCGAGCAGGCCCGTGGTGATCACCGTCGCCGCCAGCATCAGGGTCGAAATGCTGGCCGCGATCGCCTGCAGTCCCGCATCCATCTGGAGCGCCCTCGCCGACTCGACGAGAGCGGTGCTGGCAATCGTCGGGTCGGCTGTCTGAATGCCGCCCATGATCCCCAGGAGGGGCACAGCGAGAGCGGTCGCCTTTCTCGCTGCTGCGCCCGGCGCTGCTCCCGACGCAGCGGCGGACCCGGTCACGATGCCGTCGCCGCGGGGAGGTGGCAGCAGGCTGGCACCCCGTACGTGCGCAGCTGCGCGAACGCGGCGTCGTCGACCTGGTGGGATGCCGCTGCGAACTCCCCGAGGTCGACGCGAGAGCCGCCGAGCCAGGTGCCGAGCACTCCGATGGCGCCGATCTTGTCGGGGACGACAGCGTAAGGATCCGCGTCGAGTTCGACGAAGTCCGCGAACTTGCCGACCTCGATGGAGCCGATCTCGTGCTCGCGTCCCAGGGCGAACGCGGCGTTGACGGTATGGGCTCGCAGGGCCTCATCGACAGTTGCGGCTTGTTCGGGGGCATGCAGGGTGCCCGACGCGCACCGGCGGGTGACAGCTGCCTGCATGTTCAGCAGCGGCGTGGGCGGCGTGACGGAGCCGTCGTTGTGGAACGAGACCGGAAGCCCCGCATCGAAGGCGTCTCGGAATCGCTGCCACGAACCGCCCACCGCCGGTTCGAACATGCCCCCATCGAGCAGGTCTCCCC
Organism: Microbacterium schleiferi; assembly: GCF_015565955.1. Classification (NCBI taxonomy): domain Bacteria; kingdom Bacillati; phylum Actinomycetota; class Actinomycetes; order Micrococcales; family Microbacteriaceae; genus Microbacterium; species Microbacterium schleiferi. Next base: position 944,263 of record NZ_CP064760.1, on the reverse strand, counting down.
AGTAGTAGAACTGGAAGGGACCCATCGACGGCACGGCGCCGATGGAGGCCATGCGGGGAAACTGGTCGGCGCGCGCACCGCCGATGTGCTCGATGCGCCAGCGATGGTCACTGTCGATCAGGTTGTGGCGGCCGAGCACCGTCGTAAAGGCATCCAGCACGATGTCGATCGCGATATCGCCGTTGGCGTGGAAGGCCATCTGCCACCCCTCGCCGACGTGCGCCTCCAGCAGGGCGTCGAGTTGGTCGCGGGTGTAGTTCATCATCTTCTCGCCGGGGATGCCGGGCGCGATCCCCGCGGCGCGGGTGACGTCGGTGTCGAGGTAGGGCGAGCTCATCGCCACATTGCCAACCCACGGCGACCCGTCGGCCCAGAGCTTGATGCCCTGCTTACGGAGCATGTCCTCGGGAACGGCCGAGGTGAACGGCTCTCCACAGTCAGCCTCGGTCGACATGTGGTACAGCGAGATGCGCAGCGGGCTGTTCGGAAGCGAGGCGAGGGTTTCGTACGCGGATTTCAGCTCGGTCTTGTAGGTGTGCTCCGAGGTCGAGGTAATCCCCGCCGATGACAGGAGCACGTAGTACTCGACGGCGCCCTGCAGCGGATGCGGCCCCGTGGCGATCGCCTCAAGAACGGGGGCTGCCTGCGCCATCGCCGCGGGGATCTCGGTGGCCACACCGTTGAGGGATCCGTCGGCGTTGCGGCCGAAAAACCCGCCGACCGGGTCCGTGGGCGGGTTCTTCACCCAACCGAGGTGCTCGAGCACCGCGGTTGTCACATAGGAGGTGTGACCCGAGTTTCCGAAAACCATGACCATGCGGTCCCCGAAGATCGCATCGAGCTCGGGAGCGGTCGGGTCGGCGTGCTGCTGGAGGAGCCCGTCGAAGCCGAAGAACGCGAGCGGCTGGTCGACCGGAGTTTCGGCGATGGCCGTCCGGAAGGCTGCGACGACGTCATCCCACGTGGGGGCGAACCACGGCGCGATCCAGTAGGCGGGCGGCATCGTCGCCATGCCGCTGAGAACCGGGTGCGAGTGCGGCTCGACGAATCCGGGCAACAGCGCGGCTGCGCCGGTGTCGTGCCTGGTCGCACCCGGCAGCGCCTTCTGACAGTCGGCCACGGTGCCCACCGCCACGATCCGTCCCTGCGAGACGGCGACAGCTTCGGCGCGGGTACGCTCCGGGTCCATCGTGATGATGGTGCCGGCGGTGATGATGACGTCCATGTCTCTCACCCTTGATCGGCGACCCGTGGCGGCGTCGCGCCTCACTTCTCGGAGCGGCGCTCCTCGACCTTGTTCTTGATGAAGATCATCGGCAACAGCCAGGTAGCAAGCGCGGTCACGAGCCACACGATGACCGGCGCGAGGATCCAGGTGAGCACGAACGGCTCTCCGATACTCACGCCGCTGGCCGGAATCACCACGACGATGACCAGCGCGACGAGCGTCGAGATGATGCCGATGCCGCCCAGCAGTGCCGGGGCGTTGCGCTTGGCGACTGTCGCGATCCACGGCGAGAGAAGGCTCTGGAGCACCGCGAAGATCAGGACGGCCAGCACGAAGCCCCACCAGTCAATACGGAAGCCCGGCAGCAGCAGGTCGGCGGCAATCAGTCCGACGGCGGCGGAGAGGACGAAGATCAGCGCGCGGATGAGGAACATGACCACGCCCCGACAGTAGCGTGTCCGTCCCCGCCGCGACAGGGCGCCGTGCTGAACCACTCGACAAACGCCGTGAGCGCACGACAGGCAACACGAACCGTCGGCCTGGCCATCCTGGCGAGATAGCGCGCTCAGTCGGTGTCGGCTCCGAGAGCCGCGAGCCGCTCCTCCTCGTCGGCGGCGATGCATGACGCGATGATCGGTTCGAGCGCGCCGTCCATGACCTGGTCGAGGTTGTAGGCCTTGTAGCCAGTTCGGTGATCGGCGATGCGGTTCTCGGGGAAGTTGTAGGTGCGGATACGCTCCGAGCGATCCATTCCGCGGATCTGCGAGCGCCGGGCATCGGATGCCGCGGCGTCTCGCTCTTCCTGCTGCTTTGCCAGCAGTCGGGCGCGCAGCACCCGCATCCCAGCCTCGCGGTTCTGCAGCTGCGACTTCTCGTTCTGCATCGACACCACGATCCCCGTCGGCAGGTGCGTGATCCGCACGGCGGAGTCGGTCGTGTTCACCGACTGCCCGCCGGGACCGGACGAGCGGAACACATCGATCTTGAGGTCGTTCTGCTCGATGTGGATCTCTTCGGGCTCATCGACCTCGGGGAACACCAGGACGCCCGTCGTCGACGTGTGGATCCGCCCCTGCGACTCGGTAGCCGGAACGCGCTGCACACGGTGGACGCCTCCCTCGTACTTCAGGTGGGCCCACACCCCCTGCGCAGGATCACTCGATGAACCCTTGATGGCGACCTGGACGTCTTTGAACCCGCCGAGGTCCGACTCGTTGCGCTCGAGCATCTCGGTCTTCCACCCCTTCGAGGCGGCGTACTGCAGGTACATGCGCAGCAGGTCTGCAGCGAAGAGGGCGCTTTCTGCCCCGCCCTCGCCCTGCTTGATCTCCATGATCACGTCGCGCGCATCATCCGGATCACGCGGGATCAGCAGACGACGCAGTCGTTCCTGGGTCTCCGCGAGGCGCTCCTCGAGAGCCGGCACCTCTTCAGCGAAGGCCTCATCTTCGCGCGCGAGATCACGAGCAGCAGTGAGGTCATCGGATGCCGCGACCCACGCGTCATGGGCCGCGACGATCCGACTCAACTCGGCGTAGCGCCTGTTCACCCGCTTGGCGCGGGCGGGATCTGCGTGAACCGCCGGATCGGACAGTTCGATCTGCACCTCGCGGTGCTCGTCGATCAGCGTACGGACGGAGTCGAACATCGCCGGCTCTGCCATCTCCATGCCGCCGGTCAGCGGATGCTGTTCTCGTGACCGTGTCCGCCTGCGCCGTGGCCGTTGGAGGTCGGCGCCGGAATCGACTTCTGCATCTGCACGAGGAACTCGACGTTGGACTGGGTCTCTTTGAGCTTTCCGAGCACGACCTCGAGCGCCTGCTGCGGGTCCAGGCCAGCCAGAGCGCGACGCAGCTTCCAGGTGATCTTGACCTCGTCCGGCGAGAGCAGCATCTCTTCACGACGTGTGCTCGAGGCGTTGACGTCGACGGCCGGGAAGATGCGCTTGTCGGCGAGCTGACGGTTCAGACGCAGTTCGCTGTTGCCGGTGCCCTTGAACTCCTCGAAGATCACCTCGTCCATCTTGGACCCGGTCTCGACAAGTGCCGTGGCAAGAATCGTGAGCGATCCGCCGTTCTCGATGTTGCGGGCAGCACCGAAGAATCGCTTCGGCGGGTAGAGCGCTGAGGCGTCGACGCCACCGGTGAGCACGCGGCCCGAGGTCGGGGCGGAGATGTTGTAGGCGCGCCCGAGACGGGTGATCGAATCCAGCAGCACGACGACGTCGCGGCCGAGCTCGACGAGGCGCTTGGCGCGCTCGATGGCGAGCTCCGCGACCGTCGTGTGGTCCTCGGCGGGACGATCGAAGGTCGAGGCGATGACCTCGCCCTTGACGGTGCGCTGCATGTCGGTGACCTCTTCGGGTCGCTCGTCGACGAGCACGACCATGAGGTGGACCTCGGGGTTGTTGGTCGCAATCGCGTTCGCGATCTGCTGCAGCACGATCGTCTTGCCCGCCTTGGGGGGCGCGACGATCAGGCCGCGCTGGCCCTTGCCGATCGGGGCGACCAGGTCGATGATCCGCTGCGTGAGCTTCTCCGGAGCCGTCTCCAGGCGCAGGCGCTCCTGGGGGTACAGCGGCGTGAGCTTGCTGAACTCGACGCGGGTCGCGGCGTCGTCAACAGACAGGCCGTTGACGGCATCCACCTTGACGAGCGCGTTGTATTTCTGGCGGCCAGTCTGTTCGCCCTCGCGCGGCTGCTTGATGGCACCGACGACCGCGTCGCCCTTGCGCAGGTTGTACTTCTTGACCTGACCGAGCGAGACGTACACGTCGCTCTGACCGGGCAAGTACCCGGTCGTGCGAACGAAAGCGTAGTTGTCGAGCACGTCGAGAATGCCGGCGATGGGGATCAGGACATCGTCCTCGCCGACCTCGGGCTCGAACTCGTCGTTCTGATTGGGGCCGCGACGCTTGTTACGCTGCCGGCCCCGACCGCCGGTCGAGCCGCCCTCGTCGTCGCCGCTCGTGGACGCGGACTGGTCGGCACCACCGGAGGCGCCCGCATTTCCGTTGCCGGCGTTGCCGTTGCCTGCGTTGCCACTGCCACTGTTGCCGGACGCGCGGTTGCGGCTCCGGCTGCGGTTGCGACTGCGGCCGCGGTTCGGCGTGGATTCCTCGCCCGAATCGTCGGCGGACTCGGAACTCGACGACGAGTCGTCGGTCTTTGCGGCCTCGGCGGGCTTGTCGCTGTCAGCAGCCTTGTCGGTGCCGGCAGCCGTGTCAGTGCCAGCAGCCTCGTCGGTGCCAGCAGCCGTGTCATTGTCGGATGCCTTGCGGCGGCCTGCGGACTTGCCGCGGCCAGCGGGCTTGTCGCTGCTGGCAGCCGTGTTCGTGTCGGCAGCCTCGTCCGTGGATTCCTCGGCCTTCGGCTCGGCCGGCGTCTCTGCGGCGGGCTGGTCGGCGGGAATGTCAGTGCTCTTGGCTCGGCGAGGAGCCCGCTTGCGGACAGGCTTGGTGGGCGCTTCGGCGGCCTTCTCCTCGGCGGGGGCGGCTTCGGCGGGGGCTTCGGCCGGCGCGGCAGGCTCGCGCTGCTCGGCGGAGGTCGATTCTGCGCTCTCAGCGCCCGCAGCCGCGTCAGTGGTGACGGTCTCTGCCTCGGCGGCCTCAGGGGCTTGAGTACCGACCTCGGCGGTGTCGGCGGTCGACGGCTCCGCTGCCTCGGCTTCGGCCTCGGCCGATGTATCGGCCTCTGCAGCCGGAGCTTCGGCCGGGGCCTCGACACCGGCGTCCGCTGCCTCGGGGGCCTCCGCGTCAGCGGTCTCGGTCTGAGTGGCGGCCTCGGCGGCCGCGGGGGCGGTCTGATCGACGGCGTCGCTCTCGGACGCGTCAGTGTGGACCTCGGAGATGGACTCCACGAGTACTCCCTTGTGTACCTAATGTGCGGTAAATCGAATGATGTGCGGATCCGCACGGATGAAGAAGCCGCCGCGACGGGCTCGACGTGCTGAGCGGGACTCAGCGTCTCGGGCTCATCTGCCTCTCCTCGATTCCTTCCGGGCAGGGATGCCCGGAGTCGGGAGTTCGAGGGAATTGCGGAGGCTTCGCAGATATGCGGCGGGGGCCAGATTCACGAGTTACGTGGAACCCCCCGCGTGCTCCTTCACTGTACCACCTGCGTCCGCGACGCACGTCCAGCGCACCCAACTTCGAACGGTGGGCCGCGTGATGACTCCTGCCGAGAAGCTCGGGCACCGGGCACGAGCGAACCGAGTTCACACCGCGATCGGTCCGGCGTGGCAGGCGTCCTGCTCGTGCGGATGGGAAGGTCGCCGGTACTACACGAAGGGCGCGAGCGAAACCGCGCGAGCGGAGCGCTGGTCCCACGAGATCAGCGTCGAAGATGGCCTAGTCGCCTCAGCGCGCACGTAAAGGCACACACGTCACCAGCATGCCCGAACGCGGTCACATCCGTTCGGATAGATTCTCAGCCCCGACACTCAACGGCGAGTGCCGGGGCGAAATACGCGGAACGGCAGGTGCACCATGGACGGACTACTCGACCAATTCATCGACTACCTCCACCGTCGACGACGCGCACCCGTAACCATCCGCAAACGCCGCGCCGTCATCGCCCGACTCCTCACCGAAATCGACCCGTACACAGTCACACTGTTCGAGCTCGACGAGTGGGTCCATACCCACTGGACTGCAGACGAATCCCTCAACGCCGCCGTATCCGGGCTCCGCGGATTCTTCCGGTGGATGCACGCCTCCGGCCGACGCTCCGACAACCCAGCCGCCGAACTCGAAACCGTCACCGTTGAACGTCGACCCGCACGGATCGCCACCGACACCGACATCCTCGCCGGCATCGCGAACGCCGACCCGGAAACCGAAATGATGATCCGCCTCGCCGCCGAATGCGGGCTCCGACGGCACGAAGTCGCGAAAGTCCACACCGACGACATCGAAGCCGGAGCATGGCTGCACGTCATCGGCAAAGGCGGCAAGCACCGGGTCGTGCACCTCACCCCCGAGATTCAACACCTCATCCAACGCGCACCAGCGGGATACCTGTTCCCAGGAGGAACGGACGGGCACCTGCACCCCAACACCGTCTACGAACACATCCGCCGCGCTGTCGGCGCAAACCCCCACTCCCTCAGACACCGGGCCGGGACCGTCGTCTACGAGGGCACCGGACACGACCTCCGCGTCGCACAAGAGTTCCTCGGCCACTCCTCCCCCGAGATGACCGCACGCTACGTGCACGTCACACGACCCGACCTGCTGCGCGCATCGGAAGCATCGCGCCTTGCGGCGTAGACGAGCGCACCGCCAGCCCGGTACGATCCGGTGGCATGACCGACAGTGTGAAAGCGGAATCCCGGAACGGTTCGATCGAGGTGCTCCCCAAGGGTGTGATCATCACCACGAAAGGCGCTACGAAAACGATCCCTCTGGAGCAGATCACGGGTGTCGAGTTCAAACGTGCGGGCCTCACCGCCGGGTATATCCGGTTGACGGTGCCCGGGTCGGTTGCGGTGAAGGGCGGGTCTAGCCTCGTGTCGAACAAGAACTATCAGGTTCAGAACGACCCGAACGCGGTCCAGTTCACGAAGTCGTCGAAGAATGATGAGTTCGCGGCGGTTGCTGACGCGATCAACCGTGCGCTGTTGAGCTGACCGCAGTAGGGAACGACGAAGAGAGCCCCCGACCCGACCACCCTCGAGTATGAGGGGGTCGAGCCGGGGGCTCTGTGAGTTTCAAGCGGATCGGGATCGGCTTGAATCTGCACGCTCAGGATTCAAGGAAACCTGAGCTATTGGTGTGTTAGTCGGAACTTCGCGGTCTCGAACGCGAAACGACCGCACGATATTCTTTGCGCCATGAAGATCAGGCATAAGGGAAGCAACGTCACGATCGAGAGGTTCCGCGGACGCGTGCGAATCGAACAACGCACGATCATCGGAGACTATGTCTCGATCGGCGGCGGCACCTCGATTGGCGCTTACGCTCAGCCTGGTGGTGGAGACGGTGTGGTCATCGGGAACGGAGTGAGGATCGGCCGGCGGGTGACAATCGACTTCGCGCCGGGACTCACGCTGGGAGATAACTGTTCAATCGCGGATGACTCCCACGTAACACGCTCTGTCCCTCCCTTTGCGCGCTGGTCCGGGACTGGGATCGAAGATTGACCGGGCCACACGTCGCCGTCGTCGCGCAGTCTTCCGTCGATGGCGGGGCAGAGAAGTACCTGCGAATGCTGTACGGCGATGGTGGGATACCTGGCACACTCTTCGGGTCCATTCCAAGGTGGGCCGCACCTCAAGTCGACGTAGACCTTGGTCCGAAGTGGGGATCAAGAACGCTCTTCACCGGACTGGCGAAACTAAGGAGCGAGCAAGAGAGGCTGGACACGGCAGTCGGTCTGCGTGATCACAGCCTCGCGCATGTCCAATTCAAACGCGAGCAGATTGGTTTCACTCGACAACTGGCCCAAGACATGCCGGTGCTGTGGACCGAACATGGCGTCTTCAACGGTCGAATGCGATTCGCGCTCGGCAACGCGTACAGACGAGCTTCCAGGGAGGCCACAGCGATCATTTGCGTTTCCGAGGAAGCTGCCGCGTCGCTGACGGGCACTGTGTACGACAGGCGCAGGATCGTGGTCATCGAGAACCCGGTTGACACCTCTTCAATAACTCCGCCGAATCCAGACATCAAAGCAGAGGCTCGAGACCGCTTGGGAGTGAACCCAGATGGCCCTCTCGCGATCTGGGTAGGCAGGCTCGACAAAGGGAAGCGCCCGGAGCTTGCTATGCGCATCGGCCGAGAGTGGCGTGGGCAGCTCCTAATTGCAGGAGAAGGGCCTCTGAGAGCAGCGCTTCGTGACGGTGAGGGCGTGAGGATTCTCGGCTTCATGGACCCGACGGATCTGTACCAGGCCGCAGATGTGCTCTTGATGACGTCAGATGGATCCGGTGAGGGCCTCCCTAACAACGTACTGCTGGAGGCCGCTGCGCACGGAGTGCCCGCCGTCGTTGACGGGTCAGTCGCAGCTTTTCGACGGGTCGTGAAGCAAAGCGGCGGGTTACCCGTCCACGGTGACTGGATAGCCGGGCTCGATCTGGCGGTCTCAGAACGTGAGCGCCGCCAGGTGGCAAGAGAATGGGCCGAGGCCCACGATCTCACCACCTGGCGGATACGGCACCGCGAAGTATTCGAGGCTGCCCTTTAGGGCGTGTACGTCGCGCCACTGTAGAGGTTCTTCCAGCTCGTCCCGTCCGAGATTACCGGACCAGCACCACACGCTAGCGATGCGTTGGTGTTCCACATCATTGCGCCTGCCGCCTTGCCGAATACTGAAGCGTCCCCGCGGATACCAAGCGAGTACGGCACTGAAGCGGCACCGTTGGTGTTGAGAAGCACGTTGCCCGTGCTGTTTGATCCTGACGATTCTGCCCCGGTTCCCCTGATAGTGAGGGCGACTGCGGCGGACTGGGGGTAGAGCGCGTACTGGGTGCAGTCGATCCGACGGGCGGCGTCTAGATGAACGACGGTCGCGAGTCCCGAGTGCAACAGTCTTTGACCTGCGTTGTGCCGGAACCCATCGAATCGAACTGTCGAGACGGCCCCCGAATTGGCTCGCACAACAGAGTCACCCAGCGCGACCTCGCCATCACGAAAGAGGATGCCGCCGACCGTAGCACCCTCCAGAAGCACACATACGCAACCGTTCGTGGTGACGGGCCAAACGATGTTCGGGTCGATGAATGAGACTCGATCGACGGTCCCTGCCGTAAGACGAACCAGGCCGACCGTCGTGGCCCGACCAACAGTGATCTGCGGGGTGTCCAAGATCAGGTGTCGGACCCTCGCGTTTGCCGAGTTCATACGAAGGAACGATCTGTCCGCAGACGGCGTGAAGCTCTTTACCCGCAGCTTCAGGGTGCCGATTGTTGCATAGTTCAGCAACTGGACGCCTTCACCGATATCTCCAGTGAAGTCGAGAGCCAGATCCACTGATTCAATCACCGGGGGGGTGGTGTTCCCGTCGCCAGGGTTGATGCGAACCGGGTGGACAGTACGCCCGATCACATGCGCCTTCAGTGACCGTATGGCCACGCCACCAAAGCCTAGGACGCCGCTGGATGACGCCGGGAAGTCAATCACGCCCAGGTCGATCGAGCCGCAGGTACCGCCTGTGGTTTCTTCCTCCACGATGTCTTCCATGATCGTGATACGGGATGCTGCTCCGCCGTTGCGGACGCCACCGATCCGGCCCTCGACCACAACACCGTCAACGAAGTTCCCCTGGCAAGGGTTGATCTTCAAGGCCGAGCCGTTGGTCGTTCCGGAGTTGACGATGTCCTCGATGGTGACACCGACGACATCGCCGGACGTGTTGGTCTGGTCACGGTAGACGTTCCCGCAGAGGTTCACGAGGTCGTCTGTGCAACGCCCGCGCGCATACAGGCGGAGATCGAAGATTGGGCCGACGACCTGCACCCCCGTGCGGTGGACATCGGCATCCCAGAGTCGCACCGTGCCGTGGGAGGCGTTCGTCGGCCAGATGAAGCTGATGCCCGCAGTCGATGTGGCGCGCTGCACCTCGACGCTGTACTGGCGAACGCCGCGTAGGAAGATCGAGTGACCCGCGATAGCCGAGCCGCGAGCAACGCCGGAGTCGGGGCCGTTCGCCCCCCGCTTCGCGTTGCGGATTCTGATGTGGACATCGGCATCGACGTTCGACAGCTGAATGTTCGCACCTGATACCGTAGCGCTTGCTACTGCTGGAATTGTCGTGCCATGCAGCTTGTGGAGGGTGATCGTGCCAGCCCCGGTGTCAACCGATCCGACGAGGCCGATCAGTTCGCCGTAGCCGTTGGACCCAGCACCGTCGACATAGACGGTCATGCCGACCGCTGCGACAGACGCCAGGCTGGTCGTGACGACTGCACTCCCCGACGTAACCGCCGCATCAGTGGCTGTCCCGACAGGCACGCGGTCGCTGTAGTTCGTGACCATCTGGCAGTTTGAACCAGGCAGAAGCGTCAGGTCAGAGGCTCCAAGGTCCAGCAACGTACCAGCTCCGATAATGAGCGTGTCGTCGATCTTGTAGTCCGCACCCGGCTTCCCGTAAACGACCCCACCCCCAGCGAGACGGCAGGCCGTCAGCGCCGTGTTGATCCGATCCGTGTCGTTTTCGGTTGCGTCGCCGAGTGAGAAGACCGCGAGTCCATCAGCTATTGCAGCGGATAGTTCAGGTGCTGCGGCGATGGCGGCCATGTCCGTCTGCGCAGCGGGGACCTTCCCGTCGACGAGCTCGGCGACACCATCATCCGCGCCCTTCTCTGTCGCCGGCAGCGCATCATCGGCCTTCCCGAGAGACGTCTGCACAGCGGCAGCGAGATCCGTCTTCGGGACACCCGTATTGGGCTTCACGTACGCGCCCAGGCCGGCGGCAGTGATCGTGACCTCACCATCCTGACCGTTCACCGCGTACACAGTCGGGCGAGCCACCACCGAACCAGCCGTTGTGGTCTGCTCCTCAAGCTCGTCCAGCCAAAGCGTCGACTCAGACGCCGGCACCACGAACGGCCCGTACTCGTACTTGTCCCCCACCGGCTGCCCGGTCGCGTCCAGCACAGTCACGACCGCCGTGTACGTGTGGGTGTACGCCCCACCCTCGGACACGTCAATGATCTCGTTCGCTGTGGTCAACCAGCCATCATCGTCCGTGACGGGAAGCTCGAACGTGACCGACGCTCCCCGCCCGGATGAGAACACGCCACCGAGGGTTTCGAACAGCTCACCCGTGTCAGCCAACCGCAGCGAACCCGACGAACGAACAGCCACCCTCGCGGTCAGCCCCTTGCCCTGCTCGAGCTCGAGGACGCCGCGGAAACCGACCGTGCGGGTGGGGATGTAGGCAGGCAAACCCATGATGGTGTTCCCTCTCTGAAGTTCAGTTGTAGGTCGGGGTCTTCGCGGAACCCAGCAGGAACCGTTCCACCGCGGGCCACTTCTTCCCCAGTTCACGCGCAGCCCAGTAGTACGCGGCGATCACAGCGCCGACGCACGCACCAGTGAGGATCACCGACACGGTGTATCCGGGTGCGGATTCCGCGAGAATCCCATCGACGTACGCGATCACGTCCCCGACTGCGGGGATGCGGGCGATGAGGTACGCGAGAACCCACCCGACAGCGCCGGGAATGGCGGTGCGGATGGTCGCGAGGATCAGATCCTGACGTGTGTTCATTGGTGGACCCTCCCAGGTCAGTCGTCTTCCATCCACCCGTCGGGCGGATCGGGTAGCCGGATACCCGGCGCGTGAGTGTGGGCGAAGAGAATGAGGGACTGGATGTAGATCCACGACTTCCGGTCCCGCGCCTCGAGCTTCTGGATACGGGCGTCCTGCGCGGCGATCCTCGCTTCTTGCGTGTCGGATCGTTTCTCAAGCTGCCGTAGCCACCAGATCACGATGCTCCCAAGGATCGTGAGGATTCCGGCAGCTACAGCAGCAGCGACCAGCGCCCAGCCGGGAGGAATGTCGATGATCACGATGCTTTCCCGAGTCGGTCGATGAGCGCCTGCACCGTCGCCTGCGCGATCGCATCACTATCAGCAACGACTTTTACGTCCACGCCCTGCGGGGAGTAGATCGACTTCACCAGGTCGTACGCGCGGTCGTTGATCGGGACGTGGATCGGTATGTCTTCTGCGAGGTTCGTGGCTGAGAAGTACGCCCATTCCTCACCCGTGAACGGGTTCCAGAACCCCGGCGCGGCGAGCACGATCCCGTTGCGGTGCGTCGGTGATGCGTAGCTGATGATGCGTGCCGATGTCATGTCGATCTCCTCAGGAATCGTGAACGGTCGGAAACTGATGCTGGCGAGATGCGCTGTCGGTGCGGGAACGTCCTGCCACGGAATGCGCGTCCCGTCCGGTGCGTGCCCCTGAAAGTGGCAATGCTGGCCTGTGGACGTACCTGCTCCGAAGGTTCCCCGGCGCCCGTCAGTGATCGCGCACGATGTTCCGGCAGCGACTCGCGAACCGTTCGGGACACGTCCGTCCTTCTGCACATGGATCGCCTGATGCGCGTACCCGTTCGTGTACTTGAACTGCACGTAGCTCGCGCCGTCGTCGTACATCCCGTAGGTCACGGTCGCGTCGTACGGGGCGAGAACAGGCGACCCGACCGGGTGGCGACGATCCTCACCGCCGCGAGACCCGCGAGCACGGTGGCAATCCCAATCGCACGTCACTTCGTACTTCGTGAACCAGTCGAAAACACCCACGGTCAGTACCCGAACGCGATGTACGGCAACGCCACCGCCACCCCAGCAGCCGACGCCCACAACGTCTGGAAGCCCGTCGCCGAAACCGACGATTGAACCAGCACGGGAAGATTCTGCGCCGCATACCCAGAGTTCTGGTGCGGCATGATCAGCACACCCGCGCACGCGGTGGGAAACGCGGCCGGGAACGTGTGAGTCAGAACACCAGTACCGCTCGTGGTTCCCGACGCGATACCGCCCCGGATGAACGGCACCCCCGTGAAAGCAACGGTGCTCGAGTTGTAGGGCGGCAGTGACGCCACCCCTTCAACTTTCCACGCGGAACCGTCATGCATATACAGCAGGTTTTCGTCGGTGTCGTGACAGTACAGCCCTTCCCAACCGTCCGACTCGAACGCTTCACGATCCGCGGTCGACAACACCATGATGTTGCCCATCTTCGCGACGTGATCCGAGATGATGTTCAGATCCTCAGCCGTCGCTGGCGCACCAGACCCCAGAAACTGGGGCTGCAACCGTGCCCCCGCAGTACCATCAGCGGCCATCCCTGCCTCCTACGTCCTATACGTGACCGTCAGCCGGCCACTGTTCCCATCCGCCCCAACCGAGCGGTACACGTTCCTGCCACCGTGATTCACGCCGACACCACCGTCCGACGCTTTCAACGTGTCGAACCACGACGTCGGCAAAGGAACCTCCCCAACCCGCGGGCTCAACGCAACCGTCGAGGAAACCGTCAACGAACCCGCTGGCCTGACAGCCTGGTTGTGGATACCGAAGTTCGGCGAGTCACCGAACGTCGACTTCGCCGGCAGGTAGATCGACGCGGCAAGGATCACCGCACCGTCCGGAATCGAATCCTTGATCTTCGTGCCGTAAAACCACCCACCCACGTACGAACTCGACGCCCACACCTCATCCGTCCACCACGACGACCCGTACGACCCGGACTGGTCAGCGAACAACTGCACCGTCACCGTCTGCCCAGAACCCGCAGGCGCATCCGGGGTTTCCGTCGCTGTCGGCGAAGCCACCACCGCGAGGACAGTCCCACCAGACGACCAGTCAATGATCACCGGATCATCAACCTCGACCGTGAGCCCGTCAACCACGGGAAGTTCAGCGGTCACACCGGAACCATCCGGGTACTCGACCGTCGCCGGGTTACCGTCAACGGTCACCTTCCCCAACGTGGCCCGGTTTACCGTCGGCCCCACAACAACCAGATCCGGGCCGCGCCGCTCCAACCTGACCGGGTCAGACGGCAACACCCGCAACTGGGTCGCAGCTTTCACCGACAACCGGCGCCCAGCAACATCGACCGTCGCGACCGGGCCGTCCTGAGAAACGAAAACCCCCACGATCGACTCGACCACCGGCACATCAGCGAGGGACCGGGCAACCCATTCCTGGCTACGCATTCGGGACCCTCACCGTCGCTTGCATCGGCTGGTCCTTCGTCATCGTCCACCGGCACACCCGGCCCGTGAAAGCCAACGCCGGGTCCGGTTCCCCACCAGCACCGGGACGGTTCACCGTAACCACGTCGAACTCCAGCCGAGGGTCAACGGTCAACGTGACCGGAACCTCCAACGGGGAACCCTTCGACACCTTCGCGAGATAGTTCGCCACCGCCGTGTCAGCAGCGGACTGAGTTTTGATGAACTCCCGCTGATCAGCCGGGTACTCGATCGGCCGCTCACCAAACGGACCCGTCACCGCGAGCTGACCAGACCGGATCATGTCCTCCGCGTGAATAGGGCGACCGTTCGCGTCCTCGAAATCCCCGAACACCGCGTTGTAGATATCCGCCGACGACATGAACTGTGCGACGTCGATGATCTTCCCGTCGACCTGCCCAAAGTTCAGGACCACATCCACGTCACCCAGGTCATCGGGGACAATCCCGACCGTCCCGTCAGCACGCATGTACGCCCTGCCACCGAGGACACGCGCGAGCTGCTGCACCGCATCCAACCGGTTCCGGGCGTACACCACACTCCGCGGGATCGCCGCATCATCCACGTTCCTAGTCCCCGGCAGCCGGGCGATACGGATCAGCTCCGACCATGCCGACGTCAACGACGACGGGTTCTCAAGCCGCATGAACGGCACATCGGCCTCGTAGAACCGGTCCATCAACGTCAACGTGACCACCGAACCGACCGTCAACTCCCGCCCATGCACGGACAGTTTGTCGTCCATCGACGAGGGGACATCGGTGATCCGGAACGTCCCAATCGGGATCCGGTCCTCATAGGCACCCAACGACACGAGCGCGTACACACGAACAGTCCCACCGAACGGTGACAGTGCGTCACCGATCTGCCGCGGCGAATACGACCGGGCGAAGTCATCCTGAACCACCAGGGTCACAGTCCCCGACGTCTTCACGTTCGCGTCAAGGTCACCCGTGAACGTCCAGTCCGTGAACGACACGTCCTGCAACACGCGTTTCGTGCCCTGCATCACATCCGCGACGATCGTGAACCCGAACGACCCACCAGAGATCACGTCAGCGGTTTGCGGCTTGTGCTTCCTCACTCCCCGCCACCAGCTTTCGAGAAGTCACGGTCGATGTCGAGGCGGGTAGCGTACGCCGCATCCATCTCATCGCGGGTGTCGAACGCTGCATCAATGTCGTCCCGCGTCAGCAGGGGAACGATGATCCCCGGGAACGGCGGCTCAGCTTCGTCAGCGACAAGTTCCCATCGCCGCAAAGTGCCGCCGAGGTGCACGTTCACGGGGACCGCCTTCGGCGACAGCACGCCCGCGAAGAACGTCCGAGGAATGTCGATCAGGGGCGGGGTGCGGACACATAGCACCGGGACGGACTGGTTTTCGTAACCGCCGATCATCGACTCGAACTTGGTGGCAATAGACGCGCTGTCCGTGGACATGAACAGTTCCACGCCCTGCAACCCGAGACGCCGGCCGGTGATGAAAACGGCGAGGGGACGCTGCTCCGGGTAGTACCGTTGCCCGTTCACCGGCCGCGTCAACGCTTTCCCGCTGCTGTCCGCGAGGTCGATCTCGACCGCGTTCCACGGGTCCAACGGGTTATGCACCCACGTTGTTGCGACATCGAGCGTGACCGTAGCCGTAGGTGTGTACCCGAGGCTGATCCCGTCCACATCGAACATCTCAGCCCGGTACTGCATCTCGGTCTGGAACGGGGCCTCCACGTCAACCACCTGGAAACCTGTCGAGACACTAGCCGACACTGCTCCCCGGGCACGCCACGTCCTGCCTTCAGCTACCCGGTACAGAGTGATTGTCGCGACGTCCTCGTCAAGGTCGTCGATGAGGACTTCCACCCGGGGGCACGGTGCCGCGTCGGTGCGGGCTGTCGCGGTCACGGTGAGAGTCATCGCTGCCTTCCCATCCGGATGGTCATCGCGGACTTCCGGTCGTAATCGTCGATGCCCTCCGCGACACGGACTTTCACGAAGTCACGGAACATCGCCGCGTCACCCTCGAACACCAGAACAACATCCCCACCGGTGGTGGTCTGCTGTTGCCCTGCCCGGTACGCGCGGTCCAGACGCGCCTCATACGAGCTGAGGGGCTCCACAACCTCACGGCCACCCGGGTTATCCCCGATCAGCGCGAGCGTCGGACCAGACGTCACACCGCCCTCAGCGAGGCGTGGGAGACGCACGTTCGGGATGTAGTCGATGCGGATACCGAACGCCCCACCGACAGCGTTCACCCCGTCGATCATGCTGTTGATCAGGTCGATAGCGCCGTTCACGCCACCCTCGATCCAACCGAGGATCCCGTTCCACACGCCCTTGACGATCCCGACCAGACCCTCCCACACGTTCCGGAAGACCTGCCCGATCCCGTCCCACACGCCAGCCCAGAACGACACGAACCCGTCGAGGATCCCGTATAGCCATGTCGCGTACCCGATCCACAGGTCTTTGACCCAGTTCAGGAACCCTTCCCACACGTCGCGGAAGAAGTTCCCAACCTCGGTCCAGACACCGTTCCACCAGTCCACGAACCCGTCGATCACGTCAGTGATCCACGAGATGAACCCGGACCACACGTCGGTGATCCACGCGACCACCTGATCCCAGTTCAATACCAGCGCGACGACCGCGGCGATCAGCGCGACGATCGCGAGGATGATCCAGGTGATCGGGTTCGCGAACAAAGCGACGTTCGCCGCCCAGATGGCCGCGGCCCACGCGATGAAAGCTGCGACCAGCACCACACCGATAGCGATCGCGATCGCCGCGAGAACCCACTGGTTCTCCGCGATCCAGTCACCGAACTGTGTCAGCCACGGCATCACGGCCTCGAGCCCGTCACCGAGAGCTGTGAACACGGATGTTGCGAGAGGCTCGAGCGCGACCATTGCGGTGTTCATGGTCTGCTGCCACCGCTCAGCGAATGTCATGGTCTCTTCGCCTACGCCGAGGATCGTGTCACCGGTTGCGCCGGTCGCGGCCATCAGGTCGTTCATGTTCAGAACGCCCGACTGCAATGCGCCGACGAACTGGGATGCACCACGGGTGCCGAACACCTGCCCTGCGAGATCCAACGCAGCCGCGGTATCCCCGGTGTCGATGAACCCTTGCAGTTCCCCGATGACCCGCTGATACGCTTCCGCGGGCTGTTCCCCGTCCTTCGCAAGGTTCACCAGCCCGCGCGACATTGACGTCATGATCTGCGTCGAATTCAGGCCGGCCTTATCGAACAGACCCACCATCGACACGGCGTCCTCGAAACCGAACCCGAGCGCCTGCAACGCAGGGGCATTCGCCTGCGCGCCAGCAGCGAGCTCGTTCAACCCGACACCGGTCGCCTGCGAAATCTGGAACAGGGTGTCCATCGCCCCGGACACCGCGTCACCCTCAACACCGAACGCGGTAAACGCCGCCGTGGTGCCCTGGATATCGACGTCCTCGCCGAGGATCCGGCCCGCCTCGAGGTATTGCGACGCGACGGTCTCGAGCGTGTCGCCGGACAACCCGAGGCGAGTGTTCAGGTCAGCGACCACCGGGGCGATCTGATCGAACGAAGCGGGAACTTCCTTGCCGACGTCCTTCGCGACATCCACCAGCCCGTCAAGGGCGGCTCCGGTTGCTCCTGTCCCGACGCGGATCGTGTTCTCAACGTCCGTGAATGTCTCACCGATCTTGTACAGGCCAGCAGCAGCAGCCACACCAGCAGCCGCGAGACCCGCGCCCACGAGTGCAGACCGCTTACTGAACTGCTTCAGGTTGGAATCGGCGTTCTTGGTGTCCGCGAGAACCTTGATCAGGTAGTCGGTGGAGGTGGTCATCTGCGTCGCCTCCCCGGTCGCCCGATCTTCCGTTTCTGCTTCTGCGTCTCAGCGACGTGCTCGTCGTACGCGCGGGCGAGCATCACCCAATGCCCGTACTCCATGTCGTCGATCACGGGCAGCGTGTACCCGGGGAACACATGCGCGATCCCGATAAACCGTTTCCCGATCTGATCCGCTACCCACGGTTCGGCACGGTTGAAGGCGGTGAGCGCTTCTAGCCCTCGCTCAACTGCCCGCCCGGAACCTCGCCCACCGGAGCGTCGACCGGAGATGAAATGGGCAGGGAGGGCACCGGAGGGTCCGCGACATCACCCGGCTTCTCATCCCGGCTGTCACCGGGCTCCTGGATAACCTCGAACTCGTCAATGTCACGGTCGATCAGGTCGTCCCACTTCGGTTCGTAACCGGCGTTACGCAGCGCGCACCACGCCGCGAACGCGGTCCCGTACACGGCGGCGTCTTTCTTCTCCCACTCAGAGAAGTTGATGCCCGACTCGTTCTGGAACTCAGCCAGAATCCGTGTCGTCTTCCGGACCACAAGCTCATGCTCGATGCCCTTGATCTTGATCTTCACTGCGCCCTCCTAGAGCGTCCTGTTCGCCTGTTCGACCGCGTCCGCGATCACGTCGTTGATGCGGTCACGCATCAGATCCCGCAACTCACCTGTGGCGGGTTTGAAGAAGTACGGGCGCCCCTGCTGCTCAACCCACGTATCCGAACCGAACACCGGGTGACGGATGAACTTCGCCTGGAAGATCCGGGCCATGTTGAACCCGTCACGCTTGGGTCCGGTCGTCTTGATGTCGATGCCCTGCCGGGTCTTCCCCGCCACAATCCGGGTCTTCAACCCCGAACCGATCTCCTCACGGGTTCCCGCCGTTGACGGCCCGCCCTGCGCCAGCTCAGCTTGCTGCGCACGGATGATGTCCTCCCCAGTCGCCCGAAGCTCGCGACGCAGATTCGTCGCGAGCTTCGGGTTGATCTCCTTCAGCTTCCGCAGAAGGTGGGGCAGGTCAGGGGAATCGATGCTGAACTGGATCCCCTGCTCGGCCATCAGAGTGCAGTGTCGCCGGTTCGGACCACGAGGTAGATCGCCTGCGCCGCCACGTCATCATCGAACGCTTTGAACGTGAGATCCTGTGCCGGCGCGTTCTCCGTGTCCGGCTCCGGAAGACCATCGTCGAACCGGATCTGCGGGCACACGATCTGCACGGTCGGCTTGTTTCCCGACGTGATGTCGGTGAGCCCCTCGAACGTTGCCACCAGGGCGAGAGGGGTGTCAGCGAGGACCGCGTCACGGAACGTGTTGGACTGGTACTCCTGCTTGATCGAACCGGTGATCATCGCCCGACCGGGAACCCCGGCGCGTCCGATCAGCCCACCGCCGCCGATGAACGCCTGACCCTCATCGCCGCCGTGATCCACGCTGATCGAGAAATCGGTGACTGTCCCGACCTCGGTGCCGCCAGACGCGAGCGCCGTCGAGGTGGGGACAGTCACGGAACCGCCAACGATCAGCGACGCACCGACGAACTGGAAATCCTCCGTGTCGTCCGCGTACGACGCAGTTGCGAGAGTGACGTCGGTCTTGTACTCCTTCGCCACCCACGACGACTTCAACGTGAGAAGCCCTGCCTGCGCGATCGACAGTTCGAAGCTGTTGCAGAACGCACCGACGAGAGTGATCGGAGATACCGTCCCCGACGCGTCCGCCATCACAACACCGACCTGGATCGTCGCGGACGGTTTCCGGTTCGTGGTACCGAACGTGAACAACTGCTGGTACAGGTCCGTCGAAACCTCCTCCGAGGAACCCGTGCCCATCAGAAGTTCGAACATTGTCCCGAACCCGCTGGACATCACAACCTGCTCAATGTCGAGAGTGCCGCGCGTCGCAGTCACCGACCGGTGCTTACCGCGCTCCACACGCCCACCAGGACGCGCACCGTCACCCTGCTCGATCGTCTTCTCGAACTTCGGCGGA
The DNA here is from genome assembly GCF_015565955.1 of Microbacterium schleiferi. Lineage (NCBI taxonomy): Bacteria > Bacillati > Actinomycetota > Actinomycetes > Micrococcales > Microbacteriaceae > Microbacterium > Microbacterium schleiferi. The sequence goes on along the minus strand of NZ_CP064760.1, from coordinate 924,502 downwards.
GCACTGTTGAACTCCAGGAACCGGTCCACGGTAACCGCAGTGCCGAACGTCGATTCCTTCTTGAACCCGAGCTGATGCTCGACCATGCTTGCCATCAGGACTCACTTCCCTTCTTACGTGTGGGCGCCACCTGCGTGAACACCTCGGACTGTGCGAGCAGACCAGCCCCGACCTCGTCGGAAACCTCGAACTCGACACCGGGGCAACGACACCCGCGGTAGGAATGTGGAGTCGCCCCTGCGGCGACCGGTGTGTAAGCAGCATTTCTGGGGTTCCTTTCATCCCGTGATACGGACACGGCCCTCGAATTCGAGGCCGACGCCGGCCGTATAGCCGGTCGTGTCTTTCGCCTGATACGAGAGCGTGTCAACCTCGATACGGCTGAGGAAACAGTGGCGGGCAACACCACCCAGCGTCGTGTTCTCCCGCACGTACTCCTCGAGTTCCCCGACCCGGTCGTACAGGTACTCCTCCGCTTCACGCGCCGCACCGATAGGTCCCGAACGCACAGCCCAGAACTCGACCTGGACCCGCAGCGTTTCGTCGCGCGGTTTCGTCGGCGCGAACGGTCCCGGCTGCTGGTCGGTGTCCCCACCGACCCAGTTCGCCCACTGCCCCCGGGCGCGGATCGCGCGCCCCCAGTTCTGCTCAAACTCCGGAGCCGAGGTTTGGAACACCGACACGGCAGCGTCGAACAACGCCTTCTTGAGGACGTAGAAACCGGTGCTTGTCCTGGAACCGGCCATCACGCAACCCCGGGGAGGGAATGAGTCGCGGACGCAAGCTCGAGGACGCGCTTCGGGACAGCGAACCCGGACGGTGTGACACCCATCGGGCGGTCACCGTACGAGCCAGGCACACCCTCGATGGTCTGCTGTCCCACCTGCCATAGGTGGCGCACCAGTTCTCGGGTAGCTAGTTGCAGGTTCGGTGCCACACCTTCCGACCCGGTGCGATACAGGATGCGAACTACCTGAAATCCAGGGTCGAATCGCTCACCATACTTGCCGCGCTTGAGAATCGCGGCGGACTTGTTCACTACGTAATCGGTGATCGCGGTTCCGTCTACCTCGACGGACAAGACCTCGGACGGTCGGTCCCACAGAAGCACGCCCGTCTTGCCGCCGTCCGCGTACTGCTCGACCGTGCGGATCAGGACCGCCCCAGCGATGTCTTCGATGATCGGGGTCGCGGCGGCAACGTAGAGCCGCACCATGTCCCTACTTGCAGTGTCGGCCTTCGATGCTGTGTTCCACTGCAACGACTCCATAGCGTCGTCGACGCTTATCAGGAATCGCGGGTCAGCGGGCCACACATCGATCGTGTCGGTGTACACAACGTCTGCAGTGGTGTCATCCCACCGGAGCAGGTAACGTCCCGCGAGAGGAGTGGCGACCGTCGCAGAGTACGTGTCGAACGTTTCCGTAGCAGACACCGCGTCGAGCTGTGTCCCGTCGGGACGGGTGACCGTGACGGTGACCGTGTGCGAGGTTGTGGTCGTCCAGGTGACGGTTTGCTCGGTGCCGAGGTCGATGGGCATGGGAGCCTCCTACCGGTGAACGAGCGGGCGGTGATCTGCGGTGTCCCGGTCGGGCTGCTCCGGGCGATCCTCGGGCTGCTCGACGGGGCGTGTCTGGTTCTCCATAGCGACCTCCCGGGCGGCGAGGAACTGTCTGTCGTCGAGCCAGTAGCGGCGGCGGTGCGGGAGCATCGCCCCGGTGTGAGCGTGTATCGGGAACCCGAGCGACTTGATACGCCGGCAGAAGTAGAGGTCTTCCCCGAGCCACAGCCCGTTCAGGGGAAGGTCACGGAACCAGCACCACGCGTCACCCTCGTGCGGGTCCGCGTTCTCACGGATCGCTTCGAGGACCGAGCGGTGCACGAGCAGGCACCCTGTGCCTGCGGCGTCGATCTCGATCACCTCGTTCTCGGGGTAGTTGATGACCGGTTCCACCGACACACCGTCGTCGGCCTGCCGGTACAGGTGAGGGACGGGCCGTGGCAGCAGGCCCGGTGACGGCCATGTCCCGAAGTAGAGCCCAGCCACGACGGGCCGGGTTTCGGCGTGCGCGGCAGATACGAGTTTGTCGAACGCGGGAACGCTGAGCTGCTCGTCCGAGTCGATCATGAGGATCCACTCGGCGTTCATGTGATCAAGGAACGTCTTCACGACCTCGTTGCGTTGACGTGACAGCAACCCGCCCTCGATGCGGATGATTCCGTCGACCCGGTCAGACCGGGCACGCATCACCTCGATGATCGACGTCATGAACGCCCCATCAACCTGGCCGGGGTCGATCCACGCGATCGTGACCTTGTCTCGTGTTCTCACTGGTTCTCTCTCTTTCCTGTTGGGTCGGTGCGGGGGTGGGGAACAGGAACCCCAACCCCACACCTGATCGCCCTGATCGGGGGCGACTACTTGCGGGTCAGAACGTCGGTGCGACCAGACCCGTACCGGAGATCACCTGCACGGACGCCTGGTGGCGGTGCGGGATGAACGCGGCGAACCCGAGAACGCGGTACAGGATCGCGTTCTCTTCCGCCTTCGTTGCGTCGAACGACGCGGTCTCCATGTCCGACTCCCAGAGCCACAGGTCGTCACGTCGCAGAACGAACGCGACATCCTGGTTGGTTGCGGCTCCAAGGTTGGTCGGGATGTTCGGGTCGACGTAGACCGGCAGGCCAGCCCACGTTCCCGCGTACCCTTCCGCGGTCGGCCCACCCGTGATGCCGGGGGTGTTCTGGCCGTTCGCTGTCGGCGGGATGAGGGGGCGCCCTGCGGTGTCGTACCCGTTGAGCACCCACAGCCACCGGTTGGGGTGCATCAGCAGCGTGTCGGCCGGCAGGAACCGTGTCCCGTTCATCGCCGCCTGCGCGCCGAGAACCTTCGAGTAGAACGAGTTCGTCGTCGAAGTAGATGCCTGCGTCGGCTGTGTGGTCGTGTACGTGACGGTCGTTCCGGCTGTGATCAGACCGCGGAGCTGACCATTCGCAGCCGAACCGGCGATCACCTGACCGTCAAGGACCGCAGCGTAAGCGCGTGCCAGGTCGTTCAGGATCACGCGGTCGAGGGGAACCCCGGACTGCCGCAGAAGCGCGATCGGCACGGTCTGCTTACCGCTGATCTCGGCGATACCAGACGACACCGACGTCGAGGTGAAAGAACCCTCGGTGATCGTTGTGTTCTGGGTCTGCGTGACAGCCGGGGTGGTGTTCCCCGTCGCCTTGGGCAGGTTCACCGACGCGACACCCTCAGGAAGAGTGTCGGGCTGCATGAGATCAGCGGTGACGCGACCCGCGCGGGCGATCTCCACGAAATCCTCGACGAGCCACAGCGGAGGAGCGAACTCCCCACCGGAACCAGCCGCGGACGACGCGGCGCGAACCTGCGAGTCGGCGAGTCGGCGGATCGCGTCCTGAGCTCCGGTCGTAGCACCATAGAGGTCACGGAAGTACGAAACCTCCGTGTCGCCCTTGCGGTACACCGGGTTCGGTTCGCTTGCCACACGAGCGGCGGGCGCCGGGTTCACCGGCTTGCGCTGCTCAGCGGCACGCTGCTGTTCGGCGTCGGCGTCACGCTCAGCCTCGACCTGCGCGATCTGCGCGTCGAAACCAGCGAGTTCGCTGCGCGCCTCGCCCAGCTCGGTGACGATCGACATGGACCGTTCCTGCTCTTCGGCGCTCAGCGCGTCACGGGTGGCGAGAACGCCTCCCTCGGCGCGAAGAGCGTCGATCTTCGATGCGGCTGCGGCGCGCTTGGCCCGCAGATCCGCGAGGAGCTTCTCGAACATGAGAAGACCCTCCTTCCTCCCCAACATTTGGGGAATCGGGGGTGCGCGGTGCGTCGCTCTTCTGGCGTGGCCGTCCGTCATCTGCATGGGCCGTGCTGTGCGCGGATGAACCTCCACCGGGATTGGTGGAGGGAGATTTCACAGAGACGCGGTGAGCGCGTCTTTCACGAGGACTGCTGCGAGGGTGTCCTGAGCGACCGAACGAACCGGGGCGTCCTCAACAACGTCGATGGGCTCGGAACCCGCGAGGCGTTCCTGCCCGCGCGCGACCAGCGCACGCAGCATCGGTGCTGGGAGATCCTCAACTGCCGTGAGTGCCTGCTTCACGCGGGCACTGATCGACGTGTTCGGGTTCGCGCCGTAGTTCACCGCAGACACGTCGCCACGATCCAACTCGACATCGAGGATCCGGTACTCCGTGTAGTCAGGTGACCACTGCCCCCGCACGATCCGGAACGCGAACGACATCTGGTCAATGTCGCCGTCGTTGATCGCGATGACCATGTCGCGCACATCGGAACGCTCGGGGTTCAGGAACGCCTCCGTCGCGAGACCATGCTCGTCAACAGACAGGAACAACGTACCCGACTTCGTGCGGGCCATCGTCGTGCCGCGGTGATTCAGGAGGAACGCAACATCCGGGTCACGGGACAGCGTGGCGTCGAACGCACGGGCGTCGATGATCTCCTCGTACGGCCCCCAGAAGTCGTACATCTCGTACGCCTGCTCAACCGTCGAGGCGTACCCATTGACCTGGTAGAACTTCTTCCCGTCACGTTCCACGAGCTGCGCGCGCATCTGCGCGCCGAACTCCTGCGAACGCGCCGCGGTCGACGGAACCTGCCCGGGCTCAGCGAGAGCCGCAGCACGGCGCCCGTCGATGTCAGCTGCGATAGCGATAGTCATCTCGCATCTCCTCTCTGCGCACCCGCAGGGATCTCCTTGAACTCAGTCGGGAACAGGGTCTTGAACTCGTCGATCTGCTCCGGTGTGTAGGGGGCACGGTTCAGCAGTTCGCGCGCCTCGGACGGCGCAACCAGCCGGTCTTTCACCTGCTGCCCGAGCATCGTCGAAACCGTCTCCGGGTCCATCCGCAGCAACGCGTCACTGTTGAACTTCACGAACCGGGGCTGCGGCAGAAGCTTCGACAGCGCCCGCTCCCGGCGTGTGATCGCCGGCCCCAGGTTGTGGACAAGGAACTGCAGGTTGCGTTGGGTGATGTTCGCGTACGTGATGCTCGAGCCCTCAACAGCCGCGTCGAAAAGGTCACCGGGGACACCGAAGAACCGCCCGATCTCGATGTCCGTGAACCGCATAGTCTCGATGAACGTGGCCTGCGCTGCCGCAGCGTCGATCGGCTTGTACTCCCAGTCCTTGCCGGTGACGAACGGTTCCCCGTTCTCGATCGCGACCATGAACCGGGCCTTGATCGCCTCCGACTCTGCCGGTGGGACTTTCGCTTCCCCGTACTTCAGGTGCGCCGTCGGGACCAGCCCGCCACCGAACCATGCCGCGGCGAACTCCTGCGCCGACTCGTACTGCTGCAACGACAGCGCCGCGTACGCCACCGGAGACATTCCGACGACCATGCCGGAACTGGTGAACTGCCGCTCATGCCAGACATCCTCGGAGTCGCGTTTCTTCCCCTGAATCCAATACTCGACAGCACCTCTGACTGAGGTGATCCTGTAGTCCTCACGCGCGACCAGGTCGATACGGCGAGGCTTCCCAACACCGTCCTTCTCGGTGATCAACCCGACCGTGTTGCCCAGACTGTCAAGGTCCGACTGGGTCGAGTACATCCACTCGACGATGTCGACCTGCGACCCGCCAGGCTCCACCAGCACGGGCGGTTTCGGAACCTCCACCTGACCCCACGGCACCTTACGGAACGTGTCGATCGGCAGCGTCGACACAAGATCAGCACGCAAGCGAACACACGCCCACATCGCCGAATGCCCAAAGTGAGACTTCTTCGACGGTCGCCGCGACCACTGCCCAGTGCGCGACACGATCGGAGCGAAACCAGAACCGGAGGCATCACGGAACAGAACACTCATCCGCGACCCCTCGAGTCCACATGTACGACATCCCGATGCACGCCGCACCAGCGGCGATCAACGCGACCGGAACCATCCACAGCCACAGGCCCCACACGATCAGCCCAACACCAGCGAGCTCGAGCAATGTCGTGGCGACTGACTTGAGGTTCTTGTTCACGCGGAACTCCTTCCGGTCAACCGACCGTCTCGAGGATGTCCGGTAGCTCTCTGTCGGTTTCGATGCCGAACGCGCGTGGTCCGATAGATGCAGCAACAAGGGGGCTGATGATCGACGTCGATTTGCGGACATCCCACACGCGGGCGTCTCCGCTTGACCACGCGGCACCACCCACCGCAACGTCAAGAGGCAACTGCCCCGCGGCGCGGTGGACAATCACAGGAGGTGTGCTGGTGACACCGTCGTAGAACTCCGCGCACGACGTGGCATAGTCCTGACGCGACAACACCACCAGTTCGATGCCGGCACGTTCGAACGTGTCAGCCATCACCGCCGCTTGACCACCCGGCGCGCAATACACCCGCCGCGGCATCCGCGGGTTCCGTTCGAACAACTCACCGAACCACGGCACAACCCAATGCGGCGATCGGTCATGTTTCACAAGCTCGACCTGCACCTGACCGGCACCATTACATCCCGTCCACGCCGCTGTCGCCCACGACCTGTCGTTCGTCACATCGAACGTCGGAACCCGCGCACCAACAATGTCGTCGTCGACACCAGCAGCAGCCCACACGTCCGGGTTGAACACAGCATCACGGCCCAGCGGCGCCCAAATCCCGAGACGTTCCCGACGGAACTGCTCATCCGACCCCGTGTTCTTCGCGAGAGTGTCGAACTCGTCACGCACGTACTCCTCGGAGATCCTGATCCCCAGGCCAGGGTTCGCGTCGTACCACGCGTCAACGTCATCCGAAGCGGTGTCGTCCGGGACGGACCATTCGTAGTAAGCGAGCCGGTCAGCAGACTCGTCCATCGCGAGCTTCCGCAATGCCGCCAACTGTGTCGATTCGGGCATCCCAGCCGACGACGTGAACCACACCTGCGGGTTCCCCTGCATCGACCTGGCAGCCATCGTCGGCAGCAACGCCGCCATCTCATCCAACGTCAGCGCGTACGCCTCATCCAGAACAACCAGATCCCCGGTGAAACCACGACCCGAACCCTTAGACCGGGCCGCGTACAACAACCGGTTACCGTTCTTCAACGTCACACCGGGCTTGTTGCCCGTCCGCATCCCCGGCACCCGCCGAGCATCATCATCAAGCTCAGCGTCCTCAATACCCTCGACGTACTCGAGCAGCTCCGGTGTCGAACGCAACCGCGCCATCATCGACGTCATCGCCTCGTTTGCGGTCTTGTACTCGTGCGCCGTATGAACGATGACCTTCTCACCGAACAAGAACAGCCCGGCAAGTTCACGGGCCTCGAGGATCGCGTTCTTCCCGTTCTGCCTCGGCACCACCAGACACGTACGGAACGCCGTCCACCGGCCATCCTCACGCTCACCCAAAGAGCCCCGAAGAACACGCTCCTGCCACGGATCCAAAAACAGGCCAGCTATCGCAGCAAGATCAATCGCATCATCCGCCGCCGTCGAAAAATACGGAGGGTAGAACTCAACCCGCGGAACCTGCGAGCCTTGCCGCGCGTCGGTTAGCGAGCTCATCCAGCTTCGACTCCTTCGCCCTACCAGCAGACTCAAGACGCTTGACCTCAGCCACGTCAGCAGCATGTTGCTTCAGCAACGCCGCCGAACCCGGAGCGCCAGCTCGGATCAACTCCTCCGCAGCAGCAACACGCCACCGCGCTTTCGCCAGCAGATCAACCGAATCACTGGCCGAATCATCCGGCTCAGCATCAGCCGGAGGCATCGGAACAACAGCAGCAAGAGAACCCCGGCGCGCCTCCACACGACCGTTCTTCTGATCACGAGCAGCCTGAGCACAAGCCTCATCAACCGGCTCACCACGACGCACATGACGCACATACGCAGCCCTCGTCCCACACGGCTTCAAATCCCTAGGCATGTGAGACCCTCCCCGATGTGAGACCTAACAAACCCCCGTGTGTGAAATTGGAAGACGGCGCGGTCTTCTGTGGTGTTCGTGTGTTCTAAAAAAACGGGCGTGTCACGTCCAGTCGGGGGATGTGGAGAGTTCCTGGCCTGTTTCGCCTCGGCGTTTCGCGTTGGTGCGGTGCGCTCCCCCACGGGAGTTGCACGTCGCGCACTGAGGCCCGTAGTTCTTTGGGTCGAACGGGTCAGTAAGGCCGAGGTCTACGTCGATGTAGTGGCCTACCGTTATTGCTTGGGGGTGGGGTTTCCGCGCTGAGGCGAGGAGGGCCTTGCCGCAGGACCAACAGGTCTGGTGTTCACCTCGTGCTCGGAGTTCCTTGAGGCAGGCTGCGTGGCGGGGGTCGTGGTGGATCTTCGACATCAGTCGTCGAGCCAGTCGCCGCAGCACGCTTCCGCAGCATCGAACGATTCCCACGGCTTCTCACACACGGGGCACTCGAACCTCGGGTCGGCTTGCTCGGTGACGAGCTGTTCGATGTCGGTCACAGGAGCGCCAGCCTTGCTTCGATCAGGTCCGGGTCGTGATCATGCTCGGGATGCTTCACAAGGAACTTGCCGATCGCGTCGAGCGCGTCACCCTTGTCCCGGGACTGGGCTCCAATGTGGTCAAGCATCGCGTCCGTGACCCTTGGGATGTCGCGGACCATCAGCGGTGGTTCCTGTTCCGGTGCCACATGTACATGCGGTGCTGCACCCGGTACGGGGCGAACGCGAGCACCAGCAGGGTCACCAGGAGTACACCGAATCTGCGGAACATGGACATCATCCGTCGGACATCTTGGCGGCGAGCCGCCGGCACATGTCGCAGTGGTTCGTGTCGAACCTGTCGCCGTGGATCTCGGGGAAGAAGAAGTAGTGACGGAACCCTGATCGGACCTGCGCATCGTTCAGTTCGGACGCCCGATCATGGACCGTGCTGAAGTCACCGACGAGCGGGGTGAACTGTGGGGGACGCTCCGGCAGTGTCGCGTCCCGCTCTGCGTCCCGCACCAGCTTGCTGCCGACTACCTTGTATGCCTCTCGGCGGTAGCGGAGCTCGAACTTGAGCGGTGCGATCACAGGCACGGCACGCCTCTTTCCTCGAAGTGTGGTGTCCCGCCGCGCATCACCGGCTCCTGGGGCAGCTATTCCCGCGGTCACGGCGCTATGGCCGGCTCTGCGCGGTTTCGTGTGCGTGTAGGTGTGAGCGTGTGGCGGAGGGACAACTTGCCCCCGGGCTTCATGGGCCAGTCACAGGCATTACGCTTCGCGGCTATGTAGTCCGCCTTGCTACCCGGGGGTCTTCTGCGGAGGTCGCAACTTCCCCGCCGTTTTGACAGCAGGCTCCGCATTGCATACCCCGAGGAGTCGAACCTCGCACGCCTGGTTTTGGAGACCAGCGCTCTGCCGCTGAGCTAGGGGCACCCGGACGGCCTCACCCGAAGTGGCTCCGTCATGTGAAGTTTGTTGCGGAAGCTGTGAGCCAATGGCTCATGCGACCGATGACCGCCCCAACCTTGGGACGGATACCCTCAACCAGCACAGGCCGCGTGTCAGGCGACTAGCCGGGAGGGGGAAGTGTTCCCGGGGTGCGGGGCACACGCACACCCGGGAAGAACGGGTGAAGGCCGCAACCCCTGGCGGGCGCGACCTTCGGACAACCCTAGACTATCGCGATTTCGTGTTTGTCAAGTATCTTCGCCGCTACGGCGTGTCGCGGCGCTCCCGATCACCCGGACTGGCGGCACGACCGCCTGCCCATTTCGCGCCGCAGTCGTCGCAGACGTGCAGGCCCCTGTGGAATGCCTTCTCGCCGCACACGCACGGGTTGTCGCCGTCCTGCTCTTCGCCGTGCGGCCAACCACGCCGATAGCACTGGTCCCTCATGACGGATCACCCGACTTGTGAGTGGATGCCGGCCCGTGGATGAGGTGAGTGCTCGGTTCCTCCACGCTGCCCCCGGAGTCCTCCCGCGCATTGACGGTCTCGACACTCGGGCTATGTCCTGACCCCAACGAGCCAGCACCCAACGGTTCTGCCGGTACGTTCAGCAGGTCAAACAGCCCACCGACCCACTCCGGGGGTGGTGTCGAGCCGTTCGGGCCGTAGTCGCTCTCATCGAGGCTTGGAGCGACGTGTGGGACATGGACTCAGACGAGTGGTGGACGCTCGGATGGCTGCGTAGTTGGAGGCGGATCAGCCGGTTTCTGGAATGGGCCGGTCTCGCGCAGTCCGAGACTGAACTCGATCACTTGGTAGCCCTCCCGACGCCAGAATTCGGCGCGGGAAGCGTCGACATACCAGTGGAGTACCTCGCCCATGTAAATCACGGCGTAGACGATCATGACGGATCACCCGAACTAGTCAGGAGGTCGAGAAGCTGGTTGCGCCCGTCATCGGCGAGCACGTCGACAATGAACTCGGCTTCCTCGTCGACGGTGAACAGGTAGCGTCCGTTCACGACGCCGACAGTGGTCGGGCTCTGACGCCCTGCGGGATGGAACATGCCGACCCGATACGGCGGATTGCCCACAGATCCGACGAGCGCCTCGGCGTCGTCTATGAAAGCCCACACGCGATCGACGGGCGTGCCCCACTTGGCTGGGCCACCTGGAAGGCCCACCGACAGGGCTTCGGCAAGAGCCCACATCTTCTCGTCGTGGAAGCAGTCGTCAGCCATGCCGTTGGCCCGGCATCCGGGGCAGACGTAGCTCATTGTTCCTCCTCCTGGGTACGGATCTGTTGGTTCTGGTCAGGCGTCTTCGGGACGAGGTTGTCGCCCTCGTCGTCCCACTCGACGTGCTCGCCGCAGTAGTGCTTGCCGTTGACCGCGAGCCACCCGTAGTCGTCCGACAGAGTGCCCTCGAAGTGGCGTGTGAACTGCTCCGCGAGGGGCTTCCTCGCTCCCGTAGACGGTGTTGTTGCCGTGCACATCACCGGACCTGTCTGAACGACTGAAACCACTCATGCCTACCCCCCTCTCAGCATCAGCACGAGCGTCAGAACCCGCCGCGCGCGGCGCTTCTCAGGCCATAGGTCTGATGCCTCCGAACCCATCAGCCATAGCACGCTAGCTATGCTGCGTGCGGTTCCGTCGTCATCTCGGCGCGCTCTAGCGATCCAATCGACCGAGTAGCTCATGCTCCCTGTCCTTCCGATCGGGGAGCGGTGTGGAATCCGACGCCGTGACACTCCGGACAGCTCTCCCAGTGGTTAGGGTGGCTCCACTCTCGATCAGCGGGCCAGGTCGGCGGCGGGCCGTCGACCTTGACCATGCCGCCGTTGCACGCCGACGCGCACGGCCTGGCGTCCGGGTGATGCTCAGGGCAGAGCGTTCGCCCGTCCTCGTAGAACCAGAAGACCTCGGTGTCACGCTCCTCGTGTGGCTCCCGCAGGTACTCCTCGACGGATTCGAGCGGCCAGTGCGAGGCCTCGTGGTCGTCCACGTCCGGGATGGTGCGCGTGCACTTCAGCTCGTCGCATTCGGCGCGGTAGAACATCTCGCTCGTGATGCTCATTTCTCCTCCTCCTGGGTACGGTTCTGTTGGTTCGTGTGCTTGGTCATGTCGTTGCTCCGATCCCGTATCTCTTCGCGAGACGTTTCGCGACCCGCGCTGTCTTCGCTTCTTCCCGAGCCACCTGCTCAAACACCCGGATCAGATGCTCGTACTCTTCCTCCGGGTACCAGTGCCCGGCGGTGCACACCACACGCCTGTCATCACCCTCAAACGCGGGCGGGTACACGGCGATCCGGGCGCCGCAATCCTGCCTCGGGCACGGGACCGCCGAGAACGATGGTCGTTCGATGCGGGGCCAGCGGGCGTTCATCCGCCACACATCCCGCACAGCGTCAGACATCGCATCCACATCATCCGGCCGGTCAGCGGACAGGATCGCGTCGAGCCGGTCACCCAGCCACCCCGCCAACCCCGACACAAGCCGTTGCCCATCCACTGGTGACGTTGATCGGGGCAGGCCGATGATCCGGCCCGTGTCCGACCGCCACGCCCGCCCAGCAACCCCCGGCACCGGTTGACGCAGCGTCCCAGCCCACACCGTAACCCAATACACCAGCAACGAATACAACTCATTCACATCATCAAACGCCGCAGCATTGAACGGGACAGGCGCCTCCGACGACGAATCCACCCGCTCAGCCTCCGCCGGCCGCATCACAACACCGTGATGCAGAAGGTGACCGGCGAGCTCACCAGATATCAGCAACGCCGTACGGATCCTCCCGTGGCAGCGCGCACAATACGCCCCGTGACGCGCCACCAGACCAGACCCGTCCTCCCGGGTGCAACCACGGGCGCAGAACCGTTCCACCTCGATCTCACCCACGGCTACCCCTCACTGCTTTCAACCCGGCGTCACGTCTGACCTGCGCGACGAACCCGACCAGTTCCCCGGTGTGCGCGGCGACCTGAGCGTCCGTGAACCCCGCCCTGACAAATGCGAGAATCATCTCCCTACGGCCCTGCGGGCGGATCACATGGTTGATCGCCGCGACGAGCACATCCTCGACCGTCACACCACGGGTATCCGCCTCGGATGCGAGCCGCCCCCACACCCCCGCAGGGACCGTGACATTCATCGTTTCCATCACGACCCCAGCTTTCGCGCGCGGTAGGCGCGGGATCGTTGAGCAGCGCATGCCCTACACACACGCCCAGTCGAACCACGCGTGCGCGTGTTTTCTGGTGTGTACTCATGCCCGTGTTTACAGTGCGTCGCAAGTGATAGGCGCTGACGGCGAGCGTTCTCCGCCCAGGTAAGCAGCCGGAGGTGCTTCGGATTGGCGCATGCCCTGTTGAAGCACTGGTGATCGACCGTAAATCCATCCGGTATCGGTCCGAACTCGATCGTGTATACCAATCGATGAACTCTCCAGTCACTGCCTCGGAATGCGACCATCCCGTAACCGTCACGATCACGTCTTCGCACCCAAACCCAGCAGTCGCGATCATTAGCAACCGTCAGCCGGCGGATGTCCTCGACGCTTTGGAACCTATTGGTCATACCTAGGCCACCCCCAGTGCGTTTTCGTGGATGAACTGTTGAACCTCGAGCGGGTTCTTCGTGATCGCCCCGGTCACGTACCGTTGCGGCGCTGATGGTGCGGTCTTCGCCTTGTCAAGGATCCAGAGCGCAACCTGCAACGCCCCGTTCGCGTCGACCGTGACACCGGTGTGCCGGACGATCGCATCCACGACGGAACGGATGTTGTTGACCCCGCGGCGGGCGGCGAGCTTCCTCGTCATCTCCGGGACATGGATTGCGTCGGTCGAAACTCGCGCGCGGTTACTACTGGACTGACTCTTAGAAGGTGAGTAGAAATCCCCTGTTCCCCTGTTCCCCTGTTCCCCTGTTCCAGGCGCGACACTCTCGCGAGGATTCGCGACGCTCTCGCGAATTACGGATGCCTTGTAGTCAAAAGTGCCGTCTGGCCTGGGAAATCTTCCTTTGCCTGGCTTGTCGATGCGTTGCACGTCTTCCCAGAACGAGATGTAGAGAAGTTCGGTCCCGTCGACCTCGTATCTGTGGATAAGTCCTGCCTGGTGGAGGTCGGAAATCGCTTCTGACACTCTCGCGAGAGTGTCGCGAGGATTCGCGAGCATGTCGCGAGGGAACACGTCACCGACGATCAGAGCGAGGTCATCCTTGCCGACGCCGTTGTCATCGACGTAAGACTCAAGCCCCTTGAGGACCAAGCGAGCGTCCCACCCAACCGATGCGATGCGTGACGATCGCCAGAACTCCGGCTTCGTACTCCTGATCCTCATGATTCCCTCTCATACGGCGTGCGTGTGTGTGCGTCGACGAGCAGCCACAGGTCACCGGCAAGGTCCATCACTGGCGTCGCTATGGCGCGTTGTAGCGTGGCGGCGTGGGTGGCCCCGGGCCGGATGTACAGGCCGCGTTCCTCGAGGTCGTGGAGGACGATCGCGCCGGCATCGGCTTTGTCGCCGTTGCAGATCGCACATGCGGCGATGAGGTTCGCGGGATGGTTGAGGATGCGCGACCCGCCCGCTTGACGGTTCGCCCGGTGATCCGTCGTGGTCGCTTCGCCCTGGCACCGGTTGAGCGCGAGGATGCAGAAGCCACCGTCCCGGTGAATCACGGCATCCTTCACCACACGGGGCGGGTGATTCACACCCCTACGCTTATTCACGCCGTCACCTCGTCAACCCACAGGAACGCTCCCGGCGCACGGTTCATCCAGACGACCTCGATCACGTCCCGCTTCACCGCGTTATCGCTGCGCGCGCCGATCTGGACCTGGTGCCAATCTGAGAACAGCTCGTCGTAGAGACTCGATGCGTAACCCGACAGCATCACCGTCGCCTGACACTCCCTGAGCGTTGCGGCCATCGCTCGGTGGTCGTCGTCGGTCATCTCGTGCGAATAGCGTGCGCCGCGGCGACTGCTGTGCACGTACGGCGGATCGACATAGAGCAGGTTGTCCGCGAATGCTCCGTACTGCTCGATGACCTCGAGCGCTGGTCTGCATTCGAGCGACACTGCGCGCAGCCTCTCCGCCGCTGGCAAGAGCCGGGTCCGGTACGCATCCATGTACGTCTGAAACGACGCGTTGGTCCCGTTCGGGTCGGCATAGAACCGCCACCCGGTGCGCTTCATCGTCCTCGAGCGTCCCTGCGTCAGAAGCACCCACACCTGTCGAGCTAGCTCCAGCTCGTCGGCATCCTTCAGAGCGGCAGCTCTTTCCAGTTCGGCCCGAGAGTGTGGTGTTAGGTCCGCAAGGTGGAGCAGCTCGCCCGGACGTTCCCGGAGCACGCGCCAGAACGTCATCAGGCGCTCGTCCAGATCGTTGACGATCTCGATCTTCGATGGCTCCTTCGCGAGCAGCACCGAGAGGCTTCCTGCGTATGGCTCGATATACCCGCGATGTGCGGGCATCAGTGCGACGATCTGATCCGCGATCTGCTGCTTGGCACCGAAATACTGGATGGGAGATTTGAGCCCGCTCACGTTCCCTGCTCCATCCGTGTGATGTCGGCGGCGGGGTCTTCCGAGTGGTAATGAGACCAGCGAGTGCATCGCCCGCCCGAATCCGTTACGCACGACTCGTACACGCGGGAAACGTGTGAGGAGTCTGGCTCAAGTGCTGCGATGAGAGCGACTCGGGCGTACTCGCGGAACTTCGCGTCGAAGTCTTCGGTAGCCCTGTACTCGTCTGACACCGCCTCGCCGCAGTCCTCGAAGAACATCGCGTCCGCAGCGCGCTCAATCATGTCGGCGGTGATCATCATTCCTCCCCCGGTGGTCCGCCATGCATTCGTCCGGGCACCCCTCAGAGCACAGGTCCCAGGACTCGCGTTCCTCCTCGCGAGGATCTTCATCAGGCGCAAGCATCCTCATGTCGCGCTCTCCATCCGTGTTATGTCGGCGGGAGTTGCGTCCCAAAGCGTGCGCGGAACGTTGTCCGCCTTGTTCGTGCGGCGGCGAGACGGTGTATCCCACCCTGGGCGCGGGGGACGCTGAGCGACGACACGGAACCCAGCTGCCCGCAGGCTCGCCCCAGACTCGTCGACTTGCGTGTATGTGATGAGCCGGTCATACCCGAGAGCGAAGGTCGCGCGCCTGGCCGCTCCGTACAGCATCGAGTTCGCGTTGCGCGTGCCATCCGTCGCTGTGCGAATCACTTCGAGAGTCGCACCCTCAGCTTGGATCACCCGCGACACAGGACGGCCGACGATCGCGACACCGACAAGCTCCGATCCCTCAGCGACACCGACGCTGAACTTGTGCCCAACAGGCGGTTCGTTGTGTCGGTGATGCAGCGCGACGAACTCTCGCGCCGCCTTCAGATCCACGGGAACGATGCGAAGACTCATTGCTGACGCTCCATCCGTGTGATGTTGGCGCGGAGCCGGGTGATGATCCGGTCCAACTCGGCAACCCTGGCCACGTTCGTGTCCGACAGGTGCGACCGTTGAGCGCGGATCACGGCGCTGCTCATGAGCCCGCCGTACGCGGCGCGGTCCTCAACCGGTGACGTGGTGCGGCGCGTGTACTCCGCCTCAGCTCGCTCCAACGCCACACGCCACCCTGGAAGCTTCGGCGCGTTACGTTGCCGCCACCGGGCCTCCGCGTTCTCGCGCTGCACACGCTCGCTCTCCTGGCGACGCTTCGTGCGGGCAAGCTCGGCCTCGAAGTGCTTCTCGCACAGAGAGAACCGGTGCACAGGATTGCCACAGACGTGACCGGTGGTGTCGGACCCGATCCAGTGACGGCACCCAGTCATGCTGCACCGTCCTCGAAAACGAACGTCTGCTGAGCTAGCCTTTGCGCCGCGGCGTGTGCGTAGTCCTCGCGCACCTCGAACGCGACGCAACGCCGACCCATGCTCCGCGCCGCTACGGCGGTAGTCCCAGACCCGGCGAACAGGTCCAGCACAAGCCCCCCTAGGAACGCTGTACTCAATCAGAGGCGACACGATGCCCTCGGGCTTCTGCGTCGGGTGAATCGCTCTGCCGTGCTCTGAACGCACGTACTGCACCGACCGCATCAGACGCGGCCCACCATCCTCAGACCGGTACGCCGACGACTCGATGTGACCGGTGTGCGTCGGCCGCGTCTTGCGGCGCACCGTGCGCGGCGTCGCGTCCGGTGTCGTCGGCGTGACGTGGTGTATGTCTTCCCACTCCCCGCGATACCAGAGCACTGCCAGCTCGTGGACCCGCTTGAACCGGTCAGCATGAAACCCTGACCCGTTGTGCTTCTCCCACACGATCTCCTGCGAAAGTTTCCATGGTGCGAACTCGTCGGCGTTGTCATGGAACATGCGGAATGACCCGAAGCACCACATCGCGTTCGTCAGAAGCGCTGCCTCATAAGGCCAGCCCTTCGGCCACTGGTCCCACTCCAGAGATGTCTCCCCGTACGGCGGATCGGTAATGATCGCCGCCACGTCGGTGTTCTGCAGCATGTCGAAGTGGTCCTGCCAACGTCCGTGGTGTAACTGCACGTACTCGTCCTCGTAGATGACGCTCATGACTTCCTCCTGGGCTTGCGTCGGCGCGTCGGGCGCTTCGCGTTCTTCGTCGTCGTGAGCGCCGCCACAATCTCCGTAAGCCGCGTCACTTCTGGTCCTCAGCGATCTCTTCCGCCGTGCGCCCAAGCGGGTCACCCACACCCGGCTCAGCCGGACCGATCTCGTCGTGCTGAATGTCCAGATCGGGCACACCGTCGACCTTGCGGACCACCGCCTGATCGGCCTGCGCGGCAAGAGACAACGCCAGCGATTCGGTGGACTTCGGGAGGTACTTCTGCAACACACGCACGGCCGTCTTACGGAACATCTCACCCTCACGGGTTGCCCACGGTGTGCTGTTCCAGTAGTCGGGTCGGTGGTGGTCGCGGATCGTGTCAGCGTCGAGGTAAACCCACGAGGACTCGTCGAAGCCCTTCACCTTCGCGTAAGCGACCACACCCTTCAGCGCGCCGCGGTCGCCGTCTGCGTGTTTGAAGTCGTAGAACTCGCCCCGCTCCGACGACGCCCCCATAGTGAAGTAGTCGTTCTCATGGACAAGGAACGCGGACACCTTCGAGTACAGGCCCGTGTTCATCGCGAGCTGGATGTACCCGTTGTATCCCACGATCGGGACGACCGTTACTGCACCCTTGACCTTTCGGGTGGTGAGGTGGAACTGCGCCAACGGGCCACCGACCGGGAGCCGGAGTTGCGCGGCGAGGAACAGTGCACCGAACAGGGACCGCGGGTCGGCTTGCCCGATCTGGGGGTTCTGCTTGATCGCCGTGAGGGCGTCCTGTGTGAACTTCGCGGCATCCATCGACTGCCCGAGAGCGCGAGCGAACTCGGGTTCGTACCGGAGTAGGTAGTCCTCGACGGTGGGTTGCTTCTTCGCTTGCGCGGCGGCGACGCTCAGGTCGGTCACTTCTGCTCCTTGGTCTTTGTACGGCGGAGCACCCTGAACGGTGCCCCCTGAGTTGTGAACTCCCGAACAATGTCGGGGTGCGCTTCACGGAGCGCTTTCGTGTCGAGCCCCACACGGCCCTTCTGCTGCCGCCACGTCGCGACCTTCCGCCCCTCAAACGTGAGGGTGTCGGCGGCACCGACGTACTGACCTAACGCGACCTTGAGTGCGTCGCGTTCCGCTTCCTGCGCCTGAATGTCAGAGTTCAGGACGGTGATCCGTTCGAGAGTGTCGAACGCTTCACCGGACAGTTCGATCTCGGCTTCCTCGGTCGGGATCGCGTTGACCTCCGCCAGTGTGGACGGGGGAGGTTCGACCTTCGCCCGCACGTTCCCGTCCCAGAACATCTGCACCGCCGGCAGCAGGTGGTTGGTGATGAACCGGTCATCGCGGGGCTCCCAGAAGTGACGGAACTCCCGACCACCGATCCACACGACCACCAGGGCGCGGGGTGTGCCGGACACGGCCATCTCGGCCTGCACCTGGACGCGGATGTCTGTGGGGATACCCTCATCCCAGTGATGCCCCGCATACTGATGGGCGGTCTTCATCTGGATCGGGAAGAACGGGCCAGCGTTCACCCGGTCGAACGATGCGTGCAGGTACGGGTGATCCACGCTCCTCGCCATGAACCCCGGCTGAATGTCCAGGTCCAGGCCGGAGAACTCCCGCAACCACGCTTCGATGATCGGTTCGGACTGATGCCCGATCCACGCGAGCACAGGGTCGAACGGACGATCGACACCCATCTTCTGCCGGTACACGTCCAACGGGGTAACCCCGTACGCTGACAGGCCCATCACCGCGGCAACCTCAGACGCACCCACAGACAGGCGACGTTCTGCCTCCCACGCTGGGGTATCCGGGGTCACATCGACCTTCACAAACGGGATGCCGGCACTCATGACGGATCACCCGGTTCAAGCTGCTGGCGTGCTTGGTGGTCTATCGCCCGCGCGATCCGCGCTAGGAACTCGGCGTACTCACGCTGCTCCTTCGTCGGGAAGCGGCTGAGGATAGCGCGGGCGTCTGCGGCGAGCACTCCGTGAATCGTCGCGATGTCATCGGACGGGAGCGTGATCGTCATTTCGGCAGGAACGCCCGGAGGTGGAGCTGGTACGTGGTGAGTCATGCGGTCACCGCCAGGTGTGTGTCGATCGCGTCGACGACCCGCTGGGATTCCAGCAACTCCCGCGACAACCGCAACTGCATGTCGAGCTCGACAGCGCGGCGGCGACGCAAACCCTCCGCCCCGATGACCGTATAGTCCGCGTCCTGGTCGACGGTGTACCGGGCTGTTTCACCGGACTCGACGATCTGCACCGTCAGCAGCAGCATCCGTTCCCCGAGGGGGTGTGGTTGCTCAGTTACGATCAACACGTGCCCGAGGGTTGCGAGGGTAGGGTTCGACACCCAATCCCCAGGGGACAGGTACTTCGCCGCGGTCATGACGCACCCCCAGTCGTGTCAGGCTCAGGAACCTGAACGAGCGGAGTCAGACGGCCCTCTTTCGCTGCGATGCGGGCGACCTGTTCGGCGGTGTGCGTCTCGTGCTGTGGCGCATCACCCCGGTAGAGGTGGAGCCACTTGCCCCGTCGTCGCTGCACGAGTCGCTCGTAGGGATGGAAGGTCTTGTTGACCATGTAGATGCCGTCGGGCATATCCAGCGGATCCGGGTGAGCATCGAAGAACGCCCGAGCGGCTCGGTGCCAATCTTGGATGCCACCGTAAGTCGCACCATTCACCGCACGTCGAGTTATCACCCATACTTGCCCGCTTGGCTCGTGAAGAACCCGCGCATCGTCGTCGGCTCGATAAACCACATATTCCGGGTTCTCGGGCCACCTCCACCGTCCGAGGCGTTCGTCTTCCTCAGCACGGAAGAACTCCCGCAATGCGACGCGCTCATCCGGCTTCATCCATACCGGCGAGGTGGGACGATTCGGCACGGCGAAGACGATCTGTTCTTCATCGTTGATCTCCACGCCGATGCCGTTGGATGCTGTGAAGTCGTTCATGCCGTCACCGCCGATACCACCAGCAGCACACACACCACAGCCACGAGCCCGGTCACAGCGACCATCGCCCAGAACCGGGAGTCACGCCGCAACGGGCGCACATGCACACCACCGACCGCGGCGGACGCCGGCACCGGAAGATACTTCTGCCGCGCCTGCGGGAACTCACACCAACAACACGCGCCACCCATATCAGCCCGCTGCTCAATCACACGCCCCTCGGTCAGGGGAAACCACACGCCCCCATCCCAGTCCGTGTACGAATTCCGGGTAGGGTCCGCGGCGACCAGATCGACAATGCTCGGGGGGACGCACCGGTCACCCCGTGACGTGAAATGCGTGACCTCTACGAGCCGGTCACCATCGAACCGGCCCAGGTAGATCCGGGTTGTTGTTTGCTCCGTCATGTCTTGTGCCCTTCTATACGGAGGTGTTAGCGGCGGTGCCGCGGAGGATCAGATGGGGAAGTGAGAACTACCAGCGCGATGAGCCGGTGCCACGGGGTGAACGCCACCACGAACATCACGAACAGGAACGCAGCCAGAAGCCAGTCGCGGACACCCAGGAACGCGGGGACCAGGGCCAGGAAGAACAGGAACCCGGCGCACCAACGAACAGTGATCATGACGCGACCTCCGCAACGGGGAAGGCATCGACGCACTGCCGCATCGCCGCGAGCAGGTCGTCCATCGCGTCTTCGATGTCAGCCTTCACCTCGGCGCGGATCATGTGCCCCGGGATCTCGATGCCATCGCCATTGACGATCGCAATGAAGTCGTCGTACTTCACGACGCGGCCCCAGGTGTGCTCGTCGTCCCACAAGGTGACGTTCAGAGGCTTCACTTCATGCACGCCGACCTTCGCGGCGTAGACGATGAAGTCGCCTCGGACGCGGCCGTGATCGACGGTGAAGATCCGCCAGAAGCGAGTCATGTCGTGCGCGGTCATGATGCGACTGCCCATGTCTTGCAGCGGCGACCCTTCGACGTCCGCCCCACCCCGGCCTCAACCACACGCCCGTCTTCAACAAGCTCATGCCGGGCGGTCCTGAGACGGGAATCTGAGAACGACCACGGATTCAACACCGGAGCGGCCAGATGCTCCCGGTAAATCTCCCCATCCGACAACGGGCGGTCAGCGTGCTCGAGGATCCGCATCACCTCAAGCTGCGACGCCGCGGTATCCGACAGGTCAGCCGCCTCATGCGACTCGATCGGGTCCGTGGAACGGACATTCGGGGAACCCGGGTAAACCATCGGGGGAACCGTGGTCATGACGCACGCTCGCTGATCGCGGTGACGTCGGAGCGCCAGAACAGGTAGGCGCCCGTGTATCCAGGGAGCTTCCGAGATGGTGTGAGGGTTCCACGTTTGACCAGTCGGGTGACCTGTCGGCGGTCCTTGCCGAGGATCTCGGCGGCTTCAGCCGCTGTGACTTCGGTGTCTGCGGTTGTGTCCATGTTGGGCATATGTCCATGATGCCTCAATCTGGACATATGTCAAGCCCAAGTTTGGGCTTTGTTCACTTTCGGTCGTATTGACAGTTTCGAAAGGTAGTCCTAACTTGGACATATGACGATTGTTCTCAGCCTCGACCGCGGCGCAAAGGTTCCACCCTCCACGCTCCAGAACCGCCTCCGCATCGCACGCGAATGGCGCGGCCTCGAACAGGCCGACCTCTCACGCGAACTCGGCGTCGGCCGATCCACAGTGAGCAACTACGAACGGGGCGTCACCATCCCCGGAAAGCTCGTCATCAACGCATGGGCCGTCGCCTGCGACGTCGACGTCGAATGGCTCAGGACCGGGCAAACAGAAGACCCCCGCCCTGGTCCGGGCGAGGGTCTGAGCGCCGGATCTAAGAGCCCGGCCGGAGAGACTTCACTGTACCACCCTTGACGTCGACGGCCAGCATGTGCGCCTCCCACGGGGTGTCCGCGACCCGCTCGGCGACAGCGGCAGCCTCCAGCCGACGACCGGGGCCATCGGCCAGCACAAGCACACTGGGACCTGCTCCCGACACGACCGCCGCGAAGCCGTGCTCGCGCAGTGCTCGGACCAGCCGATCGGTCTCGGGCATCGCCTGCGCACGGTAGTTCTGGTGCAGTTTGTCTTCTGTGGCGGCCAGGAGCAGTTCGGGGCTCTGCGTGAGAGCCGCGATCAGCAACGCCGACCGCGAGAGGTTGAAGACGGCATCCTCGCGGGGCACCTGCAGGGGCTGGAGGCTGCGCGCCACGCTCGTGGACATCGTGAAGCTCGGGACGAACACGACCGGAGAGACGCCGCGATGCACCAACAGCTTCTTGTGCTGCGGCATCGCCTCGTCCATCCACGCGATGGTGAGGCCGCCGAACAGTGCCGGAGCGACGTTGTCGGGATGCCCCTCCAATTCGGTAGCCAGACGCAGCATCGTGTCGGGCCCGATCTCGACGTCGCCCTCGAGCAGTCCCTTGACGGCCAGGATGCCGGCGACGACGGCCGCCCCCGAAGATCCGAGCCCGCGGCCGTGCGGGATCGTGTTGCGCGCCCGGAGCCGCAGGCCCGGCACGGGACGGTCGACGGCCTCGAAAGCGTAGGCCATGGCCCGCACCAGGAGGTTCGACTCGTCGCGAGGGATCTCGTCGGCACCTTCGCCCTCGGCCTGGATATCGAGCCCGGGTTCCGGAAGGGAGGTCACGACGAGATCGTCGTAGAGGCTGAGCGCGAGTCCCAGCGTGTCGAATCCGGGCCCCAGGTTCGCACTGGTCGCGGGCACACGCACCACGACCGAACGCTCGGCGACCCGGGCTGCGTTCACGCGGTCGCCCCCGCGCGAGCGAGCCCGAGCACGGAAGCCACCTCGGAGGTGGTCGCGTCCACAACCGTCGGCCGCGCTTCCGATCCGTCGGCGTTGCGCAGCGCCCACTGGGGGTCCTTCAGGCCGTGGCCGGTCACGGTGAGCACGACCGTGGACCCCGCGGGCACGATTCCCGCTTCTGCCCGGTCGAGCAGGCCCGCGACGCTGATCGCCGACGCGGGCTCGACGAAGACGCCCACCTCACCGGCGAGGATCTTCTGCGCGGCAAGAATCCGCTCGTCGTCGATCGCGCCGAACCAGCCGTCGGTTGCCGCGCGAGCCTCGAGTGCGAGTTCCCACGACGCCGGGTTACCGATCCGGATCGCGGTGGCGATCGTCTCGGGGTTCTTGACGACCTCGCCACGCACGAGCGGAGCGCTTCCCTCAGCCTGGAAACCGAACATCCGGGGCACACGGGTGGAGACTCCGCGCTCGGCCTCTTCGCGGTAGCCGCGCGAGTACGCCGTGTAGTTTCCGGCGTTGCCGACGGGAATGAAGTGGAAGTCGGGAGCGTCGCCGAGAACCTCAACGATCTCGTACGCTGCCGTCTTCTGCCCCTCGATTCGGTCGGGGTTGACCGAGTTCACCAGATGAACCGGGTAGTTGTCGGCAAGCTCGCGAGCGATCTCGAGGCAGTCATCGAAGTTGCCGCGGATCTGGATGAGCTGTCCGTTGTGGGCGACCGCCTGGCTGAGCTTGCCCATCGCGATCTTGCCCTCGGGAACCAGCACTGCCGCCGTGATCCCGGCGTGGGCGGCGTAGGCAGCGGCGGATGCCGAGGTGTTGCCCGTCGACGCACAGATGACGGCCTTGGCGCCATGTTCGACGGCCCGCGAGAGAGCCACCGTCATGCCGCGGTCCTTGAAGGAGCCCGTGGGGTTCATGCCCTCGAACTTCACCCAGACCTGCGCTCCCGTGCGCTGCGAGAGCGCCGGTGCGGGCACGAGCGGCGTGCCTCCCTCCCCGAGCGAGACGACGGTCGATTCCGCCGTCACCCCCAGGCGGTCGGCGTACTCGTGCATGACTCCGCGCCACACGTGTGCCACGTCAATCTCCTTCTACTCGCAGGACCGAAACGACCCGGTCCACGACGTCACTGTCAGCAAGGCGAACAACCGTCTCGCTGAGATCCTGCTCCAAAGCCTTATGCGTACCGATCACGAGTCGGGCAACACCCGTCGGGTCTGCGGCGACGCGCGCGAGCGGGTCGGTGGAGGCATCCGCCACCGTCTGCTCGACCGTCGCGATCGACACGCGCCCCTCGCTGAGGATCCCAGCGACCGTGGCGAGCACGCCCGGCTGGTCGGTGACCTCGAGCGTGATCTGGTACTGGGTCGTCACGTGCCCGATCGGCAGGATCGGCAGGTTGGCGCGGGTCGACTCCCCCACGCCCACACCGCCCGCGATGTGGCGGCGGGCCGCCGAGACGACATCGCCGAGAACCGCGGAGGCCGTCTGCACCCCGCCCGCTCCCGCGCCGTAGAACATGAGGTTCCCGGCAGCCTCGGCCTGCACGAAGACGGCATTGTTCGCACCATGAACGCTCGCGAGCGGGTGTTCGCGAGGCACCAGCGCCGGGTACACCCGAACCGAGATCGCGTCGCCCGAGCCGTTCACAACCCGCTCGCACACCGCGAGGAGCTTGATGACGTAGCCCGCCTTGCGCGCGGCATCCATCATCGGCTTGTCGATCGCGGTGATCCCCTCTCGGTGGACCGCCTCCAGCGGCACCGAGGTGTGGAAGGCGAGGCTCGCGAGGATCGCCGCCTTCTGCGCGGCGTCGTAGCCCTCGATGTCGGCCGTCGGGTCGGCCTCGGCGTAGCCGAGCGCCTGCGCCTGCGCGAGCACGTCGCCGAAGTCGGCGCCCTCGGTGTCCATGCGGTCAAGGATGTAGTTGGTCGTGCCGTTGACGATGCCCATGATCCGCTGCACCCGGTCGCCGGCGAGCGAGTCGCGAAGGGGACGGATGATGGGGATCGCACCAGCTGCGGCAGCCTCGTAGTACACCTGAGCGCCCACCTGGTCGGCGGCCTCGAAGATCTCCGGGCCGTGCGTTGCCAGCAGCGCCTTGTTGGCGGTCACGACATCGGCGCCCGACCCGATCGCCTGCAGCAGGCTCGTGCGGGCCGGCTCGATGCCGCCCATCAGCTCGATGACGATGTCGGCACCGAGGATGAGAGTCTCGGCATCCGTCGTGAACAGCTCGCGAGGCAGGTCAGCCTCGCGCGGTGCATCCGGGTTGCGCACGGCGATGCCCACGAGTTCGAGGCGCGCTCCGGCGCGGTCTGCCAGTTCATCGGCGTGCTGACGCAGCAGCGCGGCGACCTGGGAGCCGACGGCCCCAGCGCCCAGCAGCGCGACGCGTAGGCGGCGGTAGTCGGTCATGCCGTCCTTTCGGTCGGGAGGATGCCGGCATCACGCGCCAGCAGGTCATCGATGGTCTCACCGCGAACGATCACGCGGGAGCGCCCGTCCCGGACCGCGACGACAGCGGGGCGCGGGAGGTAGTTGTAGTTGCTGGCCAGCGAGAAACAGTACGCCCCGGTCGCCGGAACGGCCAGGATGTCACCGGGCGCGACATCGGCGGGCAGGTATTCGGCGTCCACGACGATGTCGCCGGACTCGCAGTGCTTCCCGACGACCCGGACCAGCTGCGGAGCCGCGTCGCTGACCCGGGAGGCCAGCCGCGCGCTGTAGTGAGCACCGTAGAGCGCGGGGCGTGCGTTGTCACTCATCCCGCCGTCCACGCTCACGTAGAGCCGCTCACGCTCGGCGTCGAGGGCGACGGGCTTCGTGGTCCCGACGGTGTAGAGGGTCACGCCCGCCTGCCCGACGATGACGCGGCCCGGTTCGAAGGCGACATTCGGCATCCGGATGCCGCGCGCGGCGCACTCGGCAGCAACGGCGTCGACGATCCCGTCGGCGAGAACCTCGATCGCCGTGGGGCTGTCAGCGCGGGTATAGGCGATCCCGAACCCGCCGCCGAGGTTCAGTACCCGAAGATCCCCCGCGGCATCAGGA
The DNA here is from genome assembly GCF_015565955.1 of Microbacterium schleiferi. Taxonomy (NCBI): domain Bacteria; kingdom Bacillati; phylum Actinomycetota; class Actinomycetes; order Micrococcales; family Microbacteriaceae; genus Microbacterium; species Microbacterium schleiferi. The sequence continues at coordinate 898,755 of NZ_CP064760.1, read as the reverse complement.
TCCGCGAGCAGGTCAGCGTAGAGGGCCACGATGCGCGCTGCAGACTCGGCGAAACCGGCAGTGCCGAAGATCTGCGAGCCGATATGGCAGTGCAGCCCGATCAGCCGCAGGCCGGCGGCCTCGCGCACCCGTCCCGCCGCGACAATCGCGTCGGCGAGCGTGAATCCGAACTTCTGGTCCTCATGCGCCGTCGCGAGAAAATCGTGGGTCTCGGCGTGCACACCGCTGTTGACCCGCAGGAGCACCGGTTGCTCGACCCCCGCGGCAGCGGCGACGGCCGCGAGCCGATCGATCTCCTGGAAGCTATCGACGACGATCGACCCGACGCCCGCCGCCACGGCGCTCTCGAGTTCGGCGACACTCTTGTTGTTGCCGTGCACACCGACCCGCGCAGGGTCCGCACCGGCTGCCAGGGCAACGGCCAGTTCCCCGCCACTGGCGACATCCACGGCAAGTCCGGCATCGGTGACCCAGCGCACCACCTCAGTACTGAGGAAGGCCTTCCCGGCGTAATAGACCCGCGCCCCGACGCCGTGACGGGCGGCCGCGGATGCGAAGGCCTCGCGAGCCCGGAGAGCGTGGGAGCGGACCTCGCTTTCGTCCAGGACATACAGCGGCGTCCCGTAGTTACGGACGAGGTCGGATGCCGTCACTCCCCCGAGGACCAGTTCACCGGCAGCATCGCGCTCGGCATCCGTCGGCCACACACCGCTGACCAGGTCATTCGGGTCCGAGGGCACGTCCAGCGACGCCGGCAGCGCCGGAGCGGAAGTCGGGTGGGCGGACACGCGGAAGCCAATCGATGAAGTCTTCGGCGCCGGGCGAGCGGCGCGAACCAGCCTCGGGCGGTCAGCGCACGCGCCGAGACACTCCGGTCAGTCTAGGGCACGGGGTATCCTCGCCCGGGAATCCGCTGGCGGTCCCGCTCAGGCCACGGGGCGGTGAGCGGCCGGGTCATCCAGCCGGCCTCGCCACTGCATCCTCACGCCGTCGGAGACGAACGCCGCGTCCACGCTGTCGCGTGCCAGGCGCTGGATCATGACCTCGTCGAAGCCGAGGCCCTCGCGCAGCACAGTGACTTCGTTCGAGAGCAGCGAACCGGTCTGCCGCGGGTTGTCATCGCCGAGGACGACACGCGCACCGGCGCGAGCGAATCCCGCCGCCGGGTGGGCTGCCATCGACGCGACAGCACCCGTGTAGACATTCGAGGTCGGGCACACTTCGATCGCGATCTCGCGCTCGACGAACCACTCGATGAGGCCGGGATCCTCGGCGATACGGGCACCGTGCCCGATCCGCGTGGCGCCCAGGAGCTCGACAGCGCGCACCGCTGCGTTTCCGGATGCCGCCTCAGCCGCGTGGCAGGTGATTCCCAGGCCCGCGCTGCGCGCGATCGCGAAGGCGTCGCGGTAGCGCTCGAGGTCGGGAAAGATCAGTTCGTCGCCGGCCAGATCGAACCCGACGACGCCGGAACCGGCAGCTCGAGCCGCAGCACGGGCCACCGCCTCGTTCACCTCGGTCGGGTCGCTCCGGAGCGCGGCCACGACGACACCGGCAGAGATCCCCGTCTCTGCCATGCCTGCGGTGATCCCCGCACACATCGCTCCGATCACGGCATCCAGCTCCGGCAGCGATGCCGCGTGCGATGCGGGACCGAACCGCAGTTCGAGGTGATCCTCACCGTCAGCCGCAGCATCCTCGACGGCCTCCCGCGTGATCCGTTCGAGCAGATCGAGGCGAGAGAAGAACGGAAACGTCGCGACGACCTTGACGAGATACGACGTGAGGTCAGCAGGGCCTTCCAGCTGCAACGCCGCCGCCCAGTCGCGATCGGCATCCGGCATCCCGAGCTCGCGCGCGATCTCGGCAGCAGTACTCGGCCTGACGCGACCCTCCAGATGCGAATGCAGGTTGATCAGCAGCGGCGCCGCGGTCATCATGCGCTCTGCTGAAGCGAGATGGTACCGGCCGCAGACAGCACGACGGTCTTCGCGTAGAGGACGACGCTGCCGCGGTACGCGACGCGCTGCGTGAGGATGAGCGCGCTCGTGTCGGGATGGGCTCCGAGCACACCGGCGCGGTGATCCCCCAAGACGCCGAGGGAGATATCGCAGGCGCTGGAGACATGGGATGGGTCAGCTGACGCGAGGAGCCGCGTCAGCGCCGTAGCTGCGGGCATGGTGTCAGTCCCGGGGTCCGTGAAGGCAGATGGCCCAGCGGCGGGAACGGCCTCGAACGTCAGCGCCAAAGCACTCCCGTCGCGTCGCAGGAGGGACTCCCACGTCCACACGGCAGCGGTCGCATCGAGCTGCAATGCCTGGGACAGCAGATCGGATGCCTGCTGGGCTTCATGGCTGACGCGCTCCACGGTGATCGGACCGAGGGACTCGCCGAGCAGGAGCTCGAGCCCTCGGACGCGCTCGAGGCCGATCCGGGGAAGCGCGTCGCTCACGAAGCGGCCGATACCCCGGCGCGTCGTGATCAGGCGGTCTTCCTCGAGCAGCAGCATCGCCTCGCGCACGACGGGCCGGCTCACTCCGAGCGCCGTGCAGAAGTCGGCGTCGCTGGGCAGCACCGACCCGAGGGGGTATGTGCCGTTCCGGATCGCGCGCGAGATGCTGTTGTACACAGCGACACGAAGGGGCTGGCCGACGGTGAGAGTCAACGGCTCGAGGGGCATACTGCCTTCTCTCCTCACTAGCGTCTCGACACTCACAACAGTCCCCCCGTCATCCACGAGGCGGTCACGAGAGGGCCTGGATCATGGTCTGGAAGAACAGATCCTCGTCGATCTCCTCGATCACGCGCGCATTGGGCTCGCGTCCGGATCGACGGACCGAGTCGACCAGGCAGTAGCCCGATGCGATCCCGTTCGCGGTCTCGACGTCCACATAGTAGTCGCTCGCCTTCGTCACGATTCGGGGCTCCACGGCGATCGCGACCGCTATCGAATCGGGGTGGGTACTGCCGTCCATCCCGTGTGCCTTCTTGTTGTAGGCGAGAGTGCCGCGGTTGGCTCGGACGAAGAACCGGGATGCGGGAGTGTCCAGGCTCTCGATCTGCCGGAGTTTGTCGAGATCGAACACCCCCTGACGCATCACGAGATCCCACGGCACGAGCGTGGTGCGGAAGCCTGCTCGGAGCACGATCGCCGCGGCCTCGGGGTCGTGGAAGAAGTTCGCTTCTGCCGCCGCAGTGATATTGCCGGCGGCGTTGTTCGTGCCCCCCATGATCACGAGCTCCTTGACGTTCGCGGCGAAAGTGCGGTCGGCGGCGGCAGCCAGAGCGAGGTTCGTCAGCGGCGCCTGACCGATGATCGTGAACTCCCCCGGGTTGTCGGCAACGAGGCGGAGCAGCGCCGTCACGGCATTCTCTGATTCCGGACGCTGCCGAGCCTGCGGAAACCCCGCCCCACCGAATCCGTCGGAACCGTGCACGTAGGAAGAGTCATCGAACGGCGCCAGCAGCGGAAGCCGCGCGCCCTCGTAGACGGGCACTTCCCCTCCTCGGCCCGCCACCTCGATCGTGAAAAGGGCGTTCTCAACCATCTGGTCGAAGGCGACGTTGCCGTAATTGATCGTGACCGCCTCCACCTGGGCGGCGGGATGGCGAAGTCCGATCAACAGGGCGAACGCATCGTCCTGCGCGGTGTCGGTGTCGATGATCATCCGTAGCGTCATGGCGCTCCCTCTTTCCGAGGATCGTCTATCGGGCCCGGGCTGCACCCTGTGGCGCAGCCCGGGGGTGGGTCAGGAACCGAGGGAGGCGAGCTCAGGGAACTCCGCATAGACCTCGGCGAGCACGGAGAGATCGAACAGGTCCTCTGCCGCGACATCGATGCCCGCGGCGGACAGACTCGCGAGGGTGCGCTCTTGGAGCTCCGGGCTGATGGTGAGCAGACCGTTGACCATCGTCTCCGGCGACACCACGAGTGTGTTCTGTTCCTCGGCACCAGCGCGCACAGCGACCGGGTCGAGATCGAGGTCGGCGCCGAACTCCTGCGTCACCAGCCGAACTGTCTCATCGACATCCCCCAGGGCGTCAGCCCATCCCTGGATCTCGGCGCGAAGGAACGACTTCAGCATCTCGCGGTTCTCCGCGATCATCTGATCGGACGCCGTGATCGTCTTGGCGACGAAGGGCAGCCCGTTGGTGGCAAACGGCAGGGTCGTCGTCTCGATCCCCCGGGCTTCCAACACGAGCGGCTCGTTCGTCAGATAGGCGATGAATCCGTCGACCTCGTCGTTGACCAGCGGCGCGGGATCGAACTGCACGGGCACGACAGTCACCTCATCGGCACCGATTCCGTTCGCCGCGAGGAGGGCGGCAAACAGCGCGGAGTTGCCGTCCTGAACTCCGATGCGCTTGCCGATCATGTCCTGCGGGGTCGCGATGTCGGCACCGTCTGTCAGCGAAAGCACCGCGAACGGATTCTGCTGGAACACGGCCCCGAGAATCTTCAGGGGCGCCTGTTCACGGGCCACTGCCGCGCCGATGGTCACCGCATCACTGAACGCGACGTCGGCCGTTCCGCTGATCAGTTCGGGCACCCCCGCAGAAGGGCCCGGCACGAGGCGGACAGGATCGAGCCCGGCGTCGGCGTAGTAGCCGTTGGCGTCGGCGAAGTACTCGCCGGCGAACTCTTCGTTGAAAATCCAGCTCAGCTGGACGGTGACCGGTGTGGTCTGGGCTGCGGGATCTGTCGCGTCCCCGACGATGTCACCGTGGACGTGCCAGAGGAGCACGCGGCAAGGGCGAGCATGCCGGCGAGCAGCGCGGCGAGTCCGGTGGTGCGGGGGGCCCGACCGGGCGAGAACAGGGTAGTCATGGCGAGCTGGCTCCGAGATCGAGGGGACCGACACGAACGTGCCGGCACCACGCACAGTAGGGAGTTAGCATTTCACCGAGACGGCATCCAGGTTTCCATCTGATTTCAGATATCGGTTGTCTGACATCTGCCCTCAAGGACAAGCAAGGATCAGGCGCCTGCCTTCTCACTCGCAGGTGCCGTTCTGCTGCAGCGACGCGTCGTCGAGCATCCGACCATCGATATCGAAGGTGGCGACGAGCTCGTCATCCGTCACGGACGCCGCCGTCAGCGTCGCCCCCGCCGGCAGGTATTGGGCGACGCAGATCTGCCAGTCCTGCAGGATCGGGTCGGCGAGCGATCCGAACTGGTCCCGGACGCCGTCTGCCGTGACCGCCAGGCCGCTGACCTGCAGGCTCTCGGGCCGCAGGACCAGCTCTCCCGCCTCCGCACTGGGGACCAGCGACAGCGACACCGGGATGCCGAATCCGAACAGGGAGAGCTCGGTGCCGACGACGATCGTCGGGTCTTCGAGGGTCAGATCGACGATGTCGATCTGCGCGACACTGTCGGTGAGCGCGGCGACTTGGCTCTGATCGAGGGTCACCGTCGCGACTCCGGCGCCGACGGTGTACGGGGCTGTCGTGCTCACGCCGCGGAGGGCGACATCGACATCCGCCGTCGTCGGGCCGAGCGGCACATTATCGGAGGACAGTCGGAGATCGTCGAGGCTCCCGGTGAGCAGCTGGAGAGTGAGCGGCCCCTCGATCGACACCTCGACGGGCTGATCCGCGGGCAGATCCAGCCCCGTGCGCACCTGACCGGCGATGCCTGCCTCGATCGAGGACCGCACAACGGTCTCGACGATGACGACCACGACAACGAGGATGACGACCAGGACCGCCGCTGCAGCAACGAGCCAGGGCCAGACCCGGCGACGCTTCTTCGGCTCGTCCGGCACCGCGAGCACCCACCCCGCGCGCAGGTCCGGGAGCGGGTCGGTGGGGTGCTCGGCATCCGTCATGGGTTACATCCGTTCCGGGGCCCCGACGCCCAGCAGGGTCAGACCGTTGCGCAGTACCTGGCCGGTGGCATCGTTGAGCCACAGTCGCGTCTGATGGACCGGCTCGATCGGGTCGTCACCGAGCGGGATCACGCGGCAGTTGTCGTACCAGCGGTGGTACAGGCCGGCGAGCTCTTCGAGATAGCGGGCGATGCGGTGCGGCTCGCGGACCTCGGCCGCGAACGCGACGGTGCGGGGGAACTCCTGTAGGGCGCCCAGCAGCGCCGACTCGGTTTCGTGCGTCAGCGTCTCGGGGGCGAACACGCTGCGCTCGACGCCCGCCGCGGCAGCGTTGCGACCGACATTGTGCGTGCGAGCATGCGCATACTGCACGTAGAAGACGGGGTTGTCGTTCGTACGCTTCTGCAGGATGTCGAGGTCGATGTCGAGGTTCGAGTCGGCGGAGCTCCGGGTGAGGGCGTAGCGCGCGGCATCCACCCCGACGGCCTCGACGAGGTCTTCGAGGGTCACGACGGTCCCGGCGCGCTTGGACATGCGAACCGGCTGTCCCTCGCGGAGCAGATTCACCATCTGGCCGATGAGGATCTGCAGGTTCACGTACGGCTCGTCACCGAATGCCGCGCACATCGCCATCAGCCGCTTGACGTAGCCGTGGTGATCGGCGCCGAGCATGATGATGCAGCGGTTGAAGCCCCGTTCGCGCTTGTCGAGGTAGTAGGCGAGGTCCCCCGAGATGTAGGCGGGCTTGCCGTCGCTCTTGATCACGACGCGGTCTTTGTCGTCGCCGAACTCCGTTGAACGCAACCAGATCGCGCCGTCGGCTTCGTAGATGTGGCCGAGCTCACGCAGCCGGTCAACAGCCCGGGTGACCGCTCCGGACGCATGGAGATCGTTCTCGTGGAAGTACACGTCGAAGTCGACGCCGAACTCGTGCAGGCTCTGCTTGATCTCGTCGAACATGAACCCGACGCCGAGCTCCCGGAACGCCTCTTGCTTGGCATCGGCATCCAGGGCTGCGATGTCGCCGTCGTAGGCATCCGAAACCCGTGCGGCGATGTCGGCGATGTAGGCGCCGCCGTACCCGTCTTCGGGAGCCGGCCGCCCCTCGGCTGCCGCAACGAGACTGCGGGCGAACCGGTCGATCTGGGCGCCGTGATCGTTGAAGTAGTACTCACGCGTCACGCTCGCGCCCTGCGAGGCGAGGATGCGGGCCAGAGCGTCGCCGACCGCCGCCCATCGGGTGCCCCCGATGTGGATCGGTCCGGTGGGGTTCGCCGATACGAACTCCAGGTTGATCACCTGGTCGCCCAGCGCCGTTGAGGATCCGAACGCGGTTCCCGCGTCCACGATCGTCTTCGCGAGGGAGCCTGCCGCCGCGGCATCCAGCCGGATGTTGATGAACCCCGGGCCTGCCACCTCGACGCTTGCGACACCGTCGACCTGTGCCAGGCCGGCCGCGACCTCGGCGGCGAACTCGCGCGGGTTCACCCCGAGCTTCTTCGCGAGCTTGAGCGCAGCGTTCGAGGCCCAGTCGCCGTGTTCGCGGTTCTTGGGTCGCTCCAGCGGGAGGTCTGCAACGGTGAGATCGGATGCCGCGCCGTCGCGGCGACCCTCGGCGAGGGGCGTGATGACGGCAAGAAGAGCGGCGGAGAGGGCATCGGGGTTCATGGCCGATCCAGTCTAGGCGCCGCCGCCGTGCCCCTCCCTCGCGCCGTCCCTCCCCCGCGCCGCTTGCCCGCCGTCCGTCCCTGACCGCGTGAGACACAGCGTGGCGCGAGAGACGGACCGGTGTCGCTCGCGCCAGGTTGTGTCTCACCCCGGCATCGGGCGGATCAGGCGAGGTGCACGAGAGAGGTGAAGTCGTCGGATGCTTCGGGAGCCGTGTCGGGGTTGGATGCTCCGGCATCCGTGTCGGGGCCTGCGAGGCGGGCATCCACGCGCATCCGGTCGAGGCTCAGGTTGCCGCCGTGGTAGCTGAGGAAGGCGCAGTCGGCGGCATCCCGCCCCGTTGCGATACGGACGAGGGAACGCCGGTCGGCCAGTCGCGTTGCGTCGATGACATACCAGGCGCCGTCGAGGTAGGCCTCGGCGACGGCGTGGAAGTCCATCGGATCGAGACCTGGCGCGTAGCAGGCCGTATACCGGGCGGGAACGTCCATGGCACGCAGCAGCGCGATGACCAGGTGCGCGTAGTCGCGGCATACGCCCTGGCCGGTCATGAGGGTCGTGACTGCCGAGTCGGTGCCCAGACTCAGGCCCGGCGTGTACGTGACGGTTTCCGAGACGAACTCCGACACCGCCAGCAGCAGATCCTCGCCGCCGATCCCGCGGAACTGCCGACGGGCCTGCGAGAACACCTCGTCGGACTGGGCGTACCGACTCGGACGCAAATAGGTGATGGCCTCGAGGTCGCTCGTGGCCCGCGCTGTCAGTTGCTCGTCCACGACCGCGTCGTAGCGAACTTCGAGGACACCCGGCTCGCCGCAGAAGCGGTGCAGGCGGCTGCCCGTCTGGTCGATGATCTCGATCGGGGTGTAGACGCGGTCACCCTGCGAGAAGGTCAGATTTTCGCTGAGGACGGGGGCATGCTGCGCAACGGCGATCTGGAAAATCAGGTCGATGGATGCCCCGAGTTCCAGGTCCAGTTCGGCGGTCACGATGCGATGCACCGGAGTATCCTCGCACGCCTGGAAGTCCACCGGATGACGCGTCCGGCTGCCCCGCTCGTGCGAGGGTCAGGGTGTGCCTGGCGCGCGGTGGTAATCTCGATCGGTACGCCTCCGTAGCTCAGGGGATAGAGCGTTGGTTTCCGGTACCAAAGGTCGCAGGTTCGATTCCTGTCGGGGGCACGTTATCGAAGAAGGGACCGTCCGAAGGGCGGTCCCTTCTTCGATCTCTACACCCTCCGTCAGGCGGGCCCCTGCCGCCGGAGGCTCCGCGCGGCGCGTAGCGGCGCGTAGCGGCGCGTGGAGTGGCGGTAGGGCGCGGGGGCACGTTATCGAAGAAGGGACCGTCCGAAGGGCGGTCCCTTCTTCGATCTCTACACCCTCCGTCAGGCGGGCCCCTGCCGCCCGAGGCTCCGCGCGACGCATCCGGCGCGTGGAGTGGCGGTAGGGCGCGGGGGCACGTTATCGAAGAAGGGACCGTCCGAAGGGCGGTCCCTTTCTTCGATCTCTACACCACCCGTCAGGCGGGCCCCTGCCGCCGGGGGCACGCGGGCAGGCATCCGGAATGTAGGAGATGTCCCGAGCGTCGGATGATTCGGCCCCGATCCGTCCTCCGCCGGCGATAGCGCCTACGGTCGTGTTGCGCCGCCGCGGCGCCCACGCACGCGCGGAAAGCTCTTCCGCTGCCGTGACTGCGCCGATAGCCTGCCCCCGACGACACTCGGGGAGAGACCATGGCCAATCTATTCAGCAGGCACGCGCACGACGTCTTCGAGACGGGGTTCTACAGCGAGGACTTCGACTTCGAAGTGCGGATCCAGCTCGGACAGGCCCCCTACGGCGGATCCGATGTCGGGGAGGTCCTGCGGACGATCGCCGACGTGAAGGACGGGGACCACGAGGGCTGGTACCACGCGTGGAGTGCGCTCGGCGAGCGCCTCACGAGTCAGGCCGCCGCCTCAGCGGATGCCGGGCACCGCGCCAGCGCAGCGTCGGCGTACCTGCGAGCAGCGAACGCCTACGCCCCCGCCGTCAACGCCGCAGCAGCGTTGGGGACACAGACCTCCTGCAGCGGGCCTTCCGGGCGCACCGCACCGCCTGGGATGCGTTCGTCGATCGCGCGCCGTACCCCGCCGAACGCGTCGCGATCCCCTACGAGAACACCACGATGCCGGGATACTTCTTCACGGCGAACACGGATGACCAGAAGGCGCCGACCCTGATCCTGGTCAACGGCAGCGATGGCTCCATCAGCAGCATGTGGGCTACCGGCGGCCTCGGCGGGCTGCAACGCGGCTACAACGTCCTGATGTTCGACGGTCCCGGCCAGCAGTCGATGCTGTTCGACCACGAGATCCCGTTCCGGTACGACTGGGAGGCCGTGATCACCCCGGTCGTTGATGCGTTGGTTGCTCGAGACGACGTGGATGCTGACCGCATCGCCGCGTACGGCATCAGCCAGTCCGGATATTGGCTCCCCCGCGCTCTGGCGTTCGAGCACCGGATCGCGGCGGCCGTCGCCGATCCCGGGGTCGTCGATGTTTCGCAGTCGTGGCGCGCCGGCATCCCGAAGTCCGAGATGGAACTGGTCGAGAAGGGTGAGAAGGAGAAGTTCGACCGCGGGATGGAGATGGCCCTGCGCTACTCGAAGTCCGTCTCGCGCCTCTGGAACTTCCGCGCTCGACCCTTCGGCAAGCAGAGCCCCTACGACACGATGGTCGAGATGCTGCGCTACCGCCTGGAGCCCGAGGATGCCGCCAAGATCACGACGCCACTGCTGGTCACCTCTCCCGAGAAGGAGCAGTTCTGGCCGGGCCAGTCCGAGCAGCTCGCCGCGATGGTGCCGGATGCGACGCTGCAACCATTCACGGCTGACGAAGGCGCCGACTACCACTGCCAGCCGCTGGCGCGCCTACTCACCGACGAGCGGATGTTCGACTGGCTCGACGCTCGCCTCGGGCGCTGAGCGCCGCATCCGCAGGGTAGGAGAAATCACCACCGCAGGATGAACCTGGACTGATTCGTCCTACCTCGGGGATTTCTCCGACGCCCGGGATGAGGGGCGGGGCACCTCCCCGATCAGGGCAGGACGATCTCGAAGTCCGGGTCGCCCGGTTCGAGCACGGCGGCCAGCTGCTCGAACACGCGCATGTCGCCCTCCACCTCGATACCGGGGCTCGTGCGGTCTCCCCCGAGGAGGGCGAGCAGGCGCAGCTTCGGCATCCGCAGCACGAGCGGAGCGTCAGCCGGCGCCTGCCGCGGGACGTACACGAGCACGCCGTTTCGCAGCGTCACCCGGTAGGTCACGTCCAGGTCGGTGAAGACGAGGTCGAACGCAAGGTCCAGGTCCCACGCGGCGGGCCCGTTCACCGAGATCGCGAGCGAGTCCAGCAACTGCTCGGGCGAGAGTTGCGCGACGATGGAGGGCGCGTTCGGGTTCGTCGGGGTACCGAAGCTCCCCGATTCCAGCTCCGTCGCCCGGAGAGGAAGAAGTTGCGCCAGGTGCCGTTCTCGGACCCGTATCCGAGCTGGCGCAGCGTCGCGGCGTACAGCTCCCGGACGCCGGCGTGCTCCGCATCAACGAAGACGGCGTGATCGAGCAGGGTCGCCGCCCACCGGAAGTCGCCCGCGTCGTACGCTGCCTGCGCGAGCTCAACGACCCTGTCAACGCCGCCGAGCGCCGCGACGTACCGCTCCGCGAGCGCTGCGGGCGGATGCTGCCACAGACGTGCCGGATTCCCGTCGAACCAGCCCATGTAGCGCTGGTAGATCGCCTTGACGTTGTGACTGACCGAGCCGTAATACCCGCGGGCGTTCCACGCGTTCTCGAGCGCGGGAGGCAGCTGGATCACCTCGGCGATCTCCGCTCCCGTCATGCCCTGGTTCAGCATTCGCAGCGTCTGGTCGTGGAGGTAGGCATAGAGGTCGCGCTGCGTCGAGAGGAACTCGACAATCTCGTCGCGCCCCCACGTCGGCCAGTGGTGGGAGGCGAAGACGACATCGGATGCCTCACCCCACCGCTCGATCGCCTCGGTGAGGTACTGCGACCACACGTGGGGGTCGCGCACGAGCGCACCACGCAGCGTCAGGATGTTGTGCAGGTTGTGGGTAGCGTTCTCGGCCATGCACAGGGCTCGGTACCGCGGGAAGAAGAAGTGCATCTCCGCAGGCGCCTCGGTGCCCGGAGCCATCTGGAATTCGATGTCGACCCCGTCGATCGTGTGATGCTCCCCCGTCTGTCCGATCTCGAGGGTCGGGACGATCAGTCCCACCGACCCGGTCGAGGTGGTCTGGCCAAGCCCCGCCCCGACCTGACCGCGCGGGCCGCGAGCGAGCGCGGCTCCGTACATGTATCCGGCTCGACGCCCCATCGCGGTGCCGGCATACACGTTCTCGGCCACCGCGTGCGCCACGAGCCCCTCGGGCGCGATGATCTGGACCGCACCCCCATCGACCTCGTCCTGAGAGGTCACACCGAACACTCCGCCGAAGTGATCGACGTGACTGTGCGTGTAGATCACCGCGACGACCGGGCGCTCGCCCCGGTGCTCGCGGTAGAGCGCGAGGGCGGCGGCCGCAGTTTCTGCGGAGATGAGCGGGTCGATGACGATGACCCCGCTGTCTCCCTCGACGAATGTGATGTTCGACAGGTCGAAGCCGCGCACCTGATAGATCCCGGGGACGACCTCGAACAGCCCGTGCCTGGCCACCAACATCGACTGTCGCCACAGGCTCGGGTGCACGGATGCCGGTGGCTCGCCCTGCAGGAAGTTGTAGCTCTCGCCGTCCCAGACCACGCCACCCTCGGCATCCGTGATCAGGAGCGGGGCGAGAGTTCCGAGGAACCCGCGCTCAGCGGCGACGAGGTCCCGGTCGTCGGCGAACGGGAGCGTGGTCAGCGCGAGGGCGTGGGCATCGATGATGGCCGGGGCCGGGTCGAGGGAGTCACTCATGGCGCCAGCGTGACTCACGCCGCGCCGCCACGCAAGGGCCGACCCACCCAAACCCGAGGCGGAGCGTCAGACCAGAAACAGGTGGTCGAACAGTCCGGGGTTGTGGGCGTGGACAAGCACGGCGAAGACCACCGCGTCAAAGAGCAGGTGCACGGTCACCACATACGCGAGCGAGCGCGTGACGAGGAAGATGTAGCCCTGCAGCAGAGCGAACGGGATCGTCAGCAGCGGTCCCCACGCCTGGTAGCCGAGCTCCCACAGGAACGAGACGAACACGACGCCCTGTAGCAGGTTCGCGGTGACCGGATGCATGTGCCGCAGCAGCAGGACGAAGACCGTGCAGATGAAGAAGAGCTCGTCCCAGATCCCCACGGCGCCGACCCCGACGAACAGCCGGGCGATGAGGTCGGGAGTGTCCACGACCGGCCAGTTGAGATAGACCCCGGAGGTGATGAAGTAGAACGGCAGGATCAGCCAGCCGAGGATGAGAACGCCGACCAGCCACGTCCACTGAAACCAGCGCCAGCGACCACCGCCGCGCCAGGGGAACCCGATCGCCCGGTCCCGGTAGACGAACCGCGAGATGACGTAGGGCACCGCGACGGCGCCCCCCAGGGCGATCGCGAAACGCACGATCGCGAGGTTGTCGAGCTCGGCCTTGAGCGGAATCGCACTGACGATCAGCATCCCGATCGCGATGAGCGACAGGTCCCGCACGATCGACGGGGGCGCGAGACCACCCGGGCCGTCTCGAGCCGCGACCCTATTCGCACGGTCGGTCCGGCAGGTGCCGGCGCGAAACGCTCGACCAGGAGCGCGGCGATCATGCCGGCCGCCAGGAGTGTCCATCCCAGCCAGGGCATCAGTGCGACGAAGAACGCGGGAGCTGCCAGAACGATCAGCACGGCTGGCACGACGCGCCACGAGACCGCAGGAAGCCGCTGCGCGATCCCGTGCCCGGCGTCCGCGTCACTACTCACGTGCTCCGCCGGTAGGTGAGGTCTCGGATTTCCCGCCCGGCCCGCTCACCCTTTCGTTCGAAAGCCGTCAGCACGCGGCCACCGAAACGGGGTGCCCAGTCGCCCTCGAAGGCGCGGGTGAAGCCGGGCGCAGCATCCAGCACCGATCGCATCTGGTCGGCATAATCCTGCCAGTCGGTCGCGAGCCGCAGCACCCCGCCCGCATGCAGCACGGATGCCGCGAGCGCGGCGAACTCGGCGGTGACCAGGCGCCGCTTGGTGTGTTTCTTCTTGTGCCAGGGGTCGGGAAAGAAGATCCAGAGCTCATCGACCGAGGCTGGCGGGAGGAGGTGCTCGAGCACCTCGGGGGCGTTGGCCTCCACGAGACGGAGGTTCGAGAGCCCCGCCCGATCCGCATCCAGCATCGTCCGCGCGAGGCCCGCCCGGAAGACCTCGACGGCCAGGAAGTTCGCGTCGGACCGGGATGTCGCCGCGTGCACGATCGCGTGCCCCTGGCCCGACCCGATCTCGACGATCAGCGGCGCCGCGCGTCCCCACACCGCCGCGGGGTCGATGGTCGATCCCTCCCGGATGCTGGTGGATGCGGCATCCCGTTCCACGGGAATCAGCATCCGGGGACCAACCTCGGTCCACGCCCGCTGTTGGGCCTCCGACATCCTGCCGCTTCGGCGGACGAAAGAGACGGGCCGGTCACGAAAACCCGTCGAGCCGTCCTCGGAAGATGTCACAGCGGGCGCCCGACCGGTCACGGATATCCGATGGTCCACAGCAGGAACACGGCGACCACCTGCAGGCCCAGACACCCGACCAGGAGCCACTGCCGACGATGCTGTGTCGACGAGAAGCGTTCGTCACCGAGGAGGGGTGACAGCGGCATCATGAGGCGGAAGGTCGACTGCTGCGGCAGGAAGACGCCGAACAGGTACAGGCCGTAGCTTGCCGCGTAGGCCACAATCACCAGACCCAGCTTGCGCGTGGGCTTGGAGAACATCCACCAGGCGAACGCCGCCATGATCGCGAGAACCAGAAGGATGCCGAACACGTTGAGGTACGTGCCGAAGAACCGGAACCACGGCGTCAGGGGCACGAAGTCCCCGGTACCGACAAGCGGGATCCACCAGGCTGTCTCGGTACGAACGTAGGCGTGCGGAATGCCGGTGACGGCGTCCGCGATGGAGGTCCACGAGAGACCAGCCGCCGCGATGGCGATCCCGCTCGCGGCGAGACTCAGCCGCTGGGTCCAGGGGAACGGGTCGGTGCGGTGCTGCATCCATCGCACGACGAAGACGATCCCGAGGCCCAGCGCGAGGGCGAGGACGCCGGGCCGGGTGTACGCGGCCAGTACCCCCACCGGCAGGATCAGCAAATACTGGCGCCGGATCGCGAGGAGCAGGGCGGTGAACAGCAGCAGGAGGAACAGCGACTCGGCGTACGCGAGCACGTAGACGAACGAGAGCGGGGCGAAAGTGAAGAGCACGATGCCCCACCAGGCTGCCCGCGGAGTGGTCACCCGCCGCAGCAGCAGGAACAGCACGAGGGTCGCGCCGAGGCTGGCCGCGATGCTCACGATGACCCCGATGATGCCCTCGTTGACCCCGGTCAGATCGGAGCCCACGCGCTCGAGGAACGGCAAGACCGGCAGGAACGCCCAGTCGTTGGTCTGGACGATCCCCTCCTCCATCGGCAGGCGGATCGGATAACCGGTGCGCGCGATGTTGAGGTAGTGGTCGGCGTCCCATCCCGTGAGGAATGTCAGGAAGCTGCGCACGTGGATGCCGAACGGACCGAATCCGAGATCGGCAAGGCGCGACACCTCGAAGAACATCCAGAGAAGTCCGAGGTTGACGGCCCGGCCGAGCGCCCAGATTCCGACGACCTTCGTGAGGGTCCCGGAGGCGATGGGCTCGACGCCCACGCGCGGCGACGTCAGGTCGGCGAGCCAATCGCTCAGACCGCGAGGGACGCCTCGCCATCCCCGGGAGGAGGGGGCTCTCCGCGGGGAGAGCGCGACATCCTGTCGAGAGGTGGGAACCACTGCTGACCTTCCGCGCACACAAAAGGAGGCGAGCACGCCTCAGCCCAGTATGCCAGTCCCCGCGGCGGCCACCGATCCGCCAGCCCCGGCGGCACGATCGCCGCGGCGCTGTCGGTGACCTGATCTCAGGGCGCCGCCGTCACGTAGTCGATGAGTTCCTCGACGCGGCCCAGGAGCGAAGGTTCCAGGTCGCGATAGCTGCCCACCGCGCTGAGGATGCGGCGCCAGGCGCGGGCCAGATCGGCGGGCGTCTCGCTCGGCCAGCCCAGAGCGCGGCAGGTTCCGACCTTGATGTCGACGCCGCGCGGCACGGTCGGCCACGCTCGCAGGCCCAGCGAGGCGGGCCGCACGCACTGCCACACGTCGATCTCGGGGTGTCCGACGATGAGAAGGTTCGTGCCGTGCCGACCGCGCGTGATCTCCGCCGCAATGCGCGCCTCCTTCGAGCCCGGCACAAGATGGTCGACGAGGATGCCGTAGCGGCGGCGCTCCGAGGGCGGTTCCTCCTCGAGCATGGCCGCCAGGCGATCGATCCCTTCGAGGTACTCGACCACGACGCCCTCCGCGCGCAGGTCGTCTCCCCAAACCTTCTCCACCAGCTCGGCGTCGTGGCGCCCCTCGACCAGGATGCGGCTTGCCCGCGCAACCCGCGCCCGCTCGTCGGGGCCCGCGAACGAGCCGGATGCCGTCCGCTTCGGCTGCTGGGGGGCCACGGGCCGGTGCGCGACGAGGACGACGTGCGACCCCTCCACCAGAAACCCCGGGCCCAGCGGAAAACGGCGCCGGGCACCGAAGCGGTCTTCGAGCTCGACGGTCGCGGCATCCGCGTGTGTCACGGCACCGCAGAACCCGTCTGCCTGCACCTCGATGACCAGACCCCGCTCTGCCGGAACACGGGAGCTCTCGGTCCGGCCGTGACCGCGCCAGCCGCTCGCGAGTACGTCAGTTCCGTAGCGATCGTCCACCACCGCACCTGCCTTTCGGGCACTCACCCTACGACGCACGCTGTGAGGATCCGGTGCGCCTCGCGGAGCGCTTCCGCGAGGCCGTGCCCGATCAATAGGATCGAAGGGCGCGGGCTGTGGCGCACCGGGAGGGGAATCGATGCCGACTCGATGGTCGTTCGGGACGGTACTGAGCGCGGTGGCGGTCGCGGCACTGCTCTCCCTCACCGCCGCGCCCGCAAGCGCCACTGATCCGGTCACGCTCGGTGCTGGCTACGTCCTCGATGAGGTGGACGCGCTCAGCGCGGCCGACCAGCAGGCGGCGGACGCGCGATTGGCTGAGCTGTACGCGTCCACGGGTGTCGACCTGTACGCGGTGTTCGTCGACGAGTTCACGAATCCGTCGAACAGCCAGGAATGGGCCGATACGGTCGCCGAACGCAACGGCCTCGGGCCGAACCAGTACATCCTCGCGGTGGCGACCGAGTCGCGCCAGTTCTACACCTCCGCCGATGCAACCGGTCCCCTCAGCGAAGACCAGCTCCTGGCGATCGAGGCGGAGGTCAAGCCATACCTGAGCGACGGGGACTACCTCGGGGCCATCACGACAGCAGCCGATGGCGTGGAGTCCGCGCTGTCGGGAGGATCGGGCTCCGGGGGGTTCTTCACGGCCGTCCTGGTCCTCGTCGTGATCGCCGCCATCGGCGGACTGGTGTTCTGGCTGATCGTCCGCTCTCGCCGGAGGCGCGATGCCGATCTGCAAGCGGTGAGTCTCGACGAACTCGCTCGGCGCGCGGCGACCGCTCTGGTCGCGACCGACGATGCCATCACGACGAGCACGCAGGAACTCGGGTTCGCGCGTGCGCAGTTCGGTGATGCTGCGGCTGCCGAGTTCGAGAAGACGATCACCGCCGCGACGGCGAGCCTCACCGAAGCTTTCTCGCTCCAGCAGCGGCTGGACGATGCCGAGCCCGACACTGACGCCCAGATCCGAGAGTGGAACGTCGCCATCCTCGCCCTGTGCGAGAAGGCGAACACGGCGCTCGACGAGAAGGTTGCCGAGTTCGAGGCCCTGCGTGAACTCGAGCGCAACGCACCGCAGGCGATCGAGCGCATCGCGAAGGACCGTGACGACGCCGTCGCCCGACTGGACGATGCCGATCACGAACTATCCGAACTCGCGGCATCCTTCCACCCGGATGCCATCGCAACCGTCGCCGATAACGCCGAGCAGGCGCGTGAACGGATCGCCTTCGCGGATGCCGCACTCGCGTCGGCTCGCACCTCACTGGCTGCCGGCAAGACATCGGAGGCGGCAGTCAGCATCCGCGGCGCCGAGGATGCCGTGACCCAAGCCCTGCAGCTGGAACGCGCCGTCGACACCCTGGCCCGTGATCTGCGGCAGGCGGCGACGACTGCCCGGAGTGTGATGGCGGGCCTCGAAGCCGATATCGCGACCGCGCGAGCGCTTCCCGATCCCGACGGACGTCTGGCCGGTGTCGCAGCCAGCACGGCGCAACAGATCGAGTCCGCCCGTGCGCTTCTGGATGCTCCCCTGCAGCGTCCGCTTGCGGCGCTGCACGCACTCGAGGAAGCAGACCGGCAGATCGACACGGTCGTGCAGGCCGCGCGGGATGCTCAGGCTCAGGCGCAGCGGGCCCAGCAGGCGCTCGCCCAGGTCACGATGCAGGCAGGCGCTCAAATATCCGCGGCCGACGACTTCATCGCCGCCCGTCGCGGCGCCGTCGGCGCGCAGGCCCGCACCCGGCTGGCCGAAGCGCGCGCGAGTCTGGCAACGGCGCAGCAGATCCAGGTTTCCGACCCGGCGCAGGCCCTCCCGCACGCTCAGCGCGCCGAGCAGCTCGCCTCGCAGGCGATCCAGGCGGCTCAGCGCGATGTCGGAGCCTTCGACCCGGGTGGTTACGGCGGCTCCCGGGGCGGCGGATCGAACGGGATGATGGGCGCCGTCCTCGGCGGTATCGTCCTCAACTCTGTGCTCTCCGGCGGCGGATCGCGGCGCGGAGGGTTCGGCGGCTTCGGCGGAAGCTTCGGCGGCGGGAGCTTCGGCGGCGGCTCCCGGCGCGGCGGCTTCGGCGGCGGCGTATCACGCGGCGGCGGCTTCGGCGGCGGGGGCTCACGCGGGCGCCGCGGCGGGGGCCGCTTCTAGCAATCACGTTCATCGACCACCACTCACACTCCACACGGAAGGACACACCGATGGCAAAGCAGTCCATTTTCGGGCGTATCTCCACCCTCATGAAGGCGAACATCAACGCGATGCTCGACCAGGCCGAGGACCCGCAGAAGATGCTCGACCAGCTCGTGCGTGACTACACGAACAACATCGCCGATGCGGAAGCCGCGATCGCCGAGACGATCGGCAATCTGAGGCTCCTCGAGCGCGACCACCAGGAAGACCTGCAGTCGGCATCCGAGTGGGGCAACAAGGCTCTGGCTGCCAGCCGGAAGGCTGACGAGTTCCGCGCGAGCGGCGATGCCGTGGATGCCGACAAGTTCGACAACCTCGCCAAGGTCGCCCTGCAGCGGCAGATTGCGGCCGAGAACTCGGCGAAGGCCGCGGCCCCGCAGATCGCATCGCAGACCGAGGTCGTGAACAAGCTCAAAGACGGCCTGAACGGCATGAAGCAGAAGCTCGAGCAGCTCAAGGCCAAGTCGGCTGAGCTGGTCGCGCGTCAGAAGACCGCCGAGGCCCAGACGAAGGTCGTGGATGCCGTCAAGTCGATCGACGTGCTTGACCCGACGAGCGAACTCGGCCGCTTCGAAGAGAAGGTGCGCCGCCAGGAGGCGATCGCGCAGGGCAAGACCGAGCTCGCCGCCTCGAGCCTGGACGCCCAGTTCGAGAGCCTGGAAGACCTCGGCGAACTCACGGAGGTGGAGGCCCGATTGGCTGCCCTGAAGTCCGGCGGTGCTGCCAAGCCCGCCATCGAAGGCTGATCGAACAGCCCCATGGCTCATTTCGTCATCGCCCCGCAGTGGCAGGGTTCGGGGTCGGCTCGCGCTATGCAGCTCGTCGACGGCGCCGAAGCCATCGCGGGCGACCTCCCGGCTTCGGCCTGCACCCGCTTGGAGGTGCCGGTCGAAGCCGGTGAAAGCCTGGATACCGGCATCCGCCGCGCCAGTTCACTCGGTCGCATCCGCGAGCTCGTTCGGGATGCCGTGGCGAGCCAACCCGAGCCGGTGGTTGTCATCGGCGGGGATTGCGGCGTGAGCATCGGTGCGCTGGAAGCCGTCGCTGCCGAGGACGTCGCCCTGGTATGGCTCGATGCGCACGCCGACCTGAACACTCCCGAGTCCTCACCCAGCGGTGCGTTCCACGGCATGGTGCTGCGCGCCGCGCTCGGAGACGGCGCCGAGCGTCTCCGTCTTTCCCGCGGCGTCCTGACTCCCGATCGGGTGGTGCTGGCAGGCACCCGGGAGCTCGACGACGCCGAACGGCAGTTCATCGATGAGAACGACATCTCCCTCGTGCCGCCCGAGCGCCTCGCCGACCCGGAGGCCCTGATCGCGGCGATCTCCGCGACCGGGGCGGCACGGGTCTACCTGCACATCGACCTCGATGTCTTCGACCCCTCCGCCGTGACAGGGGTGTCGTTTCCGGTGCCGTTCGGCCCGGATGCCGGCGCCGTCATCGCCGCAGTCCGAGCTGTCCGTGATCGCTTTCCGCTTGCCGGGGCGACCATCGCCGAGTTCTCCCCGTCCTCCCCCGATGCCGCGATCGACGACATGCCGACGATTCTGCGTCTTCTCGGAGCCGTGGCGTGAGCCCGATCCCGATGCCGCCCGCCGGGTGGGAGGCAGCCGCCGACCGCGCCGTCGCCCGCGGCCGCGCCCTGGATCGGTGGCTCCCGCTGCTGGACTCGCCTCTCTCCCGAGCGGGGGCCGTGGTCGGAACCGCCATCGGGTTCACGTGGGGGTTTCTCTGGAGCACCGGACGGATACGGCGACACCGCGGCCGGGACGGCACCGTGCTGTATGTCTTCCGCGGCATGCCGTCCTGGACCTTCCCGCGCGGCGGGGTGTGCGTCGGCTCCTGCTACCTCACCGCGACCAATGACGGCGCCCGGGTGCTGCGGCACGAGCTCGTGCACGCGCGTCAGTGGCGCCGGTACGGGATGCTCATGCCGCTGCTGTACCAGCTGTCGGGGCGCAATCCGATCCGCAATCGTTTCGAGATCGAGGCGGGACTCGCCGACGGCAACTACATCCCCCGCCGGCGGGCTGCCGAGGCGCTCACTCCGTGAGGGCGGCATCCAGCGAGACGAGCTCGTCATCGCTCATGCCGTGAGCCCGCAGGTAGTCTCGCGGCGACCCATAGGTCGCATCCAGGCTCTCCAGCATCCTGGCCATCACCGCGGCGGGTGACTTGGTCGCCAGTTCCTCGAGGTTGGCGGCATCCGGGTGGAACTGACGGATCCGCGCCACCACATCGCGATTGCGTGACGCCGGCAAGAGTGCTTCCGTGCGGGCATAGTCGGCGATCACGGCGTCACGGTCCACGCCCGCGGCGGCGAGGGTGATGGCCACGGTGACGCCGGTGCGGTCTTTTCCGACGGTGCAATGCACCAGGACCGGCTGGTCGGCGATGACGCCGCGCACGACCTCGACGACGCGCGCGGCGGAGTCGTCGACCAACCGCCGGTACATCTCGGTCAGTGGAACATCCTCGACGAAGAACGACGCGACCGAGCCCAGAAACAGCGGCACCCGCTGAACGACAAGGGCGCGGTCGTCGAACCTGCTGGGTGCACCGGCGACTTCGGTGTCGTCGCGCAGGTCGATCACGCGACGGATCCCGAGGCCGGAGAATGCACGGATGCCGTCCTCGTCGAGTCGCGCCAGATTGCCCGACCGGTAGAGCACGCCCGTGCGGGTCCTCCCCGAACCAGCAGAAAGTCCGCCGGTGTCCCGGAAGTTGATGGCGCCGGAGATGTCGAGAGTGCTCACGTTCTTCGAGCCTATCTGCGTCGCGTGACTCCCACCTGTGCGCAGGCTGTCGTCGTCCCCACGCGAGGGGGCCAGAATGGGGTCATCCCCCGCAACCGAGGACGGACGGCGATGACCACCTCTGACGACGAATTCCGCTTCCTGGCCACCGATGCCCGTGACGTCGGCGTGACCGGGGATCTCCCTCGGGTCGAGCGCATGTCGCTGACCCTCGAGGACGGACGCAGCCTGAGCGCGCTGCGGTTCGGCGACGCGCCTCCGGCGGTCACGTTCGTGCACGGCGCAGGACTGAACGCACACACCTGGGACTCGACGATCCTCGCGCTCGGGCTTCCCGCCCTCGCGATCGATCTGCCCGGGCACGGCGACTCGTCGTGGCGAACCGATGCCGCCTACACGGCGACAAACCTCGCGCCCGATGTCGCGACGGGTATCCGGGCGTGGGCATCGGGGCCGCAACTGGTCGTCGGACACTCGCTCGGCGGACTGACCGGCGCCGCATTGGCGGCATCCGCTCCCGAACTCGTCGCGCAGCTGATCATGGTCGACATCACTCCGGGCATCGATCCGAACGCGGGAGCGGCGCAGATCCGGGCTTTTTTTGCAGGTCCGACCGACTGGGCGAGCCGCGACGAGATGGTCGATCGGGCGATGGCCTTCGGTCTCGGGGGCGGAACCCGCGAGAAGACCGAGCGGGGCGTGTACCTGAACTCGCGGGTGCGCGAAGACGGACGGGTGGAATGGAAGCACCACTTCGCTCACCTGGCAGCGGCGCTCGCGGCGGCGCCCGAGGTTGCCGCGCAGGTCGATGCGCAGCAGGACGCCCTCTCCGAGATTCTCTCCACCACGGGATGGAACGACGTCGCCGCCGTGGCTGCGCCGCTCACGCTCATCCGCGGGGAGCACGGCTTTGTCACCGCCGAGGACGCGGCAGAGTTCATGGGGCGCCGACCGGATGCCGTTCTCGTCGCTCTCCCGACCGGTCATAACGTGCACGAGGAGGCGCCGAGGTCGCTCGCCGGGACGATCGCCGAGCTGGGAGACACCCGGCAACGATGACGTTACGTTCGCCCCTCGATGAGGGGAACAGAGCCACCGGACCCTAGAGTTATCTACCGCAGATCCCCTTCGTGCTCCGCGTGCCCACCAGCCTCGCCGCGGATGCCCCCCGGAAAGGACTCCCATGTTCCGCCGCACCGCTCTGGCCGCGTCGGCCTTGCTCGCCGCGAGCGCCCTCGTTCTGACAGCCTGCACCGGCAGCAGTGACACCGCACCGACGCCGACGGGGGCACCTGACCCCGATGCCTCGGTGGCGATCCGTCTCGTGCTGGAGCCGGGGAATCTCGACATCCGGCAGACGGCGGGCGCTGCCCTCGATCAAATCCTCATCGACAACGTCTACCAGGGGCTTGTCGGTCGCACATCGGAACAGGACATCGTTCCGGTTCTCGCGGAGAAGTACGACGTGTCGGCGGACGGGCTCACCTACACCTTCACGCTGCGCGAGGGCGTGACCTTCGGCGACGGCCAGGAGCTGACGCCGCAGGATGTCGTGTGGTCGCTGACCACGAGGCGTGACACCCCCGAGTGGGCGGAGTCGGGTCGGTTGGCGAACATCGCCTCGATCACCGCCGAGGGGCAGGAGATCACGCTGACCCTCTCGGAGCCGGATTCGAGCCTGCTGTGGAACCTCACCGGGCGCGCCGGGCTGATCCTCAAGGAGGGCGACACTGTCGACTACGCGACAGCCGCCAACGGGACCGGCCCGTTCCTGCTCGACTCGTGGCGACAGGGCGACTCGATCACGTTCGTCCGCAACGACGCATACTGGGGCGACCCGGCGGCGGCCGCCGAAGTGGTCTTCGACTACATCCCGGAGACGCAGGCGGCCCTCAACGCGGCGCTTGCCGGCGAAGTCGATGTCGTCACCGGGTTCGATGCGAACTTCACCGAACAGATCCAGGCGGACGGCGGATTCGAAGTAGTGCTCGGACAGTCGACCGACAAGGGAACGCTGGCGATGAACCAGTCTCCCGGCAGCCCGCTTGCTGACCAGCGCGTGCGCCAAGCGATCCGCCAGGCGATCGACCACTCCGCCTTCACCGATGCGTTCGGCGCCGGCCAGACACTGTACGGACCGATCCCCGAGCTCGACCCCGGCTACGAGGACCTGTCGGATGTCGCCCCGTACGATCAGGATGCCGCACGGCAACTGCTCGCCGAGGCCGGAGCGGAGGACCTCGACCTCACGCTGACGATCCCGTCTTTCTACCCCACGACGATCCCGCAGATCCTCGTCTCGGATCTCAACGAGGTCGGCATCACCCTCACAGTGAACAGCGTCGACTTCCCGACCTGGATCAACGACGTGTACGTCAACAAGGACTACGACCTCAGCTTCGTGTTGCACACCGAGGCCCGTGACTTCGAGAACTGGGCAAACCCGGACTACTACTTCACGTACGACAGCCCCGAAGTCCAGGAGCTCTACCAGGAGTCCCTGGCCGCGACAGACGAGGCTGAAGCCGCTGCGCTGCTGGCCCAAGCCGCTCGGATCGTCTCCGAAGACGCTGCAGCGGATTGGCTCTACAACGGCGCCTCGATCGTCGCTGTCGGAACGGGCATCACCGGGATGCCCTCCATCAACGTCAACGAACGACTCAACCTCGCCGACCTCGCCAAGATCGCGGGCTGAGGCGAGCGCTGACGAGGCCCTCGTGATGCGCCGACCGTCGTCGCCTGACCGCGCGGCGCAGCCCGGGTCGCTCATCCGGAGCGGCACATGACCCGGTACGTCGTCACGAGGCTCGGGCTGCTGGTGGTCGGCCTCGCGGTGGCAAGCGCGATCATCTTCCTGACGCTTCGAGTCCTTCCCGGGGATGTCGCTCAGCTGATCGCGGGAACCAACGGCACTCCCGCGCAGGTCGAAGGCATCCGCGAGCAGCTGGGGCTGAACCAGCCGCTGCTCGTGCAATACCTCGACTGGATGGGCGGTGTGCTCCGCGGAGACCTCGGCACGTCGCTGCTGACCGGCACGCCGGTCGCGGATGAACTGGTCCAGAAAGCGCAGGTCACGGTGCCCCTCGGCATCCTGTCGCTGAGTATCGCCATCGCTTTCAGCGTGCCGCTGGGCGTTGCCTCCGCGATCTGGCGCGGGCACCGCCGTGGCACGATCATGAGCGTGAGCGCCCAGACACTGGCCGCCGTTCCGGTGGTGTGGGCGGGGATGATCCTCGTTGTGATCTTCGCGGTGTGGCTCGGCTGGCTCCCCGCGCAAGGCTTCCCCGGGCCGGATGGGCCGATCCCGCCGCAGCGGTGCGATCGCTGATCCTGCCGGCCATCACGATCGGCGTCGTCGAGGGGGCGATGCTGTTGCGCTTCGTGCGCAGTGCGACGCTCCAAGCCGTCGGTCAGGACTACGTCCGCACCGCAGCGGCCAAGGGCCTGACCCGCACCACAGCACTCATCCGTCACGGGCTGCCGAACGTCGGCCTCTCGGTCATCACCGTGCTCGGGCTGCAGGTGGCCGGCATTATCGTCGGCGCCGTCATCATCGAGCAGCTCTTCTCCCTCCCGGGCATCGGTCGGATGCTCGTGGCCGACGTCAGCGCACGAGACCTCCCGAAGGTCCAGGGTGAGCTGCTCGCTCTCACCGCCTTTGTGCTCATCGTCGGCTTCTTCGTCGACCTCCTCCACCGGGTCCTCGACCCTCGGCAGCGGGAGAGCGTATGACGCCGGCAGACTCGGCCATCACGGCCTCGGGCGCACCGCGTGACCGTCGGCCGGCGCGGCCGCGAGCCCGATGGCTGCGCCGCGTGTGGGCGGTCCCCACGGGGCGCTTCGGAATCTGCGTCGTCCTCGCCCTGGTCCTGGTCGCGCTCTGCGCCCGGATCTGGACGCCGTTCGACCCGCAACAGGTCGACGTGCAGAACAGGTGGCTTCCCCGAGCTGGCCGCACCTCCTGGGCACGGACGGTGCGGGACGCGACATCCTGAGCCTCGTGATGGCGGGAGCCGGTACCACGGTGTGGGTTGCGCTCGGGTCGGCCGTGATCGCAACGATCATCGGAGTTGCGCTCGCATCGCTCGGAGCCCTCACAACGCGATGGGTGCGCGAATCGGTTGCGGTCGTTATCGACATCCTCATCGCGTTTCCTGTGCTGCTGGTAGCGATGATGATCTCCGCGGTCTGGGGCGGCTCGCTCTGGGTCGTGATCTGGTCTGTCGGCCTCGGCTTCGGCGTGAACATCGCGCGCGTCACTCGGCCCGAGCTGCGCCGCGTCATGCACAGCGACTTCGTGATCGCCGGAACCGCGGCGGGCCTGACGCCGACGCAGAACCTCTGGCGTCATCTGCTCCCGAACGTTGCACCCGTGTTCATCGTGCAACTGTCGTGGGCCATGGCCGTCGCGGTGCTCGCCGAAGCCGGGCTGTCCTACCTCGGGTTCGGCGCTCCCGTCACCGAACCCTCGTGGGGTGTCCTACTCCAAGATCTTCAGACATACCTCACGGTGTACCCGCTCGCCGTGCTCTGGCCAGGGCTTGCGATCACAGTGACGGTGCTCGGACTGAATCTGCTCGGCGACGGCATCCGAGAGGCTTCCGACCCCACTCTCGCATCCAGGTCCGGCGCCGCCCGAGCATCCCGCACGCATATGCCGGAGGTGGTCTCATGAGCCTGGAGGTTCAGGGCCTCACGATCGACATCGGCGGACTCCGCGTGGTGGACGGGGTCACTTTCGAGGTACCCGCCGGCGGCACCGTCGGGCTCATCGGCGAGTCCGGGTCCGGGAAGTCCCTGACGGCACTGGCAATCATGGGGCTCCTGCCCGAGGGCGCTTCCGCATCGGGGAGCGTCCGGTGGCAGGGGCAGGAGATCCTCGGCCTCAGCGATCGCGCGATCGCTGCGCTGCGCGGCGACGAGATCGGAATCGTGTTCCAAGACCCGCTCACCGCGCTCAATCCGATCCGGACCGTCGGGCGACAGATCGCCGAGTCGGTCCGGATCCACGAGCGCGTGCGCGGCCCCGAACTGCGAGCGCGCGCGATTGCCGAAGCCGCCCGCGTCGCGCTCCTCGATCCCGAGGGCATCGTCCGCCGCTACCCGCACCAGCTTTCCGGAGGCCAGCGGCAGCGGGTAGCCATCGCCATGGCACTGGCGTGCCGGCCGCGCCTGCTCATCGCGGATGAACCGACAACGGCGCTCGATGCCACGGTTCAGGCCGAGATCCTGGGTCTCCTGCACCGGCTCACGGCCGACGAGGACATGTCGCTGCTGTTCATCACCCACGACCTCGCTGTTCTCGCGCAGGTAGCAACCCACGCCGTCGTGCTCGAGCGCGGACGCGTCGTCGAAGCTGGCGATGTGCCTGGCCTGTTGAGCGCTCCCCGCGCGGCTGTCACGCAAGGACTGCTGCGCGACGCGACAGCGACGCTCTGGCGCGGCGAGAACCCCGGTGGGAACGCATGATGTCCGCCTTCGTCCGCGCCGACGCCCTCACCCGCCGCCACCGCAACCCGCCGACGCGGCTGTTTACGAAGCCGGTGTCCACGACGGCGCTGGATGCTGTCGATCTCGCGCTCGACAAGGGGCACGCCCTCGGTGTGATCGGCGAGTCCGGGTCGGGCAAGTCCACGCTCGTCAGGCTCCTTCTGGGCCTGGACCGACCGACCTCGGGATCGGTTCACATCGATGGCCGCGAGGTCGACGCGTCGGCCTCTGCCACGTCGCTGCGGTGGCTGCGCCGCGAAACGGGCATCATCTTCCAGGATCCCTACGCGTCGCTCGACCCGCGGATGAGCGTCGGACGCATCGTCGGCGAGCCGCTGTGGGCGCTCGGCATCACCGGAGACCGGCGAGCGCGGGTGCGCGAGGTTCTCACCCAGGTGGGGCTGGATGCCGCGGCAGCCGACCGGTTCCCGCACGAGTTCTCGGGTGGACAGCGTCAGCGAATAGCGCTCGCGCGGGCGATCGTGCACCGCCCGCGTCTGCTGGTCGGAGACGAGCCACTCTCGGCGCTGGATGTCACGGTGCGAGCCCAGATCCTCACCCTGTTCGAGCGGCTTCGAGACCAGGAGGGGATGACGATCATCATGGTCTCCCACGACATCGGCGTCGTGCAGAACCTGTGCGACCAGGTTGTCGTCATGAAGGACGGACGCATCGTCGAGCGCGGCGAGACCTCGCAGGTGCTCCGTTCACCGCGGGCTGACTACACGCGTGCACTCCTCGCGGCGATCCCGTCGATCACTCCCCCGAGGGAGGCTCGCGCAGACCCGGACCGCGACGGAACCAGCCCTTCCCCGCCGGCTTGAGCGACTTCTGCAGGTAGATCGTTCCGAGCCAGCGGCCGAACTTGAAACCGACCCGACCCATCCGGCCCACCTCGGTGAAACCGAGCCGCTCATGAAGGGCGACGGATGCCTCGGCTCCCTTGTCGCTGATGACGGCGACGATCTCGCGGATGCCCTTCTGACGGCAGGCATCGATGAGCGCCTCCAGGAGCGCTCGCCCCAGTCCCTTGCCCGCGGCAGCCTGGCCGAGGTAGATCGAATTCTCCACGGTGTAGCGATAGGCGGACTTCCCGGCCCAGGGTTGCACGAGGGCATATCCCAGGATCTGACCGGTCGGTGACTGCGCGACCAGGAACGGCAGGTCGAGCTTGCGGAGGAAGGCGAACTTCTCTCGCCACTGCGCGATCGACCACACCTTCTCGTCGAAGGTCACGACCGAGTTGCGCACGTAGTAGTTGTAGATCTCGCGAATGTCGGGGATGTCCCGCTCTTCTGCAGGGCGGATGACGTACGTGAACGGGCCCTCGGGCTCGGGACGCCGACGCAGATGGAAGGGAAGCCGCCGCTTCTTCTCGTACTCCTCTTCCAGCATGAGATCAGCCTACGCGGGCCGCTCGACGCGCCAATCGATCGGCTGCGCACCCTGCTGCTGGAGGAGCTCATTGGCTCGGGAGAACGGGCGCGAGCCGAAGAAACCTCGACTCGCCGAAAGGGGCGACGGATGCGGCGACTCGATGATCGGCACCGATCCGAGCAGCGGCCGCAGATTGGCGGCATCCCTGCCCCAGAGGATGGCGACAAGCGGCTGCTCTCGGGCTGCAAGGGTGCGGATCGCGTGCTCGGTGACCGCTTCCCATCCCCAGCCTCGGTGCGATCCCGGGGAGCCCGGCGAGACCGTCAGGACGCGGTTCAGCAGCATGACACCCTGATCGCTCCAGGCCGACAGATCGCCGTGCGCAGCCGGCGGAATGCCGAGGTCATCCTGGAGTTCCCGGTAGATGTTCGCAAGACTCCGCGGCAACGGACGCACGTGCGCATCGACCGCGAATGAGAGGCCGATCGGGTGACCCGGCGTCGGATACGGATCCTGGCCGACGATGAGGACCCGAACATCCGCAAGCGGGCGCGCGAACGCACGGAGAACCCGATCACCCGCCGGGAGGTAGCGCCGACCCGCCGCGACCTCGCCCCGAAGGCGCTCACCGATGCCCGCGATCCGGTCAGCGACAGGCGAGAGCGCATCAGCCCAGCCGGGATCGATCAGACCCGCGTCGGCAAGTTCGGGCAGGGACATCGCCATGGCTCAGGCGCGCTCCGCTACCGCGGCATCCTCATCGAGCACCGATCCCTGCCACGACCAGGGGAAGTCGATCCAGCGGGAGGTGTCTTTCCACGACCAGTCCGGGCGGATGATCGTCGTCGGCTTCGTGTAGATGACGACACTGCGAACGATCGCCCCGCGGTCGGTCAACAGGCGCACCGCGAGATCGAGCGTGCGGCCGCTGTCGGCAACATCGTCCACGAGCAGAACGCGTCGACCGTCGAGGTAGGCCATGTCCATCTCAGGCGGGAGCAGTTCGGGGTCGGGAAGGACCGTGCCGATGCCGGTGTAGAACTCGACGTTGATCGCCCCGCAGTTCTTGATACCGAGGCCATAGGCAATCGCTCCGGCGGGCAGAAGCCCACCGCGGGCGATCGCCACGACGACCTCGGGCATGAACCCGTCAGCCACGATGGTCCGGGACAGGTCGCGCGTCGCATCTCCGAAGCCTTGCCACGTCAACGTTTCCCGCTCGGTCGTCACCGGTTCTCCTCTCGGTTGCCCCCGCACCAGACTAGGCGCGAGCACGGTGCTATTCTCGCGGGCATGCCCGCCGCATCCGCCCTCGACCGGTTGCGCGGAACGGGCCTGGGAATCACTGCAGGGCTGATCGGCTGGTTCATCCTCGTCGAATTCGTCAGCGGCATCATCCAGGGCTACTACGTTCCGCTCTTCAGCGACATCGTCATCGACCTCGGCATCCACGATTCGGATGTCAACTGGTTCGAGGCAGCCCAGCTGCTGCTCTCGGCGATCGTCGTTCCCATCCTCGCGAAGCTCGGCGACATGTACGGGCACAAGCGGATCCTGCTGATCTCGTCGATCCTCACGGCCGGCGCCAGCTGGTGGCTCGTCTTTGCCGGTGACTTCTGGACGTTCCTGATCGCGTGGGCGCTGCAGGGGTTCTACGTCGTGTGGCTGCCGCTCGAGGTGGCGCTCATCTTCGAGCGCGGTCGCCGCCAGAACCGGGGCGTCTCCTCGACCCGCCGCGCAGCCGGGCTCCTGGTCGTGGGGCTCCAGGCCGGCGCGATCGCCGGGGCCCTGGCCGCGGGCGCGATCTTCGAAGCCACCGGCGGTGATCTCACCGTCACGATGATGATTCCCGCGATCGCGGTCACCCTCATCGCCGGCGTCATCTGGCTCGGTGTCCCCGAGTCTGAGCCGACGCCCGGCCGACGCCTGGACACCTGGGGCTTCGTGCTGCTGACCTGGGGGTTGCTGCTGGTGACCGGGGCACTGGTCTACATGCGCATGATCCCGCAGCTCGACCTCGGCCAGAACGCGTGGTGGTGGGTGGTTGCCCTCTTCGCGGCGGGCCTTGCCGTCTTCGTCTGGTTCGTCCGCTTCGAACTTCGCCAGGACGACCCCGCGATCGACATCCGTGTGCTGCGCCGACCCGAGATGTGGCCCGTGCAGACCACCGCATTCCTCGTGGGAATCAGCCTCCTGGGCGCGCAGGGTCCGCTGTCGACGTACGCGGGTACCGACTCGTCGCTCGGCTACGGGCTGGGGCTCTCTGCCTCGCAGCGCTCCTACGTCATCGGCGTGTATCTGCTCTCTCTCATCATCGGAGCGATCGTCTTCGCCGTCCTTTCGCGTCGAGCCAACCCTCGGCTCATCCTGATCGGTGCCTCCCTTCTGGTCGGCATCGGGTACACGCTGTTCCTGCCGTTCCATCTGGAGCTCTGGCAGGTGCTGCTGAACCTGATGATCGCGGGCCTCGGCTCGGGAGCCCTTGTCGGGGCGCTTCCCGCCGCAGCCGCTGCGGCGGCGCCACGCGGACAGACGGGGATCGCCTCAGCCCTCACCAACACCACCAAGACCGTGGGTGGTGCCTTCGCGTCGGCCGTGTTCGGTGTGCTCCTGGCTGCCGGTGCGGGCGCCGTCGCAAGCGAGACCGCGGCGTCCCTGGGCGGCTACCTCGCGGTTTGGGCCATCTGCGCCGGCGGCGGTTTCCTCGCCGCGCTGCTGCTGTTGTTCGTTCCGAAGGTGGCCTTCGCCGACACCGACACGAGCCAGCTGGACGCGACCCGGGGCAGCGCGCAGGTGACCTGAGCTACGAGAGGCGGGGCCGGAGCGGTCCCCGGGCGAGCAGGTGCTGCGCCGACTGAGCGACCGGTCGCATCGTCACGAGGTCGAGGTTCACGTGCCCCGGAGCCTCGAGCGCGTAGCCGATGACGTCGGCGACGTCCACAGCGGTGAGCGGATCCTGCACGCCGTCGTAGACCGCCGCGGCACGCTCCCGGTCGCCACCGACGCGGTTCAGCGTGAACTCCTCGGTGTAGACCATCCCGGGGGCGACCTCGATGACCCGTAGCGGTTCGCCGTTCAGCTCAAGACGAAGAGCATGCACGAGCATCGACTCGGCAGCCTTCGCGGCGTTGTATCCGCCGCCGCCCGGGTAGGCTGCCTGCGCGGCCGTGGAGGTCACGAAGAGCAAATCGGCATGACCATCGGATGCCGCGGCCGCGCGTAGCTGCGGCAGCACCGCTCGCGTCAGGCGCTGCACCGCCAGAACGTTCACGTCGTACATCCAGCTCCAGTCCGCCGCGTCGCCATCCTCGACCCGGTCGGTGCCCCGGGCGCCGCCGGCGATGTGGGCGACGGCGTGCACGGGCCCGGACGCGGCGAGAAACTCACACAGGGCGTCAGTGTCGGCATCCGTCGTCAGATCTGCCGCGAAGGCGACGGCCCCGGTCTCACGCTCCAGCTCGGCGAGACGGTCGGCGCGACGGGCAACGGCGACGACGTCCCACCCGCTCGAGCGGAGGCGGCGTACCGTCGCCGCGCCGATTCCCGAACTCGCTCCCGTCACCACAGCACGTCTGGTCATTCCCCCACGCTAGCGGGCCGAGTGTTACGTCACATTTCCCCGTTGTTGTTGACATCGGCTGGTGTTCGTACTCTCGGTTGTGGCCGGTCGACCCGCCGACCGTCCCCACAGATTCGAGGAGCACATCATGTCCGAGGCCCAGAACTGGCAGTTCGAGACCAAGCAGATCCACGCCGGCGCGGCGCCCGACCCCGTCACGAAGTCGCGCGCGACCCCGATCTACCAGACGACGTCGTACGTGTTCGACAACGCCGACCACGCCGCGAACCTGTTCGCGCTGGCCGAGTTCGGCAACATCTACACCCGCATCCAGAACCCGACCCAGGATGTCGTCGAGCAGCGCGTTGCAGCGCTCGAGGGCGGCACCGGCGCACTCCTGGTCTCCTCGGGGCAGGCGGCCGAGACCTTCGCCGTCCTGAACATCGCGCAGGCAGGCGACCACATCGTCTCGTCGAGCTCGATCTACGGCGGCACCTACAACCTCTTCAAGTACACGCTGGCCAAGCTCGGCATCGAGACGACCTTCGTCGAGAACCAGGACGACCCCGAAGAGTGGCGCCGCGCGGTGCGTCCGAACACGAAGCTCTTCTTCGCCGAGACGATCGGCAACCCGAAGATCAACGTCCTCGACATCCGTTCGGTCTCCGCCGTCGCCCACGAGAACGGTGTTCCGCTCATCGTCGACAACACGATCGCGACGCCGTTCCTCATCCGTCCGCTCGAGCACGGCGCCGACATCGTCATCCACTCGGCGACGAAGTTCCTCGGCGGTCACGGCACGACCATCGGCGGCATCATCGTCGACGGCGGAAAGTTCGCCTGGTCGCAGAACGTCGAGAAGTTCCCCGGCCTCACCGAGCCCGACCCCTCGTACCACGGCGCGTCCTACACGACGGCTGTCGGCGACGGCCTGGCCTACATCATCAAGGCGCGCGTTCAGCTGCTGCGCGACCTCGGCTCGGCGATCTCGCCGATCAACGCCTGGCTGCTGCTGCAGGGCATCGAGACCCTGTCGCTGCGTATCGAGCGCCACGTGCAGAACGCGCAGGAGATTGCGGAGTGGCTCGAGAACCAGGATGACGTCGCAACCGTGAACTACTCGGGCCTGCCGACCTCGCCGTGGTACGCCGCCGCGAACTCCTATGCGCCCCAGGGCGTCGGTGCTGTGCTCTCGTTCGAGCTGAAGGGCGGTGTCGACGCCGGTCGCGCGTTCGTGGACTCGCTCAGCCTGTTCAGCCACCTCGCCAACATCGGCGACGTGCGCTCGCTGGTCATCCACCCGGCATCCACGACCCACTCGCAGCTCACTCCCGAGCAGCAGCTCACGGCCGGCGTGACCCCGGGCCTGGTTCGCCTGTCGGTCGGGCTCGAGAACGTCGACGACCTGAAGGCCGACCTCGCCCAGGCCCTCGCCGCAGCTCGCAGCGTCGGCGCCGCAGCGAACGCCTGAGCCTCGCCGCGCACCCGAGGGGTCGCAACACGCCGTACGGATCGCAGATCCACCGGCGTGTTGCGACCCTTCGGCGTTGAACGCTGAGCGCACGAGGCGAATCCGACGTGGGGTCGTCATATTGCGACGGATGCTGCGCGAGAACCGAGAGAATGGGCGAATGGACTGGCAGACCTCGGAAGACACGGTGCCCTCATCGCCCGTGACCGAAGCCGACGCGCGCCTGCTCCTGGGCAGGCCCCCGGCGACGGGCGCCTGGCGTGACGGCGACCCGCCGGGTGACCGCCACTTTGCCGCGTTCGGGGCTTTTCGCACGGAGGGCGGGGCCGAGCTCCCCGCCTATCGCCTCGCGTTCGAGACCTGGGGTGAACTCTCCCCCGCGCGCGACAACGCGATCCTCATCCTCCACGCTCTCACCGGGGACTCGCACGTCCGCGGACCCGCCGGGCCGGGGCATCCGACCGACGGCTGGTGGGACGGCATCGTCGGCCCCGGCAGCGCCATCGACACCGACCGGTGGTTTGTCGTCGCGCCGAATATGCTCGGCGGATGCCAGGGGTCGACGGGTCCGGCGACGATCGCGCCCGACGGATACGAGTGGGCGGCGCGGTTCCCGTACCTCACGATCCGCGACCAGGTGCACGCCCAACGGCAACTCGCCGATGCACTCGGCATCGACGTGTGGGCGGCCGTCGTCGGCGGATCAATGGGCGGAATGCACGCGCTCGAGTGGGCTGTCGAGTATCCCGACCGCCTCGCGCGCGTTGCCGTGCTCTCTGCTCCCCCCGCGAACACCGCCGATCAGATCGCTCTGAACTCCGTGCAACTCGATGCGATTCGCGTCGACCCGCGCTTCCAGAGCGGCGAGTACTACGACGCGGCGGACGGCGACGGACCCCATCGCGGACTGGCGCTTGCCCGGCGCATGGCGCTGTTGAACTACCGCTCCCCCACCGAGCTCAACCAGCGTTTCCAGCGCTCCTGGCAGTCCGAGGTCAGCCCCCTGGGCAACGGAGGTCGGTTCGCCGTCGAGTCGTACCTCGACTTCCACGGCAACCGCTTCACGCGCCGCTTCGACGCCAACACCTACATCACCCTGGTCGAAGCGATGAACTCGCACGACGTGGGCCGGGATCGCGGCGGGATCGAGGATGCCCTGGCTCGTGTGAGCGCCACAGCGCTCGTGGTCGGTATCGACAGTGACCGGCTCTTCCCCATCGAGGGACAGCATCGGATAGCCCGCGGCATCCGCACGAGCCTCGACGGCGATCAGGCGGCGATCATCACGAGCGACTACGGCCACGACGGCTTCCTCATCGAAACGCCGACCGTCAGCGCCCACCTGCGCCGGCTCCTCGAGAGCTGACGCAATCGACCCGGCGCGGTCAGTCCGCGCTGTCGATCGCCTTCTCGAGGCGCTCGAGCTTTCCCTCGAGTTCCCCGGTGTACCCGGGCCGGATGTCGGCCTTGAGCACGAGCGAGACCCGGGAACCGTAGGCGCCCACTGCCTCGGTCGCGGCCTTCACGACCGCGAACACCTCGTCCCATTCCCCTTCGATCTCGGTGAACATCGAGGAGGTGCGGTGCGGCAGGCCCGATTCCCGAACGATCCGCACGGCTGCCGCGACGGCGTCGTGGACGGAGCCGTCGGAGCGACCGGTCCCGCTGGGGGCCACGGAGAAAGCAACGATCATGAGGGGGACCTTTCGACGACGGAGGTGGAGCGTCTGAGCGAGGATACGCGACCCGCACTGCCGGGCCCTCCGCCGCGGGCGACTCGCGCGAGATGGATGACCGCCCAGACGAACAACGCGACGAGGGCGAGATTTCGCACCGTGAGCAGCGCCACGACGCCCCACGCCGGGTGGTCGGTCATGAGGAAGTTGTAGTAGATCGGGTAGACGATCTGTGTCAGCAGACCCGTCGCAACCGCGAACGCCGCGGGCCGCATCCAGGTCGCACGATCGACCACGAGTCCGTAGACCAGGGGCGCGACGATCCAGGTCATGTACTGGGGCGAGCCGACCTTGTTGACGACGATGAGGGCGAGGACGAGCGCGAAGGCCAGCGCCGGGAAGAGCCGCACGATGTGGGCGCCGCGGCGCACCCCCCACAGCCCGAGCAGCAGCAGCGCCAGCACGGATGCCGCCAGCAGCGGCGTCATGACCGCGATCACCGCGTCCACACCCGGGCCGGTGACCTGGAAGGTGAGCAGGTCGCTGGAGTAGTAGACCTGGGAATCGAAGACGTCGAGAGCCGAGAACCACAGGTATACGGCCGACACCGGCGCTTCGATCTGCAGTCCCCTGCCGGTCTGGTCGGTGATGAACCCGAACAGATACCGTCCGCCGCCGAGGGCGAGCACCACGGCGATCGTCGCCGCCGAGACGGCGACGGCACCGCCGACGATCGCGAGCCGACGCCGCACCGCGACAACGGCTGCTGCCAGCAAGGCCGCGGGCCACACTTTGATCCACGTGCCGACGGCCAGCAGCGCCGAGGCAAGCCACGGCCGGGGAATCAGCCACACGCATCCCATGATCGCCAGCGGAACGGTAATGCCTTCCAGGCGGTACAGCCCCACCGGGCCGAGCGCCACCATGAACGTGAGCCAGAACGCGGCAGCGATCGCGCGGCCGCGCGATCGCGCGTCGCCGAGGAGCACGGCGAACGCTACCGCGTCGACGAGTGTCACGACGATGGCCCAGGCCGGCGTATACGACACCGCAGCCTCGAACAGCCAGGCCGCGAGCATGGGAACGAGGGCAAGAATCGGATACACCCACGGCTCGGTGATCCCGACGATCTCGCGTCCCGACGCTCCGCAATAATCCATCAGGCCGAGCGCGCACCCCGACCACGGTTCGTACACCAGGTACACATCGCCCATCGGCGCGTGGGGCAGTTGATAGCCCGCTACCGCGACGAAACCATGTACCAGGGCGAACGCCACCCACAGCCAACCCCGACGTGCCACGGCACCATCCTACGGAAGCCGCTGCGACCGCCCCGTCAGCCGGCGGTCTACGGGGCGGTGAGGACCCGACCCACGACGGCGGGGAGGTGCTCAGCGACATCGAGCGCCGTGATGGGCCCGCCGCCGACGGCATCCGACGCGGCCTGCGCTGCCTGACCGTGCAGCCAGGCCGCGGTCGCGGCGCACGCGGCAAGGGACACTGACGCACCGCGGCCTGCGGCGCTGGCGGTGACGGCGCCGAGAATGCCGGCGAGCACGTCCCCGGTTCCAGCCGTTGCAAGCCACGATGTCGGCGCCTCGATCGCGCATTCCCCGCCCTCGGGTGAGGCCACGATGGTCGTCGCCCCCTTCAGCAGCACCACGCCGCCCAGCGCAGCAGCGGTCTCTGCCGCGCTCGAGGGGCTCCGAGCGGTGTCGGGGTCGAGTCCGAGCGCGGAGCGGAGCCGCGCGTGCTCGCCGGCATGCGGCGTGACGACGATCGGCGCGGTGGCAGACACCGCAAGGTCCAGGGCTCCCGCATCGACAATGACGGGATCGCTCCCCCGAGGATCGTGCGCAGCGCCTGCGTCTCGGCATCCGTGCGGTCCTCCGCGCTCGTGCCCGAACCAATCACCCACGCCTGTACGCGTCCGTCAGCTGTGACGGTCTCGGGGCGCCGTGCCAGCACGAGCCGGGTCGGCCGCGACGGGCCGAGGTACCGCACCATGCCGATTCCGGTGCGCCACGCGCCCTCCACACCCAGCACCGCGGCACCGGGGAAGTGCCGGGATCCGGTCCGCAGACCCACCACGCCGCGGGAATACTTGTCGTCAGCGGCGGTTGGCATACCGAGGACGCGTCGCGCGTCGTCCATCAGCCATGACCGCAACATGCGAGCAACCCTACCTCCGGAGTATCGATGAGTCTGCTGTTCACCCCTGTCGAGATCGGTTCGCTGCGAGCGCGGAACCGTCTGTGGGTCGCGCCGATGTGCCAATACAGTTCGACGGACGGGATGCCGAACACCTGGCACCTCACGCATCTCAGTGCGTTTGCCACCGGCGGTGCGGGCCTGGTCATGACCGAGGCCACGGCGGTGAGCCCGGAGGGGCGGATCAGTCCCGACGACACCGGGATCTGGAACGATGAGCAGCGGGATGCCTGGATGCCGATCGCTGCCGAGATCCGCGCACGAGGCGCTCTTGCCGCCATCCAGCTGGCTCACGCGGGGCGCAAAGCGTCGACGTGGTCACCGCTGAAGGCGGGTCGCGGGTCGGTGTCTGAAGCCGACGGCGGCTGGCACGCGCTCGCGCCCTCACCGATCGCCTACGAGGGCTACGCCGTTCCCGAGCAGCTGGATGCGGCAGGGATCGCGACGGTTGTCACCGACTTCGCAGCAGCGGCCCGTCGCAGCGTCGAGGCGGGCTTCGACGTGCTGGAGGTGCATGCCGCGCACGGGTACCTCCTGCACGAGTTCCTCTCACCGCTGTCGAATCACCGCACCGACGAGTACGGCGGGTCGCTCGAGAACCGCGCCCGGCTGCTTCTCGAGGTGATCGACGCGGTCCGGGATGCCGCACCGACGGCTCCCGTGATGGTGCGGTTCTCGGCGACCGATTGGGCAGACGGCGGTTGGGGCGTCGCCGATACCGCCATTGTCGCCGGGTGGGCGGCTCAGCACGGCGCCGTCTTCATCGACATCTCCAGCGGCGGGCTCGTCGCCCATCAGCGGGTGGTTGTCGGTCCGGGCTACCAGGTGCCCTGTGCCCGCGAAGTTCGCGAGAGCGCGGGGGTCCCCGTGAGCGCGGTGGGCCTGATCACGACGGGCACGCAAGCCGAGGAGATCCTCGCCTCGGGCGCGGCGGATGCCGTCATGGCGGGACGCGAGTGGCTCCGTGATCCACACTTCGCGCTCCGCGCCGGGGCCGAGCTCGGCGCCGACATCGGCTACTGGCCACCGCAGTACGAGCGCGCCCGCCTCACCCAGCGAGCCTGATCACCCAGCGCGCCCGATCACCGGCCGCTATCGCTCGTTGCGCCATCCGCGGCGGGTGGCGTCCTGCACCTCGCCGACGAGCTCCTCGATGACATCCTCGAGGAACAGGACACCCGTGATGGTGCCGCCGGCATCCCGCACTTGAGCGAGGTGACGCCCCTGCTCGCGCATGAGAGCGAGGGCATCCTCAAGATCGGTGTTCTCGGTCACCGGCACCATGTGGTGGATGCGGGCGGGGTCGATCGGCCGGATGACGTCGGTGGCGGCATCCTCGCCCTCGGCAGCACGCAGGATGTCTTTGAGGTGGACATAACCGAGCGGAATGCCCGCCGGATCCACGATGACGTAGCGCGAGAATCCGTTCTTCGCGACAGCGCGCTCGATCTGCTTCGGGGTCGTGTTCTGCGGCAGCGTCAGAAGGTCGGCGAGCGGCACCGCGATGTCGCTCGCCTTCTTCTCGGTGAACTCGACGACTGCCGCAACCGTCCCGGCAGTGTCCTCAAGCACACCTTCCATGCGGGACTGCGCCACGATGGTCGCGACCTCCTCGAGGGTGTAGGTCGACGTCGCTTCGTTCTTGGGTTCGACGCGGAACAGCCGCACGATGTGATTCGCGATCCAGTTGAGCGTCACGATGACCGGGTGGAAGACCTTCGATACCCACACGAGGGGAGGCGCGAGCATGAGCACCGCACGATCGGGTACCGAGAACGCCAGGTTCTTCGGAACCATCTCACCGAAGACGACGTGCAGGTACGACACGAGCACGAGGGCGATCACGAACGCGATGACGTCCACGACCGCGTAACTCAGTCCGGTCAGCTCCAGGGGAACCGCCAGCAGATGGTGGATCGCCGGCTCCGAGACGTTCAGGATCAGCAGCGAACAGATCGTGATGCCCAGCTGCGAGGTCGCGAGCATGAGCGTTGCGTGCTCCATGGCGTACAGCGAGGTCTTGGCGGCACGGGAGCCGCGCTCAGCCAGCGGCTCGATCTGCGATCGCCGCGCGGAGATGACCGCGAACTCGGCGCCGACGAAGAAGGCGTTGGCCACCAACAGGACGACCAGCCATGCGAGGCCTGCCCAGTCGCTCACGACAGCACCTCCTCGGCGGCGTCCTCACCGGGCAGCGCGGTGGGGACGAACCTGACCCGGTCCACGCGCCGACCCGCCATCCGCTCCACCACGAGGGCACCCTCCGGAAGCGCGACAGTGTCGCCGACGACGGGGATGCGCTCGAGTTCACTCATGAGGTAGCCGCCGACGGTGTCGTAGACGTCGCCCACGGGAATGCGGATCCCGACCCGGTCGAGGACCTCGTCCGGCCGCAGGTCCCGGGGAAGACGACGTCACGGTCGATGCGGACGATGTCGGTGCGGCGCCTGTCGTGCTCGTCGAGCACTTCGCCGACGATCTCTTCCACGAGGTCTTCGAGCGTGACGACGCCGGCGGTGCCGCCGTACTCATCGACGACGATCGCCATCTGGTAGCCGCGCGACCGAAGCTCAGACAGCAGAGCGTCCAGGTGGACCGCTTCGGGCACGCGAAGCGGCTCGGTCGCGATCGCCGCGACGGGAACCGTTCCCCGCTTGCCACGCGGCACTGCCACGGCCGCCTTCAGGTGCGCGATCCCGACGATGTCGTCCATGGACTCCTCGTAGACGGGGAAGCGGCTGTGACCGGTCGAGCGCGCGAGCTGGATGACATCCTCGACGGAGTCATCGGCGCCCAGCGCGTGAACGCTCGGACGCGGCGTCATGACATCGGCGGCCGTGAGGCGCGCGAAGGTGAGGGAGCGGTCCAGGAGCGAGGCGGTGTCCTGTTCCAGGACGCCAGCGCTGGCGGAGCGGCGCACGAGACTCGACAGTTCCTCGGCCGAACGCGCACCCGAGAGCTCCTCCTTGGGCTCGATCCCCACCGCGCGAAGGAAGGCGTTGGCACTTCCGTTGAGCACGACGATCGCGGGGCGGAACACGGTCGTGAAGGCGGTCTGGAACGGCACAACGAGCTTCGCGGTCTGTCGTGGCACGGCGAGCGCGAAGTTCTTCGGCACGAGTTCACCGATCACCATCGAGAAGATGGTGGCGATCGCGACACCGATGATCGCAGCGAGCGGGCTGATGACGGCCTCCGGCCAGCCCCACCCGAGGAACACGGGTCGCAGCAGGCTCGAAATCGCCGGCTCCATCGTGTAACCGGTGAGCAGCGTGGTCAGGGTGATGCCCAGTTGCGCGCTCGAGAGGTGCGTCGAGGTGATCTTCAGCGCACTGATCGTCAGCGCAAGTCGCGTCTCACCGGCGGCCTGCCGCGCCTCGAGGTCGGCGCGATCGAGATTGACCAGCGCGAACTCGCTGGCGACGAACAGTCCGGTTCCGATGGTGAGGAGGAGCCCCACCCCCAGCATGATGAACTCCATCACGCATCACCCCCGGTCAGGAGTGCGGGTCGGTGGGGCGATCGTCGGCAACTCGGAGGGTCGTCCATCGTGGCACGAGTCTACCGGTGGAACGTCAGCCCCGGGACGAGCTTTTCCTCACGCACGCGCGAGCGGTCACCAGCTGACCGGGAGCGCTTTGCCCTCTTCGTAGCCGGCCGCAGACTGCAGGCCGACGAGGGCCCGTTCGTGGAACTCGGGCACGGATGCCGCACCGGCGTACGTGAACGATGATCGGACGCCGGAGGTGATCATGTCGATGAGGTCTTCGAGGCCCGGTCGCTGCGGATCGAGGTAGATCTTCGACGAGGAGATCCCCTCCGCGAACAGTTCCTTGCGAGCGCGCTCGTAGGCATCCAAGCGACCGAAGCGCGCCTGCACGGCCTTCGTCGACGCCATCCCCCACGATTCCTTGTAGAGGCGGCCGGCGGCGTCGCGTTGGAGAGTCCCGGGCGCCTCGATCGTCCCGGCGAACCAGGAGCCGATCATGACGGATGCCGCACCGGCTGCCAGTGCCAGCGCAACATCGCGCGGATAGCGCACCCCGCCGTCCGCCCACACGTGAGCTCCGGCACTACGGGCGGCCAGGGCCGTTTCATGGACCGCCGAGAACTGCGGGCGACCGACCGCGGTCATCATCCGTGTCGTACACATCGCGCCAGGTCCGACACCGACCTTGATGATGTTCGCGCCAGCAGCAACGAGATCGTCGACACCCGCGCTCGTGACGACGTTGCCCGCAACAAGCGGTACGCCAAGATCGAGGGCGGACACCGTTCGCAGTGCGCTGAGCATCCCCTCTTGATGGCCGTGCGCGGTGTCGAGAACGAGCACGTCGACACCGGCTGCGACCAGCGCGCGCGCCTTGCCCGCGACATCGCCGTTGATACCGACGGCGGCGGCAACGATGAGGCGACCGTCTCGGTCGACGGCGGGCTGGTACAGCGTGGCGCGGAGGGCGCTCCGGCGAGACAGCGTGCCCACGACCTGCCCGTGGTGGACGACGCAGACGATCTCGGCGTCGGCGGCGACGATGACATCGAAGGCGTGCCGCGCGGACTCGATGTCATCGGCATCCACGGATGCGGGCCGGCCGCGCGCGAGATCGCCCAGACGCGCATCGGGGAGGGCCGATCCGAGGCGGACGGCCGTCACAATGCCCTGGACGGCTTCGATCATGAGGCGGTCGGCGGGCGGCGCGACGATCACGCCGTACCCCTCCGTCGGAGGCAGCAGGGTCGTCGCCTCCGCCACCGTTGCATCGGGGGGAAGCACCAGCGGGCTGTCCCACGTGACCGGCTGATCTTTGACCCAGCGGATCGCGGCGTCGAGCTCCTGCAACGGCAGGTCCTGCGGCAGGACTCCGAGTCCGCCCCGGCGGGCGAGCGTCGCGGCCAGGCGCGGCCCCGTGACCGAGTTCATGTTCGCAGAGACCAGAGGCACGGTCGCTGCGGTTCCGTCACGCGGAGAGAGATCGACCTCGAGTCGGCTGCCGACCCCCGATCGGCGAGGAACGAGGAAGACGTCCGAGTACGTCAGATCGAAGGCCGGCGCATCACCGTAGAACTCCATGTGCGCAAAGCCTACCGGTCGATGATCTCAGCGGAATCGTGACCAATTCGCGGCGCAGCTCAGGGTTCTGATGGCCTGCCGGGGTGTCGAGACGGACTACGCTGGTGTGTTGAACGAAGCGGGCGCGACGACGACGGTCCGCGACGACAATCGTGACGAAAGCGGGCGATCTAACGTGTCGAGTCAGGTGACCGGCGTCGGAGTGTCGAACGAAAGCGAGTTCGGTGCCAACGAGTGGCTCGTCGAAGAGCTTTACGAGCAGTTCCGGCAAGACCGCAACTCCGTAGACAAGGCCTGGTGGCCGGTGCTCGAGGCCTACCACTCCGCATCCGAGAACGGCGCGAAGGCGTCCGGCGATAGCGCTGCCACATCTGGCGATAGCGCGGCCCCCGGATCCAAGCCCCCGTCGGATGACGCGCACCCGGTGACGGCGCCGACACCGGTGATCGGCTCCCAGCCCGTCGCCCGCACCACGGCGCGTCCCGCCTCGGCCCAGCCGATTCCCGCGCAAGCTCCCGACACCGCGCGCGCCGCCTCAGACGCAACCCCGTCGGAAGACACGGTGACCGCCCTCAAGGGAATGCCGAAGGCCCTCGCCGCGAACATGGACGAGTCCCTCACCGTTCCCACCGCGACGAGTGTTCGTACGATTCCCGCCAAGCTCATGATCGACAACCGGATCGTGATCAACAACCACATGGCGCGTACGCGGGGCGGCAAGGTCAGCTTCACGCACCTCATCGGGTGGGCCATCATCCGTGCCCTCACCGAGTTCCCCAGCCAGAACGTGTTCTACGCAGAGGTCGACGGGAAGCCCTCAGTGGTCGCCCCGGCCCACGTGAACCTCGGCATCGCGATCGACCTCCCCAAGCCCGACGGCACGCGAGCGCTGCTGGTGCCGAGCATCAAGCACGCCGACACCCTCACCTTCGCCGAATACCTGTCGGCCTACGAAGACCTCGTCTCCCGCGCCCGCAAGAACAAGCTCACCGCGGCGGACTTCCAGAACACCACCATCTCGCTGACCAACCCGGGCGGCATCGGCACGGTGCACTCGGTTCCCCGCCTCATGAAGGGACAGGGGTGCATCGTCGGCGCCGGCGCGCT
This sequence comes from Microbacterium schleiferi, assembly GCF_015565955.1. NCBI lineage: Bacteria > Bacillati > Actinomycetota > Actinomycetes > Micrococcales > Microbacteriaceae > Microbacterium > Microbacterium schleiferi. The sequence continues at coordinate 855,419 of NZ_CP064760.1, read as the reverse complement.
GGAGTACCCCGCAGAGTTCCAGGGGGCGAGCGAGAAGACGCTCAACGAACTGGCGATCGGCAAGACGATCACGCTCACGAGCACGTACGACCACCGCGTCATCCAGGGCGCCGGCTCGGGAGAGTTCCTCAAGAAGATCCATGAGCTGCTCATCGGCGAGCGCCGCTTCTACGAAGACATCTTCGCCGAGCTGCGCATCCCCTACGCTCCGATCCACTGGAACGCCGACATCAACGTCGACATCGCCGAGCGGATCGACAAGACCGCTCGCGTGCAGGAACTGATCAACAGCTACCGCGTTCGCGGCCATCTCATGGCCGACATCGACCCGCTCGAATACCAGCAGCGCACGCACCCCGACCTCGAGATCGAGTCGCACGGGCTGACGTTCTGGGACCTCGACCGCGAGTTCGTCACGAACGGCTTCGGCGGCAAGCGCATCATGAAGCTGCGCGAGGTCCTCGGTGTGCTCCGCGACTCGTACTGCCGCACGATCGGCATCGAGTACATGCACATCCAGGACCCGGAGCAGCGAGCCTGGTTCCAGCAGAACCTCGAGGTCAAGTACACCAAGCCCGGACACGACGAGCAGCTGCGCATCCTCAGCAAGCTCAACGAAGCCGAAGCCTTCGAGACGTTCCTGCAGACCAAGTACGTGGGTCAGAAGCGGTTCAGCCTCGAAGGCGGCGAGTCCCTCATCCCGCTGCTGGATGAAATCCTCCAGGGCGCTGCCGAAACGGGGCTCGACGGGGCCACGATCGGAATGGCGCACCGCGGGCGACTGAACGTCCTCACCAACGTCGCCGGCAAGACCTACGGACAGGTGTTCCGCGAGTTCGAGGGACGCGTCGCCATCGGTTCCAAGCGCGGCTCGGGCGATGTCAAGTATCACCTCGGAACCGAAGGCACCTTTGTCGCCGACGGCGGCGAGGAGCTTCCGGTCTACCTGGCGGCGAACCCCTCGCACCTCGAAACCGTCGACGGTGTTCTCGAGGGAATCACCCGCGCCAAGCAGGACCGGCTGCCGCTGGGTTCGTTCACGTGGCTGCCGATCCTCATTCACGGCGACGCCGCTTTCGCCGGCCAGGGCATCGTGGTCGAAACCCTCCAGATGTCTCAGCTGCGCGCCTATCGCACGGGCGGCACGGTGCACGTCGTCGTCAACAACCAGGTCGGCTTCACCACCCTGCCCCAGGATGGCCGCACCTCCGTCTACGCGACGGATGTCGCAAAGACCATCCAAGCCCCGATCCTTCACGTCAACGGCGATGACCCCGAGGCCGTGGTCCGTGTCGCCCAGGTCGCCTTCGCCTACCGCGAGAGATTCCACCGCGACATCGTGATCGACCTGGTGGTCTACCGCCGCCGCGGACACAACGAGGGCGACGACCCCTCGATGACCCAGCCGCTGATGACGAACCTCATCGAGGCGAAGCGATCCGTGCGCCGCCTGTACACCGAGTCCCTCGTGGGTCGCGGTGACATCACCGAAGAGCAGTACGAGCAAGCCAAGAAGGACTTCCAGGATCGCCTGGAGCAAGCCTTCGCCGAAACGCACGCCGCCGAGACCGGATCCTCTCAGGTCGCGAGCGCGCCGATGACGGGCACGATCGACACCATCGGCGAGCCGGAGACGACGGGCGTCTCGCGCGATGTCGTTCAGCTCATCGGCGATGCCTTCGTCAACAAGCCCGACGGGTTCACGGTTCACCAAAAGCTGCAGCAGCTGCTCGACAAGCGCCAGGACATGAGCCGCAACGGCAGTATCGACTGGTCGTTCGGCGAACTCCTCGCGTTCGGTTCCCTCCTCGTCGAAGGCACCAACGTCCGGATGGTCGGCCAGGACTCGCGGCGCGGAACCTTCGTGCAGCGGCATGCCGTGTTCCACGACCGCGCCAACGGTCAGGAGTGGCTGCCGCTGGTGAACCTCTCCCAGTCACAGGGGCGGTTCTGGATCTACGACTCCCTCCTGAGCGAGTACGCCGCGATGGGGTTCGAATACGGCTACTCGGTCGAGCGCGCCGACACTCTCGTCCTCTGGGAGGCGCAGTTCGGCGACTTCGCGAACGGCGCCCAGTCGGTGATCGACGAGTTCATCTCGTCCGCCGACCAGAAGTGGGGGCAGCAGTCAAGCGTGGTGCTTCTGCTGCCGCACGGGTATGAGGGTCAGGGCCCGGATCACTCGTCGGCTCGCATCGAGCGCTACCTGCAGATGTGCGCGCAGGACAACATGATCGTGGCACGCCCGTCGACGCCGGCATCCTACTTCCACCTTCTTCGCCGCCAGGCGTACGCGCGCCCGCGGCGCCCCCTGATCGTCTTCACGCCGAAGGCCATGCTGCGCCTGCGCGGTGCGACGAGCCCGGTCGAGGACTTCGTGGGTGGCCGGTTCCAGCCGGTACTCGACGACGACCGCGGGATCGACAAGAGCGCCGTCAAGCGCGTCCTCCTGCACTCGGGCAAGATCCACTGGGACCTGAAGTCGGAACTCGAGAAGAACCCGAACCCCGAGGTCGCCCTGGTGCGGCTGGAGCAGTTCTATCCAGCTCCGGTCGACGACCTCAACCGGGTCATCGACGAGTACCCGAATGCCGAGCTGGTGTGGGTGCAGGACGAGCCGGAGAACCAGGGGGCCTGGCCCTTCATCGCCCTGGAAGTGGTGAAGCACCTGCATGGGCGGACGATTCGTCGCGTGTCGCGGGCTGCTGCGGCATCCACGGCAACCGGCTCCCCCAAGGTGCATGCCGCTGAGCAGGCGGAGATCATGCAGAAGGCGCTTACCCTCTGAACGTCACCGTGCTGGTCAACCCGGCAGCTCGAGCCGGGACGGGTGGCACGATCGCACGGAGAGCAGCTGAGCGTCTGCGCCAGCACGGCATCCGTGCGACCCTGATCAGCGGTGGAAGCGCCGCCGAATCGACGGATCTGCTGCGCGAAGCGGTCCGCCTCGGGACGGATGCCGTGGCCGTGGCCGGCGGAGACGGGACGGTCTCCCTCGCGATGCAGGTCCTCGCTCATAGCGAGACTCCCCTGGGCATCATCCCGGCCGGGACGGGCAACGATCTGGCGGAGATTCTCGGCATCCGCGAACTGCGTCCCGACGAGGCTGCCGACGCGATCGCAGGCGGGATGACCCGCGACATCGACCTCGCGCGCGTTCAACGGGAGGGCGAGCCGGCGGTCTACTTCGGGTCGGTTCTGGCGAGCGGATTCGACTCCCTCGTCAACGATCGCGCCAACCGAATGCGCTGGCCGCGCGGATCGTCGCGCTATACGTTCGCGATCCTGCGCGAGCTGCTGGCGCTGCATAGCTTCGCCTACGAGGTCGAGCTGACGGATGCCGCAGGTACGGTGACACGGCACGACGGAGCGCTGCTCATGGCGGCGGTCGCCAACGGCACCAGCTACGGCGGGGGCGTTCGGATCGCCCCCGCGCGGACCCTGCCGACGGCGAACTGGATGTCGTGCTCGTCCGCCCAACGCACCGCGCACGGTTCCTGCGCCTGCTCCCCGCGTCTATCGCGGCACCCACGGAACAGTCCCCGAAGTCAGCATGCACCGCGCCCGCACGGTGCGCCTCCAGGCGGCAGGCGTCACCGCGTACGCCGACGGGGACCCGATCGGTCAGCTCCCCCTCACGATCGACATCGTTCCGCGCGCCCTGCGCGTGTTCGTTCCGACCGCGCTCTGATCGACTAGACGGTCGGTGAGGCCTTCGTGGCCAATTCGGTGTCGTGGACTGCCTGCACGGCCCGCAGCTTCGCCATCACCTGATCGCGCAGCTCCTCGGGCGCGGTCTCGGTGCAGGCGCGAGCCACAGCCTCCGTGAGCGTGGTAGCCACGAGCGCCTCTTCGCGGCACGCGGGGCAATGCTCCAGGTGCTCACGAATATCGGCGTGCTCGGTCTTGCACACTTCGTTGCGCAGGTACTCCTCCAAGTCCCGCGTAGCTTTCGCGCAGCCGCAGTCGGTCATGTCGCACTCCTTGGGGCGACCGAGATCCCGCGCTCGGTCGCGTATTCGGCCAACAGCTCCCGCAGCATCCGTCTGCCACGGTGCAGACGGCTCATCACGGTGCCGATGGGGGTCTTCATAATGTCAGCGATCTCTTGGTAGGCGAAGCCCTCGACGTCGGCCAGATACACCGCGAGGCGGAAGTCCTCGGGGATCGACTGCAACGCGTCCTTGACGACGGATGCCGGCATGTGGTCGATAGCCTCGGCCTCGGCCGACCTCGTGCGCGTCGAGGTCGTTGACTCCGCCCCGCCGAGTTGCCAGTCCTCGAGATCCTCGATGGCGCTCTGGTAGGGCTCTCGCTGCTTCTTGCGGTACGTGTTGATGTACGCGTTAGTGAGGATGCGATAGAGCCACGCCTTCAGGTTCGTCCCCTGGGTGAAGCTCGACCACGACGCATAGGCCTTGACGAAGGTCTCCTGGACCAGGTCCGCGGCATCCGCGGGATTCCTCGTCATCCGCATGGCGGCGGCGTAGAGCTGGTCCATGAACGGCAGAGCCTGCTCTTCAAACTGCGCGCGCGGGTCGGCCGGCGCCTCGGCCTGATCAGTCATCACGCGCCAGTCTACGTCTGGCGCCACAACGATCGTCATCGGGCTCCTTCCGTCCCTCATTAGGCTAGGAACCGATGAGCGGCGAAAGATATTCCGTCCCCGCCAGTTCCGGCCAGTCCGGCTGGCTCGCCCCGCGATCCGCGGGTGCCCTCGCCGCGCGCCTCGCGGTCCCAGGTTCCAAGTCGCTCACCAACCGTGAGTTGATCCTCGCGGCCATTGCCGACGCCCCCAGCACCATTCAGGCGCCCCTGCACTCCGATGACTCGGTGCGCATGGTCGCGGCCCTCACGGCGCTGGGCGTCCAGATCGACCCCGTCGAGGGTGACAGCCCCTTCGGGCCCGACCTGGTCGTGACCCCTCCGGGCGGATCGGGCTCGGTCGGGGCCTCCTCCTCGGGACTGCACGGCGCGACAGTCGACTGCGGCCAAGCGGGCACCGTCATGCGGTTCATCGCCGGTATCGCAGGCCTGGCAGATGGCGATGTCACCCTCACCGCGCACGAGAGCGCGCTGCACCGCCCGATGGGGGCGATGATCACCGCGCTGCGCGACGTCGGTGTGGACGTCGATGACGAAGGCCGCTGGGCGCTCCCCTTCCAGGTGCGGGGGCGTGGCCACATCCGCGGCGGTGAAGTCGTGATCGATGCGAGCGCGTCCAGTCAGTTCGTGTCGGGGATGCTGCTCGCGGCGCCCCGGTTCGACACGGGCCTGCACCTGATCCACTCCGGATCGCGACTGCCGAGCCTGCCGCACATCGATATGACCATCGAGTGCCTGGCCCATCGCGGCGTGCACGTCGAGCGGCCGTCCCCACGCGAGTGGATCGTGCCCCCGCAGCCCCCACGCGGCAAGACCGTCGCCATCGAGCCCGACCTGTCCAACGCCGCCCCTTTCCTCGCCGCTGCCATGGTGACCGGTGGGACTGTCACCATCACCGGCTGGCCTGCGCACTCCACCCAGCCCGGCGTCATGCTCGCGACGATCCTGCACGATATGGGAGCACGCGTCACGCGCCGCGGCGGCGCCCTCACCGTCGCGGCGGGGCGCGGCATCCGGGGCATCGAGATCGACCTGTCTGCGGCGAGCGAGCTGACACCCACGATCGTCGGGCTCGCCGCCTTCGCCGCCGAGCCGACGACGATCACCGGTGTGGGACACATCCGGGGCCACGAGACCGACCGCATCGCCGCGCTCGTGGGTAACCTGCGCGCGCTAGGAGGCGGCGCAGAAGAGCTGGAGGACGGTATTCGGGTCCTTCCACAGCCCCTGCACGGCGGTGTCTGGCGGGCTTTCCACGATCACCGCATCGCGACCACGGGTGCTCTGATCGGCCTCGCTGTCGAGGGTGTTTTCGTGGATGACATCGGCACGACCGCCAAGACGATGCCGCAGTTCCCCGATCTGTGGGCGACGATGCTCGAGGGGAATGACGCGGAGTGAGCTGGCTCGGGGATGTCGACGACGACGATGAACACGGTGTGGACGAGAGCGACATCCGCATCCGGCCGAACCCCAAAGCCAACCGTCCCCGCACGAAGCGCCGCCCCCTCACGCGGACGCCGAAATCGCACGCGTGCTGGCGGTGGACCGAGGCCGGTACACGCTCCTCGTCGGGGAGAACACGGATGCCGAGCGCCAGCTCATCGCCGCGCGGGCTCGCGAACTCCACCGCACCGCGATCGTCACCGGCGACCGCGTCCGCGTCGTCGGAGACACCTCCGGCGACGACGGAACGCTCGGGCGCATCGTCGGGATCGAACCGCGCACGTCGCTGCTTCGCCGCAGTGCCGACGACACCGACCAGGTCGAGCGCGTCATCGTGGCCAACGCCGACCAGATGCTCATCGTGATCGCCGCCGCCGATCCGGAACCGCGCCCGCGCCTGGTCGACCGATACCTCGTTGCCGCGCTGGATGCCGGCATCCGCCCCCTCATGGTCATCACCAAGACCGACCTCTCCGACCCGTCAACATTCTTGGCGCACTTCGCAGGCCTCGATCTGGACGTGTTCACCAGCGCGCGCGGCGACATGCCGGTCGACCAGATCGGCGCTGCGCTCGTGGGCCACAGCACCGTGTTTGTCGGACACTCGGGCGTGGGAAAGTCGACCCTCGTGAACGCTCTCGTTCCCAGCGCCGATCGAGCGACCGGATACGTCAACGAGGTCACCGGTCGAGGACGCCATACCTCGAGCTCCACGGTGTCGCTGCGGTACGAAGCGCCGTCGGGCACGGGCTGGGTGGTCGACACCCCCGGGGTGCGCTCGTTCGGGCTCGGACACGTCAACCCCGACAACATCCTGCGAGCGTTCACCGATCTGGGCGAGCTGGCACGGGAATGCCCGCGTGGGTGCACGCATCTGCCGGATGCCCCCGATTGCGCCATCGAGGAGGCCGTTGCCGCCGGTCGACTGGGACCCGGCGGGGCGGCGCGTCTGGACTCGCTACAGCGTCTGCTCGCGACGTTCTCGGACCGCCCCTGACGGGCCGCCGCTCCGCGTCCTCGCGGTGGCCGGGTATCGACCCTCGGCTCTAGGCTGGAGACATGACCGTTCGCCTCGAACCCGGCACCGCCGCACCCGATTTCACCCTCGTCAACCAGGACGAGACGGATGTCTCACTCCACGATCTGCGAGGGCACGGCGTCATCCTCTTCTTCTACCCGCAGGCGATGACACGCGGGTGCACGACGGAGGCCTGCGACTTCCGTGACAGTGTCGAGCCGCTCCGCAGTGCGGGGTATGTCGTGCTCGGGATCTCACGCGATGCCCCCGCGAAGCTCCGGGCGTTCCGGGAACGGGATGCACTCCCCTACGATCTGCTGAGCGACCCCGACCGGGCCGTCCACGAGGCATACGGCGCGTGGGGTGAGAAGACGATGTACGGCAAGACGACGGAGGGTGTGCTGCGTTCGACCTTTGTCCTCGACGAGAACGGCGTCATCGCGCACGCGCTGTACAACGTCAAGGCGACCGGCCACGTCGCCCGCGTCCGCGGACTGCTCGGTCTCTGACCCGTTGGGCGGCTGATAGACGGCGCCGCGGCTGATCGACGGCGCCGCGGCCGATTGACGGCGCCGCGGTCGCTCCCTCGTTCAGGCCGCAGACTATGCCGATTCGCCCGAATCGGCGGCATCCGAGCCCGAGCGGGCATCCGCGGATGCACCGCGGACCGTGATCACCAAGAGCACGAGAGCGATGACAGCCGGCACCGCGATGGCCAGCCCTGTCAACGGATCCGCATACTGGCCCGTCGCTGCGCCCAGCGCGACGGCGAGGATCAGGAGTTGCGTCACGATAGCACCCGAGCGTCCCCACGACTGCCCGCGCCAGGTCACGACGCCGAACAGCGCGACGATCGCTGCACCAGCCACCGTGAGCACGATGAGGGCGAGCGCACTGTCCAGCGCTGCCGTGTCACCGGTCATGACCGCGACGATCTCCCACGCCGCAAGCGTCAGGAGCCCCGCCGCTTCGAGCAGCACGATCACACCTGCTGCTCGAGCGGCACTCACCGCGCGCATCATGGACCTCCCGACTGCACTCGGCCCGCACACAGCACTCTGGCATCCGACTCACGAATTCACCCTTGATTCGGGTGAACTGCTGTGGGACGATTGGTAAAGCCGTGTGCTCCCACAAGGTCGTGGGACGAGACATCTTCTCGTACACCTCACAGAGTATCCGACCGCCCGTTGGTCCGATGCTCATCCCCCCATCAAGGAGCACCCCCTATGGATTGGCGCGACAAGGCAGCCTGCTTGACTGTCGACCCCGAGCTGTTCTTCCCGGTGGGAAACACCGGACCAGCGGTCGACCAGATCGAAAAGGCGAAATCCGTGTGCGCCCGGTGCACCGTCACCGAAATCTGCTTGCAGTACGCCCTGGAGTCCGGTCAGGACTCCGGTGTGTGGGGAGGCCTCTCCGAAGACGAGCGCCGCGCCCTCAAGCGCCGCGCAGCCCGCGCGCGCCGCGCCAGCTGACGACCGCGGCCCGACGGTGAGCGACCGTCATCAATCGGGCGCGATATAGCGGAGCGGAATGTCGATCGTGACCTCCGTGCCGCTGCCGACGAGCGTGTGCCAGTCGATCGTGCCGCCGAGTTCGCCCTGGATGAGGGTGCGCACGATCTGCGTGCCGAGCCCCCGTCCGACCTGACCCTCCGGCAAGCCCACGCCGTTGTCGCGCACACGCACCAGGAGCCGCTCCGGGTCGCGCTCGGCCTCGATCTCGACGTCGCCTTCTTTGCCGGCAAGGCCGTGCTCGACGGCGTTGGTCACCAGCTCGGTGAGGGCCAGGGCGAGGGGCGTCGCGTACTCGCTGGGGAGCGTGCCGAAGCGTCCGACCGAGCGCGTCCGCGCGCGGGTCGTCGGCGCGGCAGCTACTTCGGCAACAAGCTTGAGCACACGGTCGAAGACGTCGTCGAAGTCAACGCGCTGCGTCAGTCCCTCCGAGAGCGTGTCGTGAACGACCGCGATCGCGGAGACGCGGCGCATCGCCTGGGTCAGAGCCTCCCGCGCCTCTTCCGTGTGCGATCGACGGGCCTGGATGCGAAGCAGGGAAGCGACAGTCTGCAGGTTGTTCTTGACCCGATGATGGATTTCGCGAATCGTGGCGTCCTTGGTGATGAGCTCCTGCTCCTGGTGGCGCAGCTCCGTCACGTCCCGGCACAGCACGATCGCGCCGATGCGGGTCCCGTGATCACGCAGCGGGATCGTCCGCAGGCTCACGGTGACACCGCGCGCCTCGATGTCGGCACGCCACGGTGCGCGACCTGTCACGACCAGCGGAAGTGACTCGTCGAACTGGCGCTTCTCGGGAAGGATCTCGGTGGTCACCTCGATCAGGGACTCGCCCTCGAGTTCGTCCTCGAAGCCCATCCGGTTGAACGCCGAGAGAGCGTTGGGACTCGCGAAGGTCACGGTGCCGTCGACGTCGAGGCGCACGAGTCCATCCGACGCTCGCGGGGCACCCCGGCGCGGGGCTGTGGGTGCGCTGAGGTCGGGGAAATCACCCGAGGCGACCATTCCGAACAGGTCGTCGGCGCACTCGTTGAAGGTGATCTGCTGCCGTGACGGGGTGCGTGTCTCACCGAGATTGGTGTGTCGAGTGAGGACCCCGACCGTGGTCTGGCTCGAGCCGGATCCCCGCACGATCGGGACCGCGCGAACGCGTGTGGGAGTCTCTTCGAACCAGTCCGGGGATGCCGAATCGACGATCATTCCCGAGAAGAACGCCTCCCGGATCTGTGTACGCCACTGCGGGCGAACCGGGTCACCGACGATGTCCCGATAGAACAGGGTGGCGGCGCCGCTGGGTCGGGCGTGACCGACAGCCACGAACGAGTCGTCTGTCGTGGGCACCCAGATCACGATGTCGGCGAACGCGAGATCGGCAAGCAGCTGACCATCCCCGGCGAGACGGTGCAGCCACTCGACATCCGCGCCGGTGGAACGCCCCTGGGCAAAGACGAGATCGCTGAGCGTCGACATCGTCTCAGCCTACTGCGGGCAGATCGCCTGCCCAGATCGATTGATCTAGGCCGCCGTGCGGGCATCGACGGCGAGCGCCTCGCTCACAAAGCGCCGCACGGCTGACACGATCGGAGATCGCCGGGCCACCTCGGCGATCGGGCGTGCAGCCAGGAGCGCAGCATCCGCCGACCGCGGGTCCTGCGGGACGAACCACACGTCACGGATGCCTGCGAAGCGGTCGAGACTTCGACGGACCTGTCCACGCGCGTCGATCCCGAGCGCGCCGGGACGGAGTCGGTTCGCGATCACTGCGATCGGCGTTCCCCCGACGGTTTCCCGCAGCTGCGCGTACCCGCGGACGAAGCGGCCGATCCCGACCGGGTCGGCCCCGGCCACGGCTACGACGAGATCCGCCTCCTGGAGGGCGGCGATCGTTGCCGCGTTGCGCCGGTCACCGGCAAGGTCACTGACGATCTCCTCGTCGCGGTCCAGCGGCGCCGCAACGTCGACGACGGTGTCATCCACCCACTCGCGGCATACCGCGAGCGCGCCGCGCACCCGATCCTCACGGAGTTCCGGCCAGCGCGATGGCCGGTTGATTCCCGTCAACACCTGCGGTCCGCGTCCGAGGCGCAGCGCTATCCGCTCGAGTTCGGCCACGTCCAGGGCACCACGGTGCACCTGCCGACACGCAGCGGCGAAGCCTGGTCCTTCATCGGGCAGGCCGAGTGCGAGGGCTATCGACGACGCGTGCGAGTCAGCATCGACCAGCGCCGCCGCCCGATCGCGGGCGAGTTCTACGGCAAGTTCGATCGCGATCGTCGAGCGACCCGGGGAACCCGCCGGCCCCCACACGGCGATAACGCGGCGCTGCCCCCGGGGCGCGTGCACCGGGGGCAGCGGGTCCCGCAGGGCACGCACGAGTTCGCGACCCGAAGCTCGCGGCGACATCGGGGCCCCGAGCCCGAATGCCTGGGCGAGGCGAGTAGGAGCCTCCCCCTCCCCGACCGGGACGATCCGGACGCCCTCTCGATCGCACGCGGTCACGAGTTCACGCGTGAGTGTGTCGTGGCGGGCAGCGATGACCAGAAGCTCCACCGCCTCGTCACCGGCATCTCGAATCGCGCCGCGGGCTGCCGCGATGCCGGGGGCGGTCACCGGCTGCGCCTGGGCGTCCCATCCCAGCCGCGACAGCTCGTCGGCCAGACGGGTAGCGTGCGGTTCATCCAGGGCGATCAGCGTCCTCATTGCTGCCCCGGCCCCCACGGCACCACCGACAGAGCGGAGCCGTCGGAGATCGCAGCGAGCGCGGCGGCGACGTCGGCGCGCGGGATGACGACCTCCACCGCTGCCGTGCCGCCTGCCAGCGGAGAATCGTCTCGGCTGACGCTGACGACCGTCGCGTCAGCCACCAGGATCCGGGGTGTGTCGAACCGCGATTGGTCCAGACGAGGGGCGGCCCACAGTTCGACCGTCGAGCCGGATATCACCGACCCGGGAACCTCAGCGGCGCTGCGGATCACCACCGTCGTGGACTGCGTGCTCTCGGCGGTCACGAGCGCGTCGGCCGGCACGAGCTCTCCGGCGGCCACCGTTCGGGCTGCCACGAGTCCCTCACTCAGGCCATCAGCGGCCAGGTAGGCATCCGATGCGGTACCGAGCGCGACATCGACGACGGCGAGATCGGCAGCCGCGACAGGCTCCCCGGGAACGATCGCCCGGACGGCGACGTAGACGGGTTGTGTGTGACGCGCGGCCGACACGATGAACCAGACGCCACCGACGGAGGCCACGACCAGGACGATACCGACCAGGAACCTCAGGTCCGCCCATGCGGGGCGCCGGGCGGTGCGGGATGGGGAGAACATGCGAACCATGGTGACCGAGACGCGAGATCGAGGGTCGGGCTTATCCACAACGGGCGCCACAGCGCAGCCCTGTCCGAACCCGGCACCATAATGGGGACATGCCCCATCCCCCCGCTGCCGACGCGCGCCTGCTGACGCCCTCGCAGGTCGCCGAGGTGCTCGCGATCGACGTGGACGATGTGATGGCTCTCGTCCTGGCGGGGCAGCTGCGCGGCATGCGCGTGGGTGAGAGCGGACAGTGGCGCATCGACGAGAAGAGCGTCGATGCCTACCTCGATGATCAGGTCGAACAGACCCGGCGTATGGCGCTGTGGCACCAGTCGCAAACCGCGAGCTTCCCCGAGCTCTGGGGCACGGGAGCCATTCGCAACCCCGACTGAGACTCGACGCGTCCGCGGATCAGAGCCCCGCCTCGTCGGCGGCCACGATCAGCTGCGCGATCGCCCCGAAGGGAACCATGCGGAAGCTCGTCACGGCCGAGGGATGCCGGGCAGTCTCCAGGTCGTGGACGGCAAGATCGACGTGATCGGCGCCGGCTCGGTCCACCGTTCCGGTGAGCGAGTCACCCGTGACCACCTCGATCCGAACGGGGACCCGACGACGCGCGAGGTCGCGAACGACGAAGCCGAGATCGAGCCGTTCGCGCAGCGCCTGCCCCGCGCGTCCCGTGGCGCTGTGCAGGAGGTCGGCGTGCGGCATCCGCAGACCGGCGAGCGCCGCCAACGGCACGACGCTCACCGACGCTGGGCCTCGGTCCACCGCGAACCAGTCAGTGCCGACAGCGGCGATGCGCCCCTCGACAGCGCTGCCTACCGTCAGGTGCGCGCGCACCTGTGCTTTCGCGTCACGCAGCACAAGAAGCCGGTCTCGGAGCGAAACACGCGACAGACGCACCCGCTCCGACTCGGAAGCCAGGGCGGCACGCTCGGCCTCCCACTCGGCGGATGCCTGAGCCTCCAGGTCGTCGAACAGCCGGTCCCATCGCACGGGGCGAGCGTATGTCGTAGATGAGGAGTCGATGAGAAACTGTCCACAGCGGCGCCCTGGCCCCCATCCGAGAGTTCGCTGTGTGCTCTACTTCTCGACATCCTGTTACCGGTCGAGAGTGAGATCTCATGGCGACGACGCAATCGAGCTTCGCCCGCGCCTACCGCGCGGCAGACGAAGCGGCCGAGCTGAATCAGTACTTCGCCCCGCAGCGCACGAGCACAGCCGATCTTCCCGATCCCGAGACGTTCCTCCGCAATATCTCCCGCGGCGTGCTCGAGATCTTCGCGGGTGTTCGGGAAGTCGATCAGCTCGCCAGGTGGCTGACCGAGGATGCCTACCGCAAGCTTGTCACCCGGGCGAACCTCGCCGCCCGCGCACGAAGCGCCCGAGGCATCCCGGCTAAGCGCCCCGTGCACCAGATCGTCTCGGTGCGCCACTCCTCCCCGCCGACGGCATCGTCGAGGGGGTCGTCATCGTCCGGGGGCCCGCACGCACCAGGGCTGTCGCCCTGCGGCTGGAGGGCATGGACGGCCGGTGGCGGACCACCTCGCTCGCCCTCCTGTGACGGTCTCGATCGGTCGCGCGCCGCGCTACTGACGGTACGACGACAGGAAGTTGCCGAGCCGCTCGATCGCCTCGGTGAGTACCCGGGTCTCGGGAAGGGTCACAATGCGCACATGGTCAGGCGTGGGCCAGTTGAACCCCGTCCCCTGCACGAGCAGCACCTTCTCGGCCACCAGGAAGTCGTAGACCAGACGGGCGTCATCGCGGATCTCGTACACATTCGGGTCGAAGCGCGGGAACGCGTACAGCGCACCCTCCGGCTTCACACAGCTCACGCCGGGGATCGACTCGAGAGCCTCCCACGCGGCGTCCCGTTGCTCGTGGAACCGCCCGGTCGGAGCGATCAACGCGTCGATCGACTGGACTCCCGATAGTGCCGCCTGCACCGCGTACTGCGCCGGAACGTTGGGGCAGAGCCGCGTCGAGGCCAGCAGCGTGATGCCCTCCAGGAAGCCGGCGGCATGGTCCTTCGGTCCCGTGATCGCGAGCCAGCCCGACCGGTACCCCGCGACGCGGTAGGTCTTGGACAGTCCGTTGAAGGTCAGCACGAGCAGATCCGGCGCAACGACCGCCATCGGGATGTGTGTCGCGTCATCGAAGAGGATGCGGTCGTAGATCTCGTCAGCGAGAACGAGAAGCGAGTGTTCCCGGGCGATGTCGGCGATCTGGTCGAGCACCTCACGCGTATAGACGGCTCCGGTCGGGTTGTTGGGGTTGATCACCACGATCGCCTTCGTGCGCTCGGTGATCTTCGAGCGGATGTCCTCGATGTCCGGCTGCCACCCGTTCTCCTCGTCGCACAGGTAATGCACCGGTGTCCCGCCGCCGAGGCTCGTCATTGCCGTCCACAGCGGGTAATCCGGCGCCGGGATGAGCACCTCGTCGCCCTCGTCCAGGAGCGCTTGCATCGTCATCGTGATCAGCTCGGAGACCCCGTTGCCGAGGTACACGTCATCCGGGTCCAGCGCCGGGAAGCCGGGCACCTGCTCGTACCGGTAGACGACGGCGAGTCGGGCGGACTTGATGCCGCGACTGTCGCTGTAGCCGTGGGCTTCCGGGACCGCCTCGATCATGTCGCGCACGATCTGGAACGGAGCCTCGAACCCGAACGCCGCCGGGTTGCCGGTGTTCAGCTTGAGGATCCGGTGTCCCTCGGCCTCCAGCCTGTCGGCCTCGACCAGGGCCTGCCCTCGGATCTCGTAGAGGACGTGCTTGAGCTTGCTCGACTGGTCGAGCGGCCGGGGGTGGGTCATCCGTTCAGGATAATGCCGCACCCGCCGAGCCACCTGACCGTGCGTGGCTCGGCTGATGCTGCCTGCCGCGACTACTTCTTCTTGTCGGCGGCCCGCCGCTGAGCGCGGTTCATCGGCTGCTGCTGCGGAGCCTGCGCCGGGGCATCCCCGTCGGTCCGCTGTCCGAACGCACCCCGAGCTGCAGGCGGCGCGGGGGCGACGGGCGCAGCGGGCACGGATGCCGCAGCCTGCCGGGCGCGGCTGGTCGCGGCCTGCTGCACCTGTCCGCGTTCGTTGCGCACTTCGACCTCACCGGCGTCGTTGGCCGCGGAGTACTGCAGACGCTGTCCCTCGACGGGAGCGATCGACAGACCCTTCGCCTCGACCTCTGCAGCGTTCTCGCCCTCGGCGCGGCGGACCTCCACATCCAGGTTGTAGAGGTACCCGACGGACTCTTCCTTGATCTGCCCCATCATCTGCTGGAACATCTGGTAGCCCTCGCGCTGGTACTCGATGAGCGGGTCACGCTGCGCCATGGCGCGCAGGCCAATGCCGTCCTTGAGGTAGTCCATCTCGTAGAGGTGGTCACGCCAGCGGCGGTCCACGACCTGGAGCACGACGCGCCGCTCGAGTTCGCGCATCGCCGCCTCACCCAGCGTCTCTTCGCGCTTCTGGTAGGCGATGCGGGCATCCGAAATGATCTCGCGCTTGAGTACCTCGGGCGTGACCTTGCCCTTGCTGCCCGACTCCGCGACGACCTCGTCGATCGTGAGGGAGACCGGATACAGCGTCTTCAGTTCGGTCCACAGGGCGTCGAAGTCCCAGCTCTCGGTGTGTCCCGTGCCGGTGTGGTCGTCGATGAGCGTGCTGATCGCATCCTCGATGAAGTGCTGGACGCGATCGGCGATGTCATCACCCTCGAGGATGTGGCGGCGATCCGAGTAGATCGCTTCGCGCTGCCGGTTGAGCACGTCATCGTACTTGAGCACGTTCTTGCGCAGTTCAGCGTTTCGGGACTCCACCTGCGACTGAGCACTCTTGATCGCGCGCGAGACCATGCCCGATTCGATAGCGACGTCATCGGGGAAGTTCGTCCGCGCGAGGATGGCCTCGGCAGCCCCCGACTGGAACAGGCGCATGAGGTCGTCTGTGAGAGACAGGTAGAACCGGCTCTCGCCCGGGTCACCCTGACGGCCCGAACGACCGCGCAGCTGATTGTCGATGCGGCGCGACTCGTGCCGTTCCGTCCCGAGGACGTACAGGCCGCCGGCTGCCACGACCTTTTCGCCTTCCTCCGCGACGCGCGCGCGCATCGCCTCGTAGACGGCATCCCACTCGGCCTCGTACTCGTCGGGAGTGTCGACGGGGTCCAGCCCCTTCGCCTTCATCTCCTGGACCGCCAGGAACTCGGCGTTCCCGCCGAGCATGATGTCGGTTCCTCGGCCTGCCATGTTCGTGGCCACCGTCACGGCACCCAGCCGGCCGGCGCGTGCCACGATCTCGGCCTCACGCGCGTGGTTCTTCGCGTTGAGGACCTCGTGCTTGATGCCCTTCTTGGCAAGCAGTCGCGAGAGGTACTCGCTCTTTTCCACCGACACTGTTCCCACGAGCACGGGCTGTCCGTCCTCGTGCCGCTTCGCAATGTCCTCCACGACCTGAGCGAACTTGGCGGGTTCGTTCTTGTAGACCAGGTCCGACTGGTCCTTGCGAATCATCGGCCTGTTCGTCGGAATGGCGACGACCCCGAGCTGGTAGGTCGACATGAACTCGGCGGCCTCTGTTTCGGCGGTACCGGTCATTCCGGAGAGCTTCTCGTAGAGGCGGAAGTAGTTCTGCAACGTCACTGTCGCAAGGGTCTGGTTCTCGGCCTTGACCGGAACACCCTCCTTGGCCTCGATCGCCTGGTGGATTCCCTCGTTGTAGCGTCGACCCACCAGGATTCGGCCGGTGTGCTCATCGACGATCATCACCTCGTCGTTCATGACGACGTAGTCGCTGTCGCGCTTGAACAGGGCGAGTGCCTTGATCGAGTTGTTGAGGAAGGAGATCAGCGGGGTATTGACCGACTCGTACAGGTTGTCGATGCCGAGGTAGTCCTCGACCTTCTCGATGCCCGGTTCCAGCACTCCGATGGTGCGCTTCTTCTCATCCACCTCGTAGTCGACACCCGGTTCGAGAGTGCGCGCGATCTTGGCGAACTCGGTGAACCAGCGGTTAGCCTCGCCCGCCGAGGGTCCGGAGATGATCAGGGGCGTGCGCGCCTCATCGATGAGAATCGAGTCGACCTCATCGACGATCGCGAAGAAGTGCCCGCGTTGGACCAGGTCCTCCCGACGCCACGCCATGTTGTCGCGCAGGTAGTCGAAGCCGAACTCGTTGTTCGTGCCGTACGTGATGTCGGCGAGGTACTGCTCCCGGCGGACCTCCGGGGTCTGCCCCGACACGATCGTGCCGGTGGTCATCCCCAGGGCACGGAACACGCGGCCCATCAGGTCGGCCTGGTAGCTGGCGAGGAAGTCGTTGACGGTGATGACGTGAACGCCCTTGCCCGCGATCGCATTCAGATAGGCGGGAAGCGTGGCGACGAGCGTCTTGCCCTCACCGGTCTTCATCTCCGCGATGTTGCCGAGGTGAAGGGCAGCGCCACCCATCAACTGCACGTCGTAGTGCCGTTGACCGATCGTGCGTTTGGCAGCCTCCCGCACAGCGGCAAACGCCTCGGGCATCAGCTTGTCGAGAGTCTCGCCCGCCTCGTACCGGGTTCGAAACTCCACGGTCTCGTCCCGCAGTTCCTCATCGGTCAGCTGCGAGTACTCGTCCTCGAGGGCATTGACGGCCTTCGCTACCTGCTGCAAGCGCCGCAGCAGTCGGCCTTCACCGGCACGAAGGAGTTTCTCGAGAGGATTGGCCACGGAAAGCTCTCCATCTGTCAACGGCGACACCCACGGTGCCGACCCAGCGCGAACCGCGCTCGGACATACCGACTCATGTTACCGGGCCGTGACCTTGGCGTGCGCTGGGTCCGCTGCCAGCGGAAGCAACCCGGGTCCTCCCCCAGCGAACCCTGGTTCTTCGCAACAACACCCTGAACTGTCACCGAGGGTCGCAGCGGACGCTTGGAATCCTCGACGCCCGCGGGTTAGGTTGCACGCGGGGGATCACGGAGCCAACCGCCGCTATCGGGGGCGCTTCGTCGCGAAACGGAAGGCGTGAATCTATGGTCATCTGGCGTCGATGGGTGCTGCCCATCCTGATGGTTGTTGTGTTCGGGGCGATAGCGGTTGCGCTGGTCAAGGTGGCGTTCTTCCCCGACACCGCGACCGCGGCAGCCGACCCGGGCGGCGTGATCACCGAACCGGTGGTTCCGGCCGTTCGCCAGACCGTGGTCGATGAGCTGACGCTGGAGGGGACGATCGCGCGCGACGAGGCCGTCGCGGTGCGCTCGGAGGTCGATGGCACCGTGACCGAGGTCCGCGTCGCGCCGGGCCAGTCGGTCACCGGTGGGCAGGTGCTGATGACGATCAAGCAGTCCTACCCGACGAAGACCGTTGAGGTCGTTGCGGCGGAAGCCGGCGAGATCACCGAGGTCGCGGTCGTGAAGGGCCAGTCGACAAGCATCGGAAGCGAGATCGCCACACTGAGCCCAGCGCGCTACCACGTGCACAGCACGATCGAGCCCGTGCAGTTGTATCGGCTGCTGAATGCACCCACCGAGGGCGAGGTGACGATCCAGGGAGGTCCCGCCCCCTTCGTGTGCACCGGGCTGTCGGTGCAGGTCTCGGAGGACGGCACGACGAGTGTCACGTGCGCGGTTCCGGGAGACCAGACCGTGTTCGCGGGACTTCGCACCCAGCTGGCCGTCCGCGTCGCCACGGTCGAGGATGCTCTGGTCGTTCCCGTCACATCCGTCCGGGGCGGTGCAGGAACCGGACAGGTATGGGTGGATGCGGGAACCGGCGACCCGCTCGAGGAGCGGGCGATCGATCTCGGGGTCAGCGATGGCGCGGTCATCGAGGTTCTCTCCGGCCTGGACGAGGGCGAACAGGTGCGCCAGTTCGTACCGGGGCTCGCGGCGCCGAACGAGCCCGTCTGTTTCGATGACGGCATGGGCGGGGAGTACTGCGAGGACCCTGGGTGGAACTGGTGAGCCTGGTCAGGCTGGAAGCGGTCACCAAGCAGGTCACGCTCCCGGACGACTCGCTGCTGGACATCCTTCGTGGCGTGGACCTGTCGGTCTCCGCCGGCGATCACGTCGCGATCGTCGGGCGCAGCGGCTCGGGGAAGTCGACGCTGCTGAACATCCTCGGGCTGCTGGACCTCCCGACCTCGGGAACGGCGGAATTCCGGGGCGCCGCGGTCGCCGGCATCCGGCGTGGGCGCCTCGATCGGATGCGCGGCAAGGACGTGGGCTTTGTCTTCCAGCAGTTCCACCTGCTCTCGGGGCGGACGGCGCTTGAGAACGTCGAGATGCCGTTGGGGTATGCGCGGGGCAGACAGTTCTGGCGTCGCCGCGAGCTCGCGACCGCGATGCTCGACCGGGTGGGCCTTGCCCACCGGCTCGACGCGCCGCCCGAGCGGCTTTCCGGCGGCGAGCAGCAACGCGTCGCGATCGCCCGCGCTCTGGTGCGCCGCCCCGCACTCATCCTCGCCGACGAACCGACCGGCGCCCTCGATGTCGAAACGGGCGCGGCAGTGATGACACTGCTCGATGAGATCGCCACCGAGAGCGATGCTGCCCTGGTCACGATCACCCACGATCTGCACGTGGCGGCTCGGGCGCGACGACACCTGCGCCTTGCCGATGGCGTGCTCTCCCCCGTCGACCTCGATCGCGCGTTCGCCGACACCGCCCTCGGGGCGGTTTCGGCATGAGCGGGCTGGTGGGCGCACTCCTCGAGGCGTGGGCAGAGTTGCGCCACCACAAGCTGCGGGTCCTGCTGAGCCTGGTCGGGATCGCCGTCTCGGTAGCGGCGTTGACGGCGGTCGTCGCCCTCGGCGAGTATCAACGCCAGTACGCCGCCGAGCAATCCGACCGCTACGGCGGGCGGGTGGCGACGATCTCGGTATCGGGCATGTCGAGCGACGGCAGCCCGATGGACTGGGATCGCTTCGACGCTCAGGTCATGGGCGCCGCGGCGCGGTTCGACCTGTCATACATCTCGCGTGTCGCACAAACCGTGACACTGCAGGTGCAGACGCCGGATTGGGTTCGGCCGGTGCCCGCGACCCTCGTGGACCCCGCCTACCCCGTCATCCACCGATCCACCGTTGCCGAGGGTCGCTGGTTCGTGCCCGGTGACGGAGACCTGCTCGCGCCGCCCATGGTGATCAGCTTCCCGCTGTGGACGGCGCTCGGGTCCCCGCCGCTGGCTTCCCACCCGACTCTTCAGGTGCTCGGCACCGCAGGGGGCACGTTTCCAGTCGTCGGGGTCACGCCGCGGGAGGGCGAGTGGGACAACAACAAGCAGATCTGGATGCTCTACGACGGCTACCGGGACCGGGTTGACGCACTGCCGGCCGATACCGGCGTGATCTGGGAACTGTGGGCGCCGGAAGAGATCACCCCCGAGGTTGGTGCACTGCTGGCATCCGATGTTCGCGCAGCCGCCGGAGACGGCGTCGAGGTGATCGTGAATCGCACCGACTGGGGATCACGCCCCGACGCACAGAACGCCTCAGCCCTGTTCGAGATCATCACGGGATCGATAGCCGTGCTGATCCTGCTGCTGGGTGGTCTCGGCCTCGTGAACATTCAGCTCGTCGCCATGCGCCAGCGGATCCGCGAGATCGGTGTACGCCGCAGCTTCGGGGCAACCGCGGGCCGGATCTTCACGGCTGTGCTGCTGGAGAGTGTCGTGGCCACGGCCGTCGCCGGCGTCGTCGGAATCGTTCTCGCTGTCGCGATTTTGCGCACCCCGATGGTGCTGACCCTCTTCGGCGGGATGCAAGATCTTCCGGGGTTCCCGGTGCGCGCAGCTGTCACGGGGCTCGTTGCTGCCATCGCCATCGGCGCACTCGCGGGGTTCCTGCCGGCGCTCGTCGCCGTGCGCGCCCGGGTCATCGATACTCTCCGCGTCTGAGGCTCAGCCTCACCTCGGGTGGGCGATTCTAGGATCGAGTCATGGCCGGTTTCTGGGGACGACGCAAGCGCGAGCAGACGGAGGTCGCGGAGCGGGATGCCGACCTCGCCCGCCGCGCCCAGAGCGCTCTGGTCGCGGCCGATGAACACATCCGTCTCGCCGCCGATGAGGTTTCCTTCGCAGAGGCAGAGCTCGGACCGAACGCGGTCGGTGACCTGCGCACAGCGATCGAGGCGGTGCGAACCCACATGCAGGAAGCGTTCCACCTGCAGCAGCTCAACCACGACGAGATCCCGGATACCGCCGACGAGCTTCGCACCCGCAACGCGCGGATCGTGCAGCTGTGCGAGTGGGCCGAAGACCTTCTCGAAGACAGGATGACGGCGCTGGCCGAACCGATCGAGCGAGCGCGCAGAGCCCCGGAGATCATCGCGCGGGTGCGCGCAGATGCCGCCCGCATCCGCACCCGGCTGCCTCACGCCCGCGGCACTGTCCAGCGCCTCGCGGCACGGTACTCGCCGAGCGCTCTGGAAGGGGTCGCAGCCAACCCCGCAGAGGCCGAGCAGCTGCTGGGCTTTGCCGAACACAGCGCTGCCGTGGCCGAGCGACGCCGCGAAGCCGGCCAGCGCGAGCAGGCGAACCTCGCGATGGAGGCGGCTACCGAGGCTGTGCGTCGCGGCGAAACGCTCGTGGACGCCCTCGAGACGTTCGAGGTCGAAGCCCTGCGTGCCGAGTCGACTCTGGGCGCGATCGTCGAAGACTCGCGCGGCGATCTGATCGCTGCGCGCACCGCACCCCAGGTGCCCGCCGTCATCGAGGCGATGTCGGCGCTGCAGGCGGCCCTGACCGCACTTCCGGCGGCCGGGGTGAACACCGACCCGTTCGAGCATCTGACCCGCCTGCGGGAGGCGAATGCTGCCCTGGATGCGGCGGTCGCTGCCGCACGTGAGCGTGCGGCCCGGCCGGTTCCTGAGCTCGGTCACGTCCGGCACGCGGTCGATGATGCCGACCGCCAGCTCGCGGTTGCCCGGGACGTCATCGCCGGTCACCGCGGGTGGATCGGCGCCGATGCGCGCACTCGTCTCGCCGAAGCCGAGCGGGTACGAGCCGACCTCGACCGCATCGTCGGCGGTGCAGCAGCCACCGTGCCCACGATCGCCGAGGACGACCGCGAGCAGGCGATGGAGACCGCCCGCCGCGCCGCTCACCTGGCGAGCGAGGCCCTGCGCTATGCCCAGCGCGATATCGATGCCTCGCGGCCCGCGGCTGGCCCGCCGCCGCAGTGGGCAGGCCCGATGGAGGGCTTCGGACGACGCACCGGCGGAGGCTCGGATCTGGTCGGCGGAATCCTCGGAGGCCTGGTCATCGGCAGCATCCTGGACGGCATCTTCGACTGAATGACGGATGCCGCGAACCGAGCGGTTCGCGGCATCCGACCTTCGAGACCTGCGGAAGCAGACCCTCGGGAATCAGCTCACCAGGGCTGCGGGGCGCGCCTCCGTCGTGAGAGAGATCACACCGTAGTCCCAGCCCTTACGCCGGTAGACAACACTCGGGTGGTCGGTCGCGGCGTTGATGAACAAGAAGAAGTCGTGACCGACGAGTTCCATCCGGTCCACGGCCTCCTCGACGGTCATCCACTCCGCGTCGAACTCCTTGGTTCGGATGACGACAGGGGTGTACGCCTCCTCGTCCTCACCATCGACGATCGGGACCTCGCCGGTAGCCACACGCCGGATGGCATCCGCCGACGCTGGCTGGATGTCGATGCCCTCGAGCTCCCCGCGACCCTTGTCGAACATGGCCTTGCGGGGGTGATTGCGAGCATCCACCCTCTTGTCCTTGGCCCGGCGCAGCTGCTCGCACAGCTTGTCGACGGCCATGTCGAGCGCCGTGAACTTGTCGGCATCCGTTGCCTCGGCCCGCACCAGCGGGCCTTTGCCGGTGAGCGTGAGCTCGACCGTGTGGTCTTCCACCCGCCCGGTGCGGTACGTGCGGTGAGTGACCTTGACATCGACGCGCTGCGCACGGGGCGCGAGGTGCTCGATCCGGACGACTTTCTCTTCGACGACCGAGCGGAAGCGGTCTGTGATACCAACCCCCACGCCGACGATGTTCGTGTCCATCTTGACCTCCTTGTTTCCGGTCCGCCCGGTTCCAAGGGCGGACCATCAGTCGCCTTGTCACCCCCACGTTAGACCCTGGTCATCTGCCTGTCACGCACGATCTACGCCGTGTCGATATGCTCCGCGGCGACGACGACGTGTTCGCCCGCTCCGGGCGGCCGAACGCCGGCCCGACAGCGTGAGCGGGCGCGTGTGGACGCGGTGATCATCGCGGGTTCGGCGTCCACCGCAGCGGCGTGGACGCGACGGTGACCGCGCCGAGGACCGTCGCTCCCTCTGCCCGCAACGCGTCAGCTGCCGCGCGGAGAGTTGCGCCGGTCGTGATGACGTCGTCGATCAGAACGACCGGCTGGCGGGGCACGGACAGCACCGCGAACATGCCTTCCGTGTTCCGTTCTCGCGCAGCCCGGCCGAGCGCGCGTTGATCGATGGCAGCGCCGACACTCCGGAGGACAGGCAGGCACCGGAGTCCCGCGCGGCGTGCGATGAGCTCGACCACCCGGTAGCCCCGGCGAGCGAACGCGGCGGGTGACGAAGGGATCGCGACCGGCACGAGCGACAGCGTCGCGCCCCCGGTCCACATCCCGCCGGGCAGGACCTCGGCACGCTCCAGCGTCGCACGCAGGGCAGCGCCCAGGGGCCGAGCAAGCCCCGTTCTTCCGTCCGACTTGAGAGAGCGCATGACTCCCACGACCGGGCCGGCGTAGTCCAGCGCGCTGAACACGTCGAGTTCACCCACCATCCGGTGCCTCACGGCGCTGCGACGCAGCGCCAGTTCACACTCCTCGCAGAGGGAGATATCTGCCCTGCCGCATCCTGCGCAGTCGACCGGGATCAGCCACGAGACTGCCTGCGCCGCAGCGTCGCGGGCCCATGCGGCAGCAACCGCCGAACGAGAACTGGTCACGGCACCACCGTGTACCCGGGCCGGTGAGCCGCGCGTACCGGATCGTCGCGTACGGGGACGGCGGCGTCCCTGCACACGCTGGGGAGGAGCCCCGTCCATCCGCTACGGGGGCGTGCCCTGCTGCACCGCCAGCAGCATGATGCCCTCTGCCGTCTGCAGCCAGTTGGCACCGCGACGGACGTACAGTCCGCCGTCATCGGAGCGCAGCCGGATGCTCGAGGTCGCGGTCGCCACCGTCGTGATCGACGCGCCGGCAGGCCCGGCAATCGTCGAGGAGGTCCCCCGACGGTCTGCTCGACGATATCGGTCTCGGTTCCCGAGCGCACCACGACCGCGACAGTGACGTCATCGGTCCAGACCATCGAGACCGCCTCACCCTCGATCGTGCCCGCGACGATCGGCTCTCCGAGGCGAGCCGGGGCCCCCCGATTGTCCCTTTCGTCGCGGATGATGCCCGACAGCCACAGCTCGGTTCGGTCCCCGATCCGCACGACGCCCGCTATTCGCGTGCCATCGCGCGAGATCGCTATCGCCTGGACATCCGTGACGCCCGCGGCAGCCCATGGCTGAGAGAGCAACGGCGACTCGACGCCAGGACCGAACGCGGTGAGAGCGGCAGGCGATCTGGCGGGAATGCTCCACACGTACCCTCGGGCATCGATCACCGGGGCTCGAAGAGCGCTTCGCGTGTCGAGCACGACGATGTTGTCGGTCGCCTCGGCCCGCACGACCGATCCGTCAGCCGAGAGGACCGCCGCGCTTCGCTGATCCGGCCCGACCTGGACGGCCACGGGCGTGCTTCGCGCGACGGCATCCGAAAGCCCCGTGATCGTCGTGAGCTCGCCACCCGAGAGGAAACCGAAGCCCTGATCGGTCATGACAAGAGGGGCGCCGGTCACGGCGGTCGATCTGGTCTGTACCGGCGTCGCCGCGATGGGGACGCCGTCGACGGTCAGTTGCACCTCGGTGATGCCGGCGGTTGCCAGACTCGCTTCCAGCTGCGTGGCCATGCGATCGATCGTGAGCTGCTCGAGCGCGAGCGCCTCGGGAGAAAGCTCGACCCGCGCGGTACCGGCGCTCTGCGGCACAGACGAATAGACGGATGTCACATCGTCCGTGAAGGCTGTGGACACGGCCCCGGTGAGCCAGTCGCTGGGCTGCTCGTCGACCAGCGCGCCAGTGATGCGTACGGCAGCGGACGTCGTGGGGAACCATCTCTCGTCGGGAACGAGATAGGTCCACGAGGGGTCGAAGTACATCACCGAGTAGCGATGAAAAACGGTCCCGAACACACTCTCGTCGAGGACGATCCCGTCGGGAGCCTTCGATATCCGCCACTGGCCTGCGACCTGGACCAGGTCGAACGCGAGGGTCGCGGTGCCGCCGAGAGCAGGCTCGTAGCGGCCGGTGTCATCGACGCTGGCAACGGGAGCGAGAGTGACCGTCACGGTGTCATCGACCGCCGGCTGCGCGACGATCTCCCCCGTGGGGACGACCGCCACCCCCGCTGAGGGGTCCCACGACGACTGGATCGAGGGCGCCAGAAAGGACCGAGCCGTCTGCCAGTCGTTGCTGGAGCCCGATCCGGCAAGCAGAAAGCCCTCGACGATCTCCTCCTGGGTCGCTCCCGGCTGGGGTTCTTCCGGGAAGAAGCGCACCTCGGGCCCGGTTCGTGCCTCATCAACGGGGCGTCCCGCCGTGACGGGACCGCTGACGGGAAGCCCCGCGCAGGCAGCGAGCGCAAGGATGCCGAGTAGGGCGAGTGTGCCGCCGATGAGCCGCCTCATGACTCACCTCCTGGCGCCCTGTCGCCGCCCGGGATCGTCGAGATCGGCTGCGTGTGCTCGAAGGCGTCTACCGTGTTCTCGTCGCCCGGATCCAGCGGGATGGGCGAGTCCAGCGGAAGCGCTGCAAATCCCGTGCGGTGCGCACCGCGGGGAAGCGTGAGCACGAAATGTGCACCGCGTCCGGGTTCGGACCATACGGCCAGGTCTCCGCCATGAAGCTTCGCGTCACCGAGCGAGATCGCCAGGCCCAGCCCCGTCCCGCCGAGGGTTCGCTTGCGGGAAGGATCGGCGCGCCAGAACCGGTCGAACACGCGTGCGGCATCCTCGGCGGCGATGCCCATTCCGAAGTCTCGAACTCCGACGGCCACGGCCTGCTGATTACTGTCCACGGTGACCACGACCGGCCCGCCCTCCCCGTGCTCGATGGCGTTCCCGATCAGGTTCCGCAGGACCCGGCGCACACGTCTCGGGTCCATATCCACCGGCGAGTATCCGCCTGGGGCGACCAGCCGCAGGTCAGTCTTGTGCTGCTCAGCAACCTGCTCCATGGAGGCGATCACATCTTCCGCGACGTGAGCCAGACTCGTGGGCTCGAGCTCGAGCTGTACCGAGCCCGCGTCGTACCGGCTGATCTCCAGGAGGTCGCTCAGGAGAACCTCGAACCGCTCGACCTGGGCAGCCAGCAACTCGGCAGCGCGCGCCGTCGCAGGGTCGAACTCCTCCCGGCGGTCGTTCAACATGTCGGCCGCGAGCCGGATGGTGGTCAGCGGTGTCCGCAGCTCGTGGGAGACATCAGAGACGAATCGCTGTTGAACCAGCGACAGATCGGCGAGCTCCTTGATCTGGGTTTCGATGCTGTCGGCCATGGCGTTGAAGGACTCACCCAGGGTCGCGAGCTCATCCTCGCCGCGCACGGGCAGCCGAACCCCGAGCTCACCGGCGGCGAGCTTTGCGCTGGTCTGTGCCGCTTCCCCGATGGGAGTGGTGACCGAGCGGAGCACGAACCAGGCGATGCCTCCGATGAGCAAGACCAGCGCGACACCGACGACCCACAGCGTCGCCTGGACGAATCGCAGCGTCTGATCGGCTCCCTCCAGCCCATAGGCGTAGTAGACCTCGAAGCTGCCGACCTGCGGGAAGATGAGCTGCTGCCCGACGACGATGCCCGGCGTGCCCGAGGCATCGAGGGCGACCGATTGCCACCACTGCTGATTCGCGTCGGCCCGGACCTTCTCGCGCAGGCCCTCCGAGATGATCGCCGTATCGAACTCGCCGACGCGGTACGCCTGCGCAGCAGCCGAGGGCGCCCCCATGCGAAACGTCGCGATCATGTCGGTCGAGGCCTGCTGCTGCAGGGCTGTGCGCAGTCCGAGCCAGACGCGCTGGATCTGCGCGCTGTCACCCTGCGTGTCGGCACCGTCGAGCACGGTCTGCGCGGATGCTGTCGCACGCAGCGCCTGCTCCGTGACCTCGTCGCGACGTGAGGCGAACAGGTCGTCTTGGATCGCCAGGGCTGTCCAGGTCACCGCGATGAGAATCGAGAACGCCGTGAGCACGATCGTGACAGCGAGTGTGCGAAACCGCAGCGAACGTCGCCACAGGTGCACGAGGTTATCGGGCCACGCCCGCCAGTTTCGCCGCCAGATCAGCGGACGAAACGACGGCTCGGTGGCCCCGCGGGAGCCCACGGTCTCACCCCACGCGACCGCTGTTCGCGGCCCGATCGTCGAAGGCGGTCACTCCACAGCACCGGCCCGGTATCCCACGCCGCGCACGGTCGTCACGATCCGGGGATTGTCGGGGTCAAGTTCGACCTTGGCGCGGAGCCGCTGCACATGGACGTTGACCAGGCGCGTGTCGGCCTTGTAGTGGTAGCCCCAGACCTGCTCGAGGAGCATCTCGCGGGAAAACACCTGTTGCGGCTTGGACGCGAGGGCTACCAACAGTTCGAACTCGAGGGGCGTGAGTGAAATCACGTCATCACCGCGGCGAACTTCGTGGCCGGCGACGTCGATCGTGAGGTTCCCGATCCGCAGCGTCTCCTGCGACGGATTCCCACCCGGACGCAAGCGGGTGCGAATCCGCGCCACGAGCTCTTTCGGGTTGAACGGCTTGACGATGTAGTCGTCAGCCCCGGACTCCAGCCCGCGAACGACGTCGGCCGTGTCGGTGCGCGCCGTCAACATGATGATGGGGATGCCGGACTCCGAGCGAATCGCTGTGCAGATCTCGATCCCGTCACGACCCGGAAGCATGAGATCGAGCAGGATCAAGTCGGGACGTTCCGCACGCCAGGTGTCGACAGCAGCGTTTCCGTCGGCGCAGAAGACCGTGTCGAATCCTTCTGTGCGCAGCACGATCCCGATCATCTCCGCCAGGGCGGTGTCATCGTCGACCACCAGGATGCGTGAATTCATCGCGCCTTCGTTCCTTGCGTCCAGCCTGCGCGCTGGCGGCGGGTGACCGCCTGCGCTTTCCCCGAGAGTAGTCGACTCCGCCTGTGCGCACGCCGTTGATTCGCGCGCGCGTCGATGCTGCAGCCTCCGCCGCGCGCGACACGAGCGCGTCGGAGGCCCGTATGACACCATGGAAGTCGCGCTGATTCCAGCCCAACAGGAGGAACCCGTGACCGCGTACCCGTCTTGGACGCCTGCGCCGCGGCCGGGGATCATCCCGCTCCAGCCGCTGACATTCGGCACGATTCTCGGCCGCTCCTTCTCGGCGCTGCGCCATAACCCCAAGGTGCTCCTCGGCTTCGCGATGATCGTGCAGACCCTCGCGTACCTCGTCGTCACCATCGCGATCTCGGGGATCGCGTTCGCGAGCTTCTCCCGGCTGGACACCGTGCCGGCGGGTACCGACGAGTGGGACGCGGTGCTGACGGGATCGATCACGCTGACAGCGCTGTCGGGTTTGGTGCTGGGCCTGCTCGCCGGCGCCGTGGGCGTCCTGGTGCAGGCGGTCGTCATCTCCGACGTGCTGCATGCCGCGGTAGCCGAGAAGATGACGTTGCGGATGCTGTGGCGCCGGGTGCGGCCCGTCGCCTGGCGCCTGATCGGCTACACGATCCTGCTCTCGCTCGCGATCGGCGTGGTCGTGATCGTCGTCGGGGGTCTGATCGCCGTGCTGGCCGTCGCGGTTCCGGCCGCGGCTGTTGTCCTGGGGATCCTGGTCATCCTTGCGGCGATCCCGATCAGTCTGTGGCTTGCGGTGAAACTGCTGCTCGTGCCCGCGGTCATCATCGTCGAGCACACGTCGTTGGGTGCAGCCCTCAGCCGCTCCTGGCGGCTGTCACGAGGCCGGTTCTGGGTGATTCTCGGCATCCTCGTGCTCGTCTCTCTCGTCTTCGGCGTCATCGCCCAGGTCGTGAGCATCCCGTTCTCCTTCCTCGCCTCCGCACTGTCGGTGGTCATCGCCCCCACGGGGGAAGAGAGCACGGCGGCGATCATCGGCATCATCGCGACTCTCGGTCTCACCCAGATCGTGACCCTTCTGATCCAGTCGGTTGCCGTCATCGTGCAGTCAACGGCGGCGGGGCTCGTCTACATCGACTGCCGGATGCGCCACGAGGGGCTCGACCTCGACCTGCTCGAGTACGTGGACCGGCGCGACGCGGGTGCGGCCGACCTTCCCGACCCGTATGTCGTGCATATCGGCCGCGCCATCGCACCGCGGTGGCCCGCAGCGTCTGCGCAGCCGGCGCCCTTCGCTCCCCCGCCGGGGTACACGATCACGCCGCCGCCCCCGGCGCAGGCGCCGCCCGCAGCTCCCGTTCCGCCGCCAGCTCCGGCTGACGGGCCGTCGTCGGCGCCGAGGACCGGGCCGGACGACGATCAGACGACATGGGCGACGCCTCGGTGATTTCCGAGATCCCGCTCATCCCGGACGGGGAGCAGGCCCGTGAGTGGGCCGTGCGCGAACTCGCCGATCCCGTGTATCAGGCGGCTCAGCCGACCTGGTTCGACCGAGCGGCGCAGGCAGGTCGAGACGCACTCGCTTCCCTGTTCTCCCCGGATGTCGCGCCCGAGTGGGCAGCCGTTCTCGCACTCGTCGCGGCGATCCTGGCGATCGCGGTCATCGTCATCGCGATCCTGGTGTGGGGGCTGCCCTGCCGCACGTCCTCCCGAAGCCATCGGAGCGGCGAACTGTTCGGCGACATCGACTATCGAACCGCCGAAGGACTGCGCGCAGCGGCCGACGCGGCACGCCGGCGTGGCGACTGGGACACGGCGATCGTGCTCCGGTTCCGCGCCGCAGCACGCGGCCTGGACGAGCGGGAGCTCGTCGACCTCGCCCCCGGCACCACGTCGCGGCAGTTCGCGGTGCGTGCCGACGCCCTCCTCGTGCCCGGCAGCGCCGAGGTTCGTCGCGCCGCCCTCGTGTTCGATGACATCCGTTACCTTCAGCGGCCCGGAACCGAGGCGGGGTACGGGCTGGTGGCTGCCGCCGACAGCGCGCTGGCCCGGGTCGTTCCTGCGGCATCCGCCGAGCCGGCCGGGGTGTCCGCGCCATGAGCGTCGATGCGCCAGCGCACCGGCAGCCCGCCACCGGTGCAGAAACTCAAACACCGAGAGCTCGTCAGCGCTCGGCGCTCGGATGGATCGCCATCGTCGCCGGACTGATTGCTGTCGGCATCGTCGGCGCGAGCGTCGTCGGCGGCGGCGAATGGTCCCAGCGCGAGGCGCTGGATCCCGAGTCGGCGGCACCGGATGGCACGCGGGCGCTGGCACACATCCTGGCCGACCAAGGCATCGACGTGCGCATCGTCCGCTCCCACGATCAGGCTGCCGCGTCCTTGCAGGGGACCGAGGCTACGCTCGTGCTCCCTGATGCGCCGGCTCTCTCCGATGACGCGATATCGGCTCTGACGGCGCCAGCAGCGGATGTCGTCCTCATCGACCCGCGCTCCCGGACACTGCGCCTGATCGCCGACGGGGCTGGTGCGGTCGGGGTCGCCGATGACGCGCTCGTGGAACCGCAGTGCTCGGTGCCCGAGGCGCAGCGAGCAGGACCGATTCGCCCGCGAACCGTGTTCGCCGGTACGGATGCCGCCCAGTGCTATCCGGCAGCCGGAGGTTACGGACTGCTGGTGCGCGAGACGGTGCGCTCCGATACGCCCGGGACCCAGCGCGTATCGGCCGTGGACGGCGCCGCCCTGTTCACGAACGAATACCTCGCGGATGACGGCAACGCTGCCCTCGCGCTGGGTCTCATGGGCCGCCACCCCACGCTCGTCTGGTACGTCCCGTCGGTCGCCGATACCGATCTGGACCCGCTGAACCCGTCGCTGGGCGAGCTCACTCCGCCGTGGGTCAGTCCCGTCATCGCCCTCGCTCTGACTGCCGCAGTCGCTGCCGCGCTGTGGCGCGGCATCCGGTTCGGGCCTCTCGTCGCGGAGCGCCTGCCGGTCACGGTCCGCGGGGAAGAGACAACGCGCGGCCGGGCACATCTCTACGCGCAGTCGGGCGATACCGCGCACGCCGCACTTCTGCTGCGCCACGGTACGCGCGTGCGGATCGCGCGCCTTCTGGGCCTGTCGGGGGCGTCCTCCGCCGCGGAGGTCGCCGACGCGCTGGCAACCCTGTCGGTGTCCTCCCGCGAGGAGGCCCGAACCGCGCTGGACGGCCCTCCGCCCGCATCCCGACGCGACCTTGATGATCTCTACGACCGCCTGCGCCGGCTCGAAGCTGCAGCACGCGCGGCACTGCACCCCGAAAGGAACGACCGATGACGACCCCCGACCCGATGCCCACGGCTGCTGAGGAATCCGTTCCGGGCGGCTCCGTTCCGGGCGATAACGATGCCAGGGACGCCATCGGACGTGTTCGCGCCGAGATCGGCAAGGCTGTCGTCGGTCAGGATGCTGCCATTACAGGTCTCCTGATCGCGCTTCTCGCCCGCGGACATGTCCTGGTCGAAGGCGTTCCCGGTGTTGCCAAGACACTGCTGGTTCGCGCGTTCAGCCGCGCGCTGGGACTGGAGACCAAGCGCGTGCAGTTCACCCCCGACCTCATGCCGGGAGACGTGTCGGGCTCGCTCATCTACGACGCGCGGTCGGGCGAGTTCGAGTTCCGCGAGGGCCCCGTCTTCACCCACATCCTGCTCGCCGACGAGATCAACCGCACGCCGCCGAAGACCCAGGCGGCTCTTCTCGAGGCGATGGAAGAGCGCCAGGTCTCCACCGACGGTGTCACCCGACCGCTGCCCGATCCGTTCCTCGTCGCTGCCACACAGAACCCCATCGAGCACGAGGGGACCTATACCCTCCCCGAAGCTCAGCTCGACCGGTTCCTTCTGAAGCTCATCGTCGACATGCCCGCGCGTGACGCGGAGGTGACGGTGCTGCGGCGGCACGCCGACGGCTTCTCCCCGCGCGATCTGGAGGAGGCTGGCGTGGAGCCCGTGGTCACGGCTGCAGACCTGCGTGCCGCGCAGGCAGCGGTGCGGGGCGTGACCACCACCGACGAGGTCCTCGGCTACATCGTCGATCTCGCGCAAGCGACCCGCCAGAGCCCCTCCGTGCAGCTGGGCGCGAGCCCGCGCGCGGCAACGGCGCTGCTGGCAACGGCCAAGGCGTGGGCGTGGCTCGGCGGCTCACCGGCCATCACCCCGGATCACGTCCAGACGATGCTGCTGCCCACGTGGCGGCACCGGCTTCGGCTTCGTCCGGATGCCGAGCTGGAGGGCGTCTCAGTCGAAGCGCTGCTCCAGAGCATCCTGCAGCAGACGCGCGTCCCGCTGTGAGCACCGCATGTACGTAACCGGACGGTACCCCCTCCTGGTGGGCGCCGGCGCTCTGCCCGTCATCCTCGGCTCCGTGGGTGGCATGCCCGCGTGGGCCGGTGCGGCCGGCTGGCTCGGGTTCTGTCTGCTGGTGTTGGGCATCGATGTGGTGGCCGCACCCGACCCCCACCGCATGAGCATCACCCGTTCGGGCCCCGCGAAGGTGCTTCGTGACCAACCGGCACACGTGACGGCGACGGTTGTCAACACGGGTACGCGCGCCCTGCGTATCCGTGTCCGGGACGCGTGGCAGCCGACGGCTGGCGCTGTCACCGGAACCGCAGTGATACGGATCGATCCGGGCGGTTCCGGGCGGGTGGTCACCTCCCTGCTCCCGCGCCGACGGGGTGAACTGCGCAGCGCCGGGTTCGCTGTGCGCTCGGCGGGTCCCCTCGGCATCGCGGGACGCAGCGCTCTGCTGGCTGTCGCGGGGAGCATCCGTGTTCTTCCACCGTTCACGTCACGGCGACACCTTCCGTCCCGACTTGCGCGGCTGCGCGAACTCGACGGCAACACGAGCGTCCAGGTGCGCGGGCAGGGCACCGAGTTCGACTCCCTCCGCGAGTACGTGCGGGGCGACGACGTGCGATCCATCGATTGGCGCGCCACGGCCCGAGCCAGCGCGACGATGCTGCGCACCTGGCGCCCCGAGCGCGACCGTCACATCGTCATCGTCATCGACACCGGACGCACCGCCGCAACGCGCGTGGGCGACGGGGTGCGACTGGACGCTGCGATGGAGGCTGCTCTTCTGCTCTCGGCTTTGGCGGCGCAGGCGGGAGACCACGTCCACCTGCTGATGTTCGACCGGGCCGTGCGAGCGCGGGTGACCGGCCGCGATGGTGCGGCGCTGCTGCCCGCGCTCGTGGACGCGATGGTCGCCGTGGATGCCGGACTGATCGATACCGACTGGGACGCCGCCTTCGCGCAGGTCCGGCTGCTGACGACTCGCCCGTCTCTGATCGTCGTCCTCACCGCTCACGACGACCCTGAGGCCTCTCGGGGTTTCCTGGGCGCCCTCCCCCTGATTCCTCCGCACACCTCCGTGCTCGTCGCCGCCGCCCAGCCCGATGGCGCCGGTTCGGAGGGAGGCGACGCGTTCGAGGCCGCTGCCCGCGAACGGGCCCGGTGGGACGCCGACCGGATGGTGACGGCGCTGTCGCGGGCAGGCGTCGATGCACTGTCGGCATCAGCCGATGACCTGCCGCCGCGCGTCGCGGACCGCTACCTTGCTCTCAAGGCGCTGGGCCGACTCTGACCCGCGCCCCGGATGGCTCCCGAGTACGCGCCAGCACAGGTGAAAAGCAGGGTGATTTCGCCGATGTGAGGCATGTCGTTTGCCTGCACGCCGCTCGGGAGCGCTACGTTTCGGCCGAATGAAAGGAGCCAGAGATGGCTGAGACCACTTCCGCCCCCGGCACAGCGACGAAGCTGATAGCCGAGGCACTGGGCACGTTCCTGCTCGTATTCGGTTCAATCGGCACTGCCCTGTTCGCCGCGAACTTCGGCGCGAGCGAGAACGGCACCTCCCTCGGCGTCGGCTTCCTCGGCGTCTCTCTCGCGTTCGGGTTGACCCTCATGGCGGGCATCTACACGTGGGGTCCGATCTCGGGCGGTCACTTCAACCCTGCCGTCACCTTCGGACTTGCCGCCGCCGGTCGGTTCGCGTGGAAGGATGTCCCCGGCTACCTCATCGCGCAGATTGTCGGTGGCGCTGTGGGGACGACGCTGATCGTGCTCATCGGTCTGTTCGGTCCGGACGGGTGGCTGAGCGCCGCCCAGGACGGCGGGTTCGCGAGCAACGGCTACGGCGCGGCATCCCCCGGCGGGTTCGGGCTCGGCGCGGCGATCATCGCCGAGATCCTCCTCACGGGGATCTTCCTGCTCGTGATCCTCGGTGTGACGCATCCTCAGCGCAACGCCGAGAAGTTCGCGGGCCTGGTCATCGGCTTCACACTCACGATGATCCACCTGGTCTCGATCCCGATCGACAACACCTCGGTCAACCCCGCTCGCTCGATCGCCACGGCAATCTACGGCGGTGGCGAGGCGCTCGCCCAGCTGTGGGTCTTCATCGTGTTCCCGCTGGTCGGCGGCCTCCTGGCCGGTTTCGCGCACCGCGCGCTGTTCGAGCGCAAGCCGCTGCCTCCCGTTCAGGCCGAGGCGCGCGTGAGCTGACGACCCCACTGGATCCAGCACGGCGGCGGCCCGCCTCCGAAGAGACGGGCCGCCGCTGTGTGGATGCAGAGTCTGCGACTCAGACCAGGTCGAACCGGTCGAGCTCGGTGACCTTGCCCCAGGCCTTCACGAAATCCCGCACGAACTGCTCGTTCGCGTCGTCACTGGCGTAGACCTCGGCGATCGCACGCAGCTCGGAGTTCGATCCGAACAGCAGATCGACGCGGGTGCCGCGGCCGACGAGCTCGCCCGAACCGTCCTTCGTGCCCTCGAATGCGTGCTGACCGGGGTCCAGCGCCCGCCACGTGGTGCCGAGGTCAAGCAGGTTCACGAAGAAGTCGTTCGTGAGCGTGCCCGGCCGGTCTGTCCAGATGCCGTACGCCGAGCCGTCGTAGTTGCCGGCGATGACGCGCAGACCGCCGACGAGGACGGTCATCTCGGGGGCAGTGAGGGTCAGCAGGTTCGCCTTGTCGATGAGCAGGTGCTCCTCGGGCAGACCGGATGCCGCGGCGACGGGACCCAGGTAGTTGCGGAAGCCGTCGGCTGCCGGCTCGAGGTACTGCATGGATTCGACATCCGTCTGCTCCTGCGTCGCGTCGGTGCGTCCCGGGTGGAACGTCACGACAGCCTCAACGCCGGCATCCTTCGCAGCCTTCTCGACACCGGCATTGCCCGCCAGCACGAGGAGGTCGGCCAGCGACACCTTCTTTCCGTCTGCAGCCGACGCGTCGAAGTCGGCCTTGATGCCCTCGAGCACCCCGAGCACCTTCGCGACCTGCGCCGGGTTGTTGACCTCGAAGTCCTTCTGCGGAGCCAGGCGCAGGCGAGCGCCATTGACGCCGCCACGCTTGTCGCTGCCGCGGAAGGTGGATGCGGCGGCCCAGGTCGTCTGCACGAGCTCGGCGACCGTGAGGCCCGATTCGAGGATGCGCTGCTTGAGCTGCGCGGCGTCGGCCTCATCGATGAGCGGGTGGTCAACGGCCGGCACCGGGTCCTGCCAGACGAGGTCCTCCGCCGGAACCTCGGGTCCGAGGTAGCGGGCCTTGGGCCCCATGTCGCGGTGGGTCAGCTTGAACCAGGCCCGGGCGAACGCGTCGGCGAACGCTTCCGGGTCCTCCAGGAACCGGCGCGAGATCTTCTCGTACGACGGGTCGAACCGCAGCGCGAGGTCGCTGGTGAGCATGCGCGGCTCGCGGCGCTTGGCGGGGTCGTGGGCAAGCGGGACCATGTCGGCGCCGGCGCCATTGACGGGACGCCACTGGTTGGCTCCCGCGGGGCTCTTCATGAGCTCCCACTCGTACCCGAACAGGATGTGGAAGAACTCGTTGTCCCAGCGCGTCGGGTGGTACGTCCAGGTGACCTCGAGACCACTCGTGATCTGGTCGTCTCCCTTTCCGGAGCCGAAGTTGTTCTTCCAGCCCAGGCCCTGCATCTCGGGTCCGGCTGCTTCGGGGTTGGCCTCGAGATTCGAGTCCGGCGCTGCGCCGTGCGTCTTGCCGAAGGTGTGGCCGCCCGCGATCAGAGCGACGGTCTCTTCGTCGTTCATCGCCATCCGCTTGAAGGTCTCCCGGATGTCGATGGCCGAGGCCAGCGGGTCGGGGTTGCCGTTCGGGCCCTCCGGGTTGACGTAGATGAGTCCCATCTGCACCGCCGCGAGCGGACGCTCGAGGCTACGCTCGCCCGTGTAGCGCTCGTCGCCGAGCCAGGTCGTCTCGGGGCCCCAGTAGACGTCGTCATCCGGCTCCCACGCGTCGATGCGGCCACCGGCGAAACCGAACGTCTCGAAGCCCATGTTCTCAAGCGCGACGTTGCCGGCGAGGATCATGAGGTCACCCCAGGACAGCGCCCGGCCGTACTTCTTCTTGACGGGCCACAGGACCCGGCGAGCCTTGTCGAGACCCACGTTGTCGGGCCAGCTGTTCAGCGGCGCGAACCGCTGCTGCCCGGTGCCGCCGCCACCGCGACCGTCCATCACCCGGTAGGTGCCCGCGCTGTGCCAGGCCATACGGATCATGAGCGGCCCATAGTTGCCGAAGTCAGCAGGCCACCAGTCCTGCGACACCGTGATGGTCTCTTCGATGTCCTTCTTGACGGCGTCGAGGTCGAGGGCGTCGAACGCGGCCTTGTAGTCGAAGTCGCCACCGTAGGGGTTCGCCTCGACGGGGTTCTTCGCGAGGATCTTGAGGTTCAGCTTGTTCGGCCACCACACCTGGTTGGCCGAACCGTTGGTCGGGTGGGGCTGCTCGTGGATGACGGGGCAGGCACCGTCGCCCGTTGCCTCGGCGAGTTCGGCTTCATCCGTGTCGGTGACGGTGACCGACTGATCGATGTCATTGGCCTGTTCCCCGAGAGGGGTGACGGCCGGGTCGTTTTCGCTCATGATCGTCCTTCCGTGACGGTCGGGTTGTGGGTGGGTGATGAGGAGTCGGCGTCTGCGGCTGCGCACGCGGCGCACAGGCCCCAGAAGGTGATCTCGGCCTGCGTAAGCGTGAAGCCGTGGGTCTGCGACGGATGCAGGCACGGGGCCTCACCAACGACGCAGTCGACATCGTCGACGCGACCGCAGGATGTGCAGACGAGATGGTGGTGGTTGTCGTCGATGCGCACTTCGAACCGCATCGGCTGACCGGCGGGCTGGATGCGACGCACGAGCCCCGCTGTTCCGAAGTCGCTCAGCGCGTTGTACACCGACTGCAGGGTCGTCCCGGGAGCCCGGCGATCGACGTCGGCGAAGATCGTGTCGGCGCTTGCGTGGGGGTGCTCTCGCAGGGCGTCGAGCACCGCGAGCCGGGCACTGGTGACCCGCAGTCCTGCTGCACGAATCACGGATTCGGCCGGCTCAGCGTCCGTGATCCCCCGTGCATCAGCCACACCTCAACGGTAGCGCATTTTTGATTAGTTCAAAAGGAGAAGCGGTCGACGCGACGGATCATCCACCTGTCCACAGCCGCGCCGTACCGGCGTGGAACTCCGTAAGATCCCCCGTCTCGCCCGCGCGCGCCGCTCGACGTCCGACCACGAGCATGTAGATCAGGAAACCGGCCAGCGCGGCTGTTCCGATGCCGATTTTGAGGACCCACGGCCACGCCTGCGCCGTGACGAAACCCTCGATGATCCCCGCGACGGCCAGCGCGAAGACCAGTCCGATCGCAACCGTCGCCAGCGCCCGCCCCTGCGAGGCCAGCGCTTCACCGCGGGTTCGGGGCCCCGGAGCCACCCACGACCAGAAGAGGTGAAGCCCTGCGGCAACGGCGACGAAGACGCAGGTGAGTTCGAGCTGTCCGTGGGGAAGGATGAACAGGAAGAACGTGTCGATGCGGTCGAAGGCGGCGAGCACGGCGGCGGCGGTCCCGACCGCGACGGCGTTTTGCACCAGCACCATGACCGGCCAGATGCCGGTGATCCCGAACAGCACGCTCTGCGCCGCGATCCACGCGTTGTTGGTCCACACCGTGCCCGCGAACACCGCTGCAGGATTCTCGCTGTAGTACCCCTCGAACTCGACCTCGGCGTAGTACCCCAGTTGCACCTGCGAGCCCAGTGACGCGACAAGTGCGGGGTCGCGAGAAATCCACGTAGCGACCACGGCGGCGACCATCACGAAGAAGACCGCGACGGCGAGAGTCGTCCACCGCAACCGATACAGCGCGGCCGGCAACTGCCACACGAAGAACCGCGGGATCTGCCGAAGCGGGTTCTCACCGCGTCCCGTGAGTCGCCGGCGCGCGCGGGCGAGCAGCAGTGAAACGTAGTCCCCCTCGGCCGTGCGCCCCGCTGTCGTCTTGATGTCCGCGAGGTCGGCCGAGGCTGCCCGGTAACGGGTGACCAGCTCATCGATCTCGGCGCCGGAGAGCCGGCGGGAGCGGCCGAGATGATCAAGCCGCGCCCACTCCGCGCGTCGCGCGTCAGCGAGGGCATCGAGGTCCATTTGCTTTACTGTACCCATGGCCTCTGAGCACCCGGTGACGGTAGAGATCCGTCAGGACGAAGTGCTCACCGGCGAGGCTGTCGCTCTCGACATCCAGCCCCTGAGCTTCTTCCAGCGCGCCCTGGGCTGCCTGATCGATGTGGTCGCGTCGGTCGTGCTGTTGATCGTGCTCGCTGTCGTAGCCAGCTGGGCGCTGGGAGGCGCGTTGGTGGACGCCGCGGCGGCACCGATCCTCGGAATCACCACCGTGGTCACCGTCCTGGTGCTCCTGCCTGCGCTCGTCGAGACACTCAGCGGCGGATCGAGCCTCGGCCGATGGGCCGTGGGCGGCCGCATCGTCCGCGTCGACGGCGGTGCAGCCGGGTTCCGTCACGCATTCATCCGCGCGTTCATCGGTGTGCTGGAGATCTGGCTGACGGTCGGTGCGGTAGCCGCGATCGTCGGCGCGTTCACGCCGCGGACGCAGCGCCTCGGCGACCTGGTCGCCGGAACGTACTGCGAGCGCTCACGCGCCCCGAAACTCCAGCCGCGCCCCGTCGAGCTGCCTCCCGAGCTCGCGAGCTGGGCCACGGTTGCTGACGTTGGCCGCATGCCCGACCGGCTCGCGCGGCGCGTTTCTCAGTTCGTTCACCAGGCGGCATTCCTCGATCCGCGCGCTCGGGCACGACTGGCCGGGGCGCTTGCCAGCGAGGTCGCTCCGCACGTCTCCCCCGTCCCCCCGGTCGACCCGGAGACACTGCTGCGTGGCGTTGCCACCCTCCGACGCGAGCGAGAAGGCAGAGCGCTGGCGCTGCAGAACGAACGCCTCGCTACCCTGACAGCGGGCGATGCCGATACGGCGACGATCCGGACGGCGCGTCAGTAGCGGTA
Organism: Microbacterium schleiferi; assembly: GCF_015565955.1. NCBI lineage: Bacteria > Bacillati > Actinomycetota > Actinomycetes > Micrococcales > Microbacteriaceae > Microbacterium > Microbacterium schleiferi. Next base: position 816,068 of record NZ_CP064760.1, on the reverse strand, counting down.
GTGCTCGAGCTTGTAGGGGCCATCGACCGGGACACCGATGTAGTCAGCCTGATCGGTGGAGAGTTCGGTCAGCTGCACGCCGAGCGCGGGAAGGTGCAGGCGCGCGACCTTCTCATCGAGCGCCTTCGGAAGCGTCGCGACACCGAGCGGGTAGTTCTCGCCGTGCGTCCACAACTCGATCTGGGCGAGGACCTGGTTGGTGAACGAGGCGCTCATCACGAACGAGGGGTGACCCGTCGCGTTCCCGAGGTTCATGAGTCGTCCCTCGCTGAGCACGAGCACACTGCGACCGGTGGGAAGTCGCCACTCGTGCACCTGCGGCTTGATCTCCACCCGCTCGGCACCGGCCAGGCTCTCGAGCCCCGCCATGTCGATCTCGTTGTCGAAGTGTCCGACGTTCGCGACGATCGCGAGGTGCTTCATCGCGAGGAGGTGCTCGACAGTGACGACGTTGCGGTTGCCGGTTCCCGTGATGAGGATGTCGACCTGACCGATCACGTCCTCGAGCCGCGCGACCTGGAAGCCGTCCATGGCGGCTTGCAGAGCGCAGATCGGGTCGATTTCGCTGACGATCACGCGAGCCCCCTGGCCGCGCAGCGCCTCGGCAGCGCCCTTGCCAACGTCGCCGTAGCCGGCGACGAACGCGACCTTTCCGCCGATGAGGGCATCGGTCGCACGATTGAGGCCGTCGGGGAGGGAATGACGGATGCCGTACTTGTTGTCGAACTTGGACTTGGTGACCGAATCGTTCACGTTGATCGCGGGAAACAGCAGCTGCCCATCGCGCGCCAGCTCATAGAGCCGGTGGACACCGGTCGTGGTCTCCTCCGTCACCCCGGCCAAGCCCCGAACCATCCGGGTGAAGCGCTCGGGGTCGCGGGCAAGCGAGCGTCGCAGCACCTCGAGGACGACGCCGTATTCGGTCGAATCGCCGGGCGCGGCATCCGGTACGGCGCCCGCCTTCTCGAACGCGACGCCCTTGTGGACGAGGAGTGTTGCATCGCCGCCGTCGTCGAGGATGAGGTTCGGGCCGTCGAAGCCCTCCCCTGACCAGTCGAAGATCCGGTCCGTGCAGTCCCAGTACTCTGCGAGGGTCTCGCCCTTCCAGGCGAAGACCGGAACCCCTGCGGCCGGTCGACGGTGCCGGTGGGGCCGACCACGACAGCAGCCGCGGCTTCGTTCTGGGTCGAGAAGATGTTGCAGCTGGCCCATCGCACCCGGGCTCCGAGGGCCACGAGCGTCTCGATGAGCACAGCAGTTTGCACCGTCATGTGCAGGGACCCCGCGATTCGCGCGCCCCGGAGCGGCTGATGGGGACCGAATTCCTCGCGCAGGGCCATCAGGCCCGGCATCTCGTTCTCGGCGAGGCGGATCTGGTGGCGTCCCGCCTCGGCAAAGGCAAGGTCGGCGACGGCATAGTCAAGCGCGGCGATCGTGGGGGTCGACATGCCCGCCATTCTCCCACGCCGGCGAGGGGCCGAGTCAGCGCTCCGTCAGGCCCGCAGGGTCTCGTGACGGACGACCACCCAGCCTCGCGGCATGGCGAGGCGTTCGGTATGGATGCTGCACAGATCGTGCGCGTGGATGACGGCCTCCGGGCCGAGCGGACCCAGCACCGCCATCTGGTCCCCGTAGTCGTAGGTGAGCGTGGCGACGGCCTCCCGCGCGCACGCGATCTTGGAGCACAACCGTTCACGCATCACCGTCACGGTACCCGCACGACCTCGCCGTCGCCCGCCGCCACGCGGGCTGCCTGCGGAGCCGTCCTCGTTGCCGCTCGCTCGACGGACGCCGCGGGGCCGCTACCCGGGAGATCGAGAAGACCGGATGTCCCGGGCGGCACGGGGCGGACCTAGGATGGGCGCATGGCCTGGCGACGCTCCCGCTCCGCCCCGGCGAGATCCCGGCGTCCCGCACGTCACGGGCGTCACGGACGCGTCGGGCGCAGCCCGGTCGTTCGGCCGCCGCTCCCGCCCCTGGACACACGCATCGATCGGTTTGATCTCACCGTCGGTACGGCCGCCGAGTTCCTGCGCTCCGCGTGGGAGGAGCTCCGCGAGGTCAGTTTCGAGATCGGCGATATGCCCCCGCGACGGATGCCGACGGCATCCCCCGGTGGGCGGTGCTGGCAGAGCACAAGCGCATCATCCTGTACCGGGTACCGCTCGAACGCTTGTCGCACCTCCACCGCAATGACGACCTGCACCGCCGGATGATGATCGAAGGTGCCGTCTTCCGGGCTGCGGCGCAGTACCTGGGTAAGGATCCCTGGGATCTGGGTCCAGACCGCTTCCGCTACTTCTGAGGCCGCTCCGGGCTTGACGACTCTGGGTCGATGGCGCCGGGGAGGGCTACTCAGGGGTAGACGACGATCGGTTCCTGACCGGCGGTTGACGGCCAGACCGGGAAGGCGCCGAGAGCGCCCGCGCCGACGTAGCCGACGCTCGCCAGCACCGGACCTCCGGTGAGCTGGTACGAGGTCGAGGCCCGCACAGGGACCTGCACGCTCGTTCCGGCGGCCACGGCAACCGGGACCGCCTCCGCCCCCGGCTCGGCGAGCTCGACTGTCACATCCGCGGTGCTCGGGTTCGCGATCGTCAGGACCGGGCCGGGGCCGCTCGGTACGGCGATCACCGCCGCGGCGTCGATCGAGGGAGACGGCTGGTACCACGCGAAGTCGGATGCCGCACCGAAGCCCGTGGTCTGCCACACCGCTGCCGCGACCGGAGCGCTGGCCTGGACATCCACGGTGTAGGCCCCTACCGGCACGCTCGGCATCTCGACGGCCGCGGGGATACCCGCCTGCAGCTGCACCGTCACCGGATCGATGACCGGCGTGGCAGCACCGATCGCGCGCACCCCGATCGTTGCCTCGGTATCCGCATCCGGCGAGAGCAGCCGCACCATCGTCCCGGCAAGGCCCGTCCCCGTGCCGAGCGCCCCCTCGGTGACGGTGACACCCACAATCGTCTGCCGCGTCGCGAGCTCGCTGAGGGCGCCGGCCTGGTCCACCCCACCGGGCTCGAGGACCCGGGTGATGCTCGACTGCAGGGTTGCCGCGACAGGAGCGCCCGTCGCCTGTACGTGGATGACGAGGCTCTCTTCACCACGCGCGATGCCCGCAACCGGAATGATGCGCTGCGCGCCCGCGCGGACGACGATGTCCTCGCCGCCGGGAGGGACGTCACCCCCGGATGCGCCGTACACCGTGAGTGTGATCGTCGCGGCCACTTCGCCCGGGTTCGACAGCACGACCAGGTCCGCGGCCCCTGTCGTGCCCGCGCCGGCGACAAGCCACGAATCCAGAAGCGGGAGGCGGCATGACGACGCGCTGTATCCCGCAAGGTCGGGGTCGCCCACGGTCGCAGAGCCCGCCGCGGCGAACGGCTCCGACCCGGGCGCCGAGCGAAGAACGAGGGGCGCCGCACCCTCCGCGTCCGAGGTCAGCTCGCCGCGGTCGAGGGCGCTCTCCCCCGCGGTCGCGACAGCTTGGGGTGCTGCCACCGTGATCGAGCTCACGGCGGTGGAGTCCCGAGCGGTGGCGAGAAGAGCACCCGTGCACACGAGGGTCTGTCCGGCTGAGGGTGGCGCGATGGCCACGGATGCCGGTTCGGGCGCGACCGTGGGAAGGTCGATGGTCGGCAGCACGGCGATGGCGGCGATGACGCCGGCTCCCGCAAGGGCGCCGAAGAGGGGGCGTATCCAGCTCGAGGGCGTTGCGGTCATGTCGCCTCCTCCCCGCGGGGCTCGCTGGGCAGGGCCTGAGCCTCGTGTGCACCGTCGTCATCGAGGCGGCTGGCGCGGCCGGCATCCGTCGCCCGTTCGGACGCAGTCAGGCCGACGATGCGCGGATGTTGCCTCGCTCGGGCCCGGCTGCGCCCCGTCGGTGCAGCAAGCAGCAGGGCGATCACGATGACGGCGAGTTGGAGGATCTGCAGCGCGATACCCGTCGCCGAACCCTCAGCGCTCGGTCGCGCGGCGATGTCGGATGTGACCCGCCAGAGCTCGCCGCGCTCGGTGGTGCCGACGGCGTCGAGATCATCGCGCTGATCGAGTGCCGTGGATGACTCCCGCCCCAGCACCTCCGCCGCCGGAGCGTCGGCACCGGGCGCGAGCAGTACGAACGCGATTCCCTGCTCACCCAGTGCGAGCACCGCGTCGGGAGAGGTCGAGGTCACGAGGGCCGCAGCCGTGGCGGCGAGCGCGGAGGACGCGTCATCCATCGCCCGCCGGGTCTCGAGCACGGTGCTGTGGGCGCCGAGCGTCTCGCTGCCGCCCCACACCACGCGCGCGGCCAGGCTCCCGTCAGCTTCGGGGGTGAGGACGATCGTGCCTGTCGCGGTTTCGCCACCGCTGTCGGCTTCGACGTAGGCCGGCAGCGTGCTGGTCGGTCCGTTGGTGAGCGCGGTTGCGTCACGGGCCGGAGCGGTGAGCGCGGGGACGGCGAGGGCCACCAGAGTCACCATGCAGACCACGGCCGCGGATGCCGACGCAGCCCCGGCCCGCCGTCGGTACCGAAGCATCTCGGCCCGGCCGATCTGGTCGAGCGTCAGCGTCGCAGCACCCACGATGCCCCACCACGCGAGGCTGAGTCCGGCACCGGGCCACAGACCGAGGGCGCTCGCGCCATCGAAGCGCACGGCCACGGCGGTGGCGGCGACGGCTGTGGCCACGCCGAGGACGATCAGGGCAAGGTGGGCAAGCCCAACCGGCCATCGCGGCATCGCGGCTGCCGACACCGCCAGCAGGCCGATCGGGACCAGCAGGAGCGCGGGCCCCCACAGGGGAAGTGCGGGAAGAAGCTCTGCCCATCCGGCGCCGCTTGAGGCGGGAAAACCGAGAGCCACCCACAGGCGGGCACCCGACGCCGTTGCCGGCGCGAGTCCGCTGATCGGAGCGCCAGGGTCAGCGAGGAGCCCCCACGGATTCCCGGCCTGAACCTGCGCCCACGCCACGGGAACGAACATCACGATCGTCGGAACCGGGACCCACAGCATCCGTGCCAGGCTCGCCCCGGAACGGCGTACGCCAGCGGCGACCAGTCCGGCGATCAGAACCACCGCCAGCGCAGGGGCCAGCGACGGGCTGCGGCGATGACCGCCGCTGCCAGGAGGGATGCGGCAGCTGCCGGGACCCACGAGCGATGGGCGACAGCACCGGCGAAGACCAGCCAGGGCAGCAGGAGATGGACGATCACGCCGGTCGGGACACCCTCGGTCAGCGCGACCAGGAAGGTCGGTGCCAGCGCCCACGCGACGCCCGCCGTGATGCGCAGCACCGGTCGGTCGGTGATTCGCGTCGCCGCGAACCACCCGCCGAGCGCTGCGAGCGGGAGCGCAGCCAACCACACCAGCACGAGCGCGCGGCTCGGCGAGAAGGGCCAGAGCGAGCCGACCACCGCGACGATCGCCGCGAATGGGTCCGCGGGGCCTGACACGTTCCATCCGGTCGGTCGCAGTCCGTAGGCAGCATCCGCCCACAGACCCGCGACAGTGTCGCGCAACGGCTGCAGGGCGCCACCGCCGAGCGCCGGCCACGCCAACAGCGCGGGGAACACGGCAAGCGAGACGGCGGCCATCGCCAAAACGAGCCAGGCCCCGCCACCGCCGAAGAAGTGAAGTTCGCCGCGGGGAAGCGAATCGGGCGCGGGTTCCTCGGGTTCGGCGGCGCGCTCCCGGGCCAGCGCTGTCGAGACGCGAAGGGGGCGATCCGCGACCACGGCACCGTGCGATGGCGGCGCAGGCGGCGCCGGCCGCGCGCGATCGCCGCAAGGCGCACCATCGCAAGAATCGTGGCAGCCCACTCCCCGGTGATCCTGCCCGGGTCTTTCCTCACCAGCTGCGCGATCGTGCGACCGAGGGCGACAAACGGCAGGGACAGCCACACCGGGATCAGCAGCAGCGGATGACTGGCCGTCAGGCGCCGATGAAGGTGCGCAGCCCGGTGACGGGCAATGATCATGCGGCGCCGGCGACCGGTGTCGGCGAAGGGCAGCCCCGCAACACCATCGCCGGAAACGGCGACGCGGGTGGCCGGGACGAGGGAGACGCGTCCTCCCATGAGGCGCGCCGCAACCGCGAGGTCGAGGCCCTCGTCGGCATCGCGCAGCGCCGGGTCGAGCCCTCGCAGCGCGCGGAACACCGACCCGCGCACGAGCACGGCACGGATGTCGGAGCCCAGCACATCGGTGATGCCATCGCGCTGGCCCTGATCGAGGTCACCCGCGGCGAGTTCGACCGAGGCGCCGGTGCGGGTCATGCTCACACCCAGCGACACGATCCGCTCGGGGCGGTCGACACGGACGAGCTTGGGCGCCACGAACGCGAGCGTGGGTGAGAGCTCCAGCTGCCCCGCGAGCCGGGCCAGCGCCTCCGGTTCGGGTGCGGTGTCTTGCGCGAGCAGCCACAGGAGGTCGGCGTCGGCGTCCAAGCCTCCCTGCGCATCGGGGTCGAGGGCGGCCCGGGCGACCGCTGCCGCGAACCGCGTCCGACGCCCGAGTCGGATGACGCGCACGCCGCGTCCGTCGACCGTGGGGTCAGGCAGACTGCCCGGCTCAAGTGCGTCCTCGACGGCGGGGTCGGTGCCGCACACCACCAGAGTCACGGCATCCGGGCGACGAGATCCCGCTGCCAGCGACGCGAATGTGCGACGCAGGTGGTACGCCGCGGACGTGCGACCGTCGGGGCGCACGACGACGATCGCGTGAACTGTGCCGGGCATGACGCCGTCAGCCTATGGTTGCGTCCCCCGACGCACCCGGCTTGGGCCCGGCGTTTCCGGCTGAGGCGTGTTCTCGGCCGGAGCGCTCGTCGGAGCCGATCAGCTTGCCCGGCGCTTCAGCTTGCGACGCTCACGCTCGCTGAGGCCGCCCCAGATCCCGAACCGCTCGTCGTTCTGAAGCGCGTATTCGAGGCACTCGCCGCGCACGTCGCACGAACCGCAGATCCGCTTCGCGTCCCGCGTCGATCCGCCCTTCTCGGGGAAGAATGCCTCGGGGTCGGTCTGAGCGCACAGCGCATCGGTCTGCCAGGCGAGCGCGTTCTCGTCTTCCGGGTCGATGCGACGCACACCGGGCACCCCGAGGTGCACCGGATCGACGAACCAGTTGTCCGGAACGCCCGAGCGGTACTGCGAGGCCGTCATGTCGTTCTCCCCACCTCAAGAACTCCCCCACGCGGTCAGCGTGTTGGAGTAATTACACCGGTGTAGTTCGCTGCGGTCAAGTCGCAGATCGTAAACCCTCAATCGCCGCCTTAACCTTCTTGGCGGAATTCTCGGCGTGTCGCGGGGAAAACTACTGTCCGGGCTCGGCGACGAAGACCTCACCGGAACCCGAGACGGAGACGGATCCCTCGTCGGGGGTGATGAGTACAGCCGATCCGGGCCGCAGCGCGCAGCGGCTTCCGGTGCCAGCTCCCGTGAGCTCGACCTCGCCGGAGGTTGCGACGGCGATCGCGACACCGTTCACGGGCATGTCGACACCGGCGCCCGGGCCTGACGACACCTGCGTCAGGCGGAAATCAGGCACGCCACCCGTGAAGACCCGCACACCGGCCGCAGCGGGATCAAGCACCGGCGCCGGTCCCGGGCGGGGATCCAGGATCGCGGTCAGCTCTGCCACATCGATGTGCTTCGGAGTGAGTCCACCGCGCAGCACATTGTCGCTGGCGGCCATGATCTCGACGCCGAGGCCTTCGACATAGGCGTGCAGCACCCCCGCCGGCACGAACACGCCCTGGCCGCGGCGAAGGATCACGAGGTTCAAGAGCATGGCGACGACGATCCCGGGGTCGCCGGGATAGTGACTCTGCAGGTGGCGTACGAGCGCCAGCTCTTCCACGAAGTCGTCGGATGCTGCATCCGTCGCTGCCGCGATGATCTCGCTCACCGCCGGCTCGGCGGCCGGGGAGAGAACCCAGGCCAGGGCGGCGGCGAGCGCTGCCGCGTCATCCGGATGCTCGTCCAGGACCGCTTGGAGCGGCTCTGCCGCCGACCCAATCACGGCGAGGAGCCGCCGAGTCGCGGCGAGGTCTCGAAGCCCTGCCAGTGCCAGGAACCGGTCACTGAGGGCCACGATGATCTCGGGCTTGTGGTTGGCGTCTCGATAGGTCCGCGTCGCGGCATCCCGGGGAATTCCGGCAGCTTCCTCGCGCGCGAACCCACCCTCGGCCTGCGCCTTCGACGGATGGGCCTGAATCGACAGCGGCGAACCCGCAGCGAGGATCTTCAGCAGATACGGCAGCCGATCCGGCGTCCCCTCGGGCGCGTCCGGCGAGGCGAGCCAGTCACCGAGAGCCCGGCCGTCGGGGACGCGCGCGGGATGACCGGGGTGATCACCAAACCAGACCTCGGCCTCGGGAGAACCGGAGGGGCTTCGTCCCTCCAACTCGGCGATCAGAGTCGTGGACCCCAGGCGTAGTCGCGGGGCGTGTTCGTGAGAGGAACCAGCACCCGACCAGCGTACCGAGGGGCGCACCCGTCTCCGTGCCCGTGCTCCCCCGCGCCGGGCACACCCTGAGCGCTACCCTGAGAGCACCATGGCCCGCTTCAGCCGTCACCCCGCCTCGGCGCCTCCGGTCGCTCCAGAGCGGGAGCGCACCCGGCACCTGCTGCTGCGCGGCTGGATGGTCTTCAGCCTGTTCTTCGCCTTCACCGCCCCGGGTTGGGTGCTCGGTTTCGGCGTTCCGATCGCCGCGATCGTCGGCGGAGTCATCGTCGCCGCGTCGGCGGTCATGGTCGCGATCATCCGCCCGCCGTTCCAATGGCGCAGACTTCCCTGGATCGCCGGAACGTTCGTCCTGTGGGCGGGACTGTCCATCGCATGGTCGGCGTGGCGCGAAACCTCGGTGCTCACCTGGCTGTTGCTGGTGGCTACCACCTTCCAGGGTGTCGCGATCGCGAGCGTCTTGACCTGGCGCGAGATCGTCCGCGCGATCGGCTCCGCCCTGGGCTGGGTTGTCGGGCTCTCTCTCGCCGCGGAGATCCTCGTGGCATGGATCGTCGGTGGCCCGCTCTCCGCGGGCTTTGAGACGGGTGCCGACACCGGCGCCGCCGAGTGGATCAGCGGTGGAATCTTCGCGGGGGCTCGGATTGACGGCGTCATCGGCAACCCGAACCTCCTCGGAATGATCGCCCTCATGGCTGTCATCGTGTTCGCCCTCGAATTCGCAGCGCGCGAGTCCCGCAGGGTCATGCTCGGGTGTGGATCGGCCTGTCGGCACTGACGTTCGTGCTCGCCGCATCCGTCACCGCCTGGATCGCCGCCGCCGGTGTCGCGCTCGTCCTCGCGACCGTCTTGCTGATGCGGACCGCGCGCAAGCCCGGCGAGCGCACGCGCTACTACGTCGGCTATGCCGTCATTGGCGCTGCCGGCGCGCTCGCGCTCTGGATCTGGCGCGTCCCTGTGTTCACCGCGCTCGACCGCACGGCCGACCTCCTCGACCGGGAGGCCATCTGGACCGCCGTCCTGGACCGGGCCGGGAACCACCTCGCCGTCGGCGGCGGCTTCGCGACCCCTTGGCTACCGTGGGATCCCGCGTTCCAGGACTGGATCGTGCTCGATGGCAGACAGGTCACGCAGGCACATAGCGTGTGGGTCGATGTTCTCTTCCAACTCGGCATCGTCGGGGTCGTGCTTCTCGGACTGAGCTATCTGGCTTTCGTCTGGCGCTCGTGGTTTTTCGCCGTCGACCGGCCGCGCTGGGACCTGCGCGGCGACCGTCCGTATTCGGCGCTCACCCTCCTCCCAACCCTCACGGGAGCCGTCCTGCTCGTGCAAGGTCTCGCCGAGACCGCACCCCTCATGGGGTGGGGATGGATGCTGATGATCCTGCTCGGATCCAAGATCAAACAGTCCCCGCACATCGGCGAGGGGCCCGCCGAGCAGCGACTCGCGATCGAACGCGGCGAGCTCCTGCGCGTCAGCTGAGGACGGCATCCTGCGGCCCCGGGCACGGTGGATTCGGGGCGAAGGCTCGGGAGTCTGTGACCGATCTGTGATGTCGGCCAGCTAGCGTGGCGATCGATGACGGCTTTCGGAGCCCCTACGGCCACTCTTCCTGTCGTCGCCCCTTCCACCACGATCCCCCTGCGTCTCGCGCCACACATGTGGGCCGGCGTAGTCTTCTTCATCGCCTTCACGGCACCCGGATGGGCGGCGGCGTTCGGCGCACCCGCCGCCGCTGCCGCTGGCATCGTCGCGTGCGCGGGAGTTGCGATTCTCGCCGCGCGCGTCATTCGCGCTCCGCAGTGGCGGGCGCTCCCGTGGACGGCGCTCGCTTTCGCGGGATGGGCTGGTGCCAGCATCGCCTGGTCTCGGTGGCCGGAGACGACAGCCCTGACGTGGACCCTGCTCGCGGCGACGACGCTCGTTGGCATCGCCCTTGCTGCGATGCTCACGTGGCGCCAGCTCGTCTCGGCACTCGCGTGGGCGCTGGCCGCCGTCATGGCACTGTCGGTGATCTTCGAAGTCTGGGCCGCCCTCATTGTCGGTGGTCCGGTCGGGATCGAATTTGCCGCCGTGGATGCGCAAACCGAGCGCAGTGATATCTGGACGAGCGCCCAGCTCTTCACCGGCGGCCGCCTCGACGGAATCGTCGGCAACGCCAACCTGCTGGCAATGCTGGCGCTGCTCGCCGTGGTCGTGCTCAGCATCCGTCTGGCTATCGAGAGACGCCACCGGGTCCTGTTCGCGGTCACGCTAGCCGTCTCGGCTTACCTGTTGGTTCGCGCCGAATCGGCTACCGCATTCATCGCGACAGTCGCGCTCGCGGTCGCGCTTGTCATCCTGCTGTCCGCGCGCATGGCACGCACGACGTCGGGTCGCGTGCGGGTGTACCTCACGGCAGCGGCCCTCGGCTCCCTCATTGCGGGCCTTGCGTGGGTTATGCGGCGCGGCATCCTGTCGTTTCTCGGCCGCGACGGAGACCTCACCGACCGCACCGAGATCTGGGATCTCGTGTTCTCTCGCGGGGCGGCTCAGCCGGTCGTCGGCAACGGCTTTGCCACACCGTGGATCCCCTGGGACCCGGCGTTCACGGACTGGATCGTCATGCCCCGGGGCCTCCACATCATCCAGGCGCACAGCGTGTGGGTCGACGTGTGGTTCCAGCTCGGTGTCGTGGGGGTCGTGCTGCTCGCCGGCCTGTACGCCCTCTTTGTGTGGCGGACGTGGGTGTTCGCTGTCCGCCACCACCGGTGGCAGCGCCGGGACGACCGGGTCACGGCCACCGTGTCGCTCCTCCCCGTCGCGGTCGGCGTCATCGTCGTCATCCAGGGAATCACCGAGTCGAGCCCGCTCCTGCTGTGGGGGTGGATGCTGACCGTCCTGTTCCTGGCGAAGCTGCAGCCGCGCGATGGGGCGTCGCAGATAGGATCATCGGGACATGCACGACGCGAAACAGCACCCGAGTTCTTCTGACGCAGCCTTCGACCCGTCCACCGCGACGATCGTCGCTGTCACCTTCAATCGGTCGGGGCTGCTCGCACGGCTACTCACCAGCATCGGCGAGATGGATCCGAAGCCGGGCCACGTCGTCGTCATTGACAATGCCTCTACAGACGACACCACCGAGGTCGTTGAGGCCTTCCGTGAGCAGATCGGCACCGAGCTCGTATACCGCCGCCTCGAGACGAATACCGGCGGTTCCGGTGGCTTCAGCGCGGGAATGCAGACTGCGTACGACCTGGGATCCGAGTGGATGTGGCTCATGGACGATGACGTCGAAGTCATCCCCGACGGGCTTACGAAGATGGGTCGATGGTCGACGCGGTTCCGCTCGATCCAGGGCCGCCGGTACGACTTCGACGGCAGCGAGTTTTACTGGCAGTACCGCATCGCCGCACGCATGGGAATCCCCATCCCCTTCGCTCCCGCAGAGTTCGATGAGTCCGGATACAAGGAGATGAATTCCGGATGCTTCGAGGGGATGTTCATCCACCGCGACATCGTGCGCCAGATCGGCCTGCCGGACCCACGCTTCTTCATCTACTGGGACGACCAGGTCTACGGCTGGCTTGCTTCGCGCATCACGACATCCGTCATCGTGAACGAGTTCGTACTGCGCCGTACCCGCGAGATCAAACAGTGGGACATGGGTGTTCGACACATGAACGCCTCGAGCGACAACTACCGGTACTACATCATGCGCAACCGATCCCTGATCAAGCAGTACTACCGGTCCGTGGGCTTCTACCGGCCGATCCCCTTCGCGCTCGGGACTGCGGCGACGTTCGCGAAGGAGCTCATCCGGCTAGTCGTCGTGGAGCGAACCGTCCGTGGCACGAGCAACCTGTTCCGGGGGCTTCGCGACGGTCGTGACATCGCCCGGGACCGGGGCTGGATGCCGATGCCGCCGTTGGATCGACAGTCTTGTCCGACTCCACGCGCGGGATCTTGACAATACTGGCCAGCAATGATCGATTGACAGCCGTGCAGCGCCGGCACACGTTAATCACCCGGCGATGGTCTGCCGCCATCGCTACACGTTCGATAGCGACTCGCATCTACATCGGGAGGACCTGGCTCGGGACGGTGAAGCAATACTTCCTACGGAGTCCGCGGGATCTAGACGAGGTATGCATGCCAGTGAACGTACTGTTCGCAAGCTCTCGGACATCGCGACGCCGCAACCCATCGCGATGTCGTTCGCGGAAAGCCTCCGCGTCCCACGTCACTTGCTGGTGGGCCTCCAGCGGAGACCGTCCCATAGCCCCCGAAGAGCTGCCGCGGTCTTCGAACCACGCTGGGTCTCGAAGAGAACTATCTTCGTCCATGCCTTGAGGGTGAACCAACAGTCTTCGCCGAACCAGCCGCGCGGCCCGAAGCGACGCAGCAACACGACCCGATTCCGGGATTGATAGTAGAGGCGCAGCGGCGAATAGTTCGCGAGATACACCTTCCGTCCAAGCAGGCGGGCGGGTACTGAATCACCGAAACGGTGGTCCAGAACAGTGTCGAAAACCTTCAAGTTTGTATACCCTGCGGCACCGGCGCGGAGGCAGATGTCGTGATCAACGTAGTCGACAAACATCCACTCATCGTGGAGACCGATATCTTCGAGCAGTTCCCGCGAGAAAAGGGAACCGGACGAGATCAAGGTGTTTCGCCGCGCTGCGCCACGCCCTGAATCCGCGGGGTAGACCCGGCCGGTCTCTGCTGCACGCAGCGCCGGCCCCACGATCCCGGTATGCACTCCGTAGTCGTCCACATGCGAAAGAAGAGCACGGAGCATACGGGGTGCAACCGTGCTGTCCTGATCAAAGATCCAGACGTATTCGGCGTCCGCGTCGAGCGCGCGACGGATTCCCGCGTTGAAGCCCGCACCTACACCCAGGTTGCCCTCGAGCTCGATGACCTCGACGTCGGAGACGGAAACCAGAGGCGCAAGCACCTGTGTCGCTGCCTCGCCGGGCGAGTTGTTCACGACGTAGACGGCATCGACCTGCTCCAAAAGTGCGGCGATGTTGCGCAGAATGGTGACGTCAGGATGGTACGCGAGGACAACCCCGGCCACGCGCGGTCGGAGATTCTGCTTCGCTATCACGAGGGTTCGCTCCCGCTCGTCGCTAATCCGCGGGGCCCATCCGGCGATGTGACGAACAGAGAGAGCCCCACCGCTCGCTTTCCCAGCGATCCTGCGGTCGGCAGGATATGCCGAACGACCCCTTCACCGCGATCAGCGTCGGAAGCGCTGCTTGCAGCGGAAGCCTCTGACGCCACTCCAACACTCTCGTGTTTGCCGAGGGGCACAACATGCCGAATCTCCGACGCCGGGCTCACTGCCAGCGGGACAGCAGACATAGGAGTTCGACGCGTCACCGAAACACGTTCCACCTGCGAGCTGATGGGCCAAAGGCAATCGCCGATCCCCGCGTCTGGCTCGAAGACGCGCATCACCGTGGTTGCCGTTGCCCCGGACAGCATAGCGCCGGTATTCTCACTCCACCGCCTCAATGAGAAGCCAGACGATTCGTCCATAAGGTGAGGGCGGAGCCGATTGCCATGTGCATGTCAAGGTATTGATAGGTCCCCAAACGCCCCCCGAAATAGACGTCCCTCTCGCCGTCCATGAGTTCGCGGTAGGCGAGCAGACTAGCACGATCCGCGGGACTGTTCACCGGATAATATGGCTCATCATCCCGAGAAGCAAAACGTGAGTATTCGCGCATGATAACGGTTCTATCGCGCGGATATATTTCCGCGCGTTCAGGGTGGAAGTGCTTGAATTCATGAATACGGGTATACGGCACCTCCGCATCCGCATAATTCATCACACTCGTGCCTTGAAAATCAGCGACGTCGAGTACCTCCTGCTCAAAGTCCAGCGTCCGCCAAGCCAGGTCGCCAGCCGAATAATCGAAGTAACGGTCAACCGGTCCGGTGTAGACGATAGGCAGCTGACCAACCGTCGCCTTCCGGCTTAGTGGTTGAGATTCGTCGAAGAAGTCGACCCCGAGTCGAACCTCAATGTTGGAATTCTCGACCATTCGCTCAAGCCAAGCAGCATACCCATCGACGGGAAGACCTTCCCATTTGTCGTTGAAGTAGCGACTATCGTAGGTGTACCGCACCGGGAGCCGGCTAATGATTTCGGAGGGCAAGTCCCTAGGATCAGTCTGCCACTGCTTCGCCGTGTAGTCCCGAACAAATGCCTCGTAGAGCGGGCGGCCGACAAGTCCAATCGCGCGCTCTTCAAGGTTGCTGGCGGCCTTCGGGTCGAATTCCTCCGCAAGTTCGCGGACCAGCGCGCGCGCCTGGGCGGGTGTATACGCTGCACGAAAGAACTGATTGATCGTGCCCAGGTTGATCGGAAGCGGATACACGATGCCCTCGTGGTTCGTGAACACTCTATGCACATAGTCCGTAAAGCCGGTGAACCTGTTGACGTAATCCCAGACCATGGGATTCGACGTGTGGAACAGGTGCGCACCATAGCGGTGAACCTCGATCCCGGTGGCCGGTTCAGTAACGCTGTACGCGTTCCCTCCGAGATGGTCACGCCGATCGATGATGACGACTTTGCGGCCTGCCGAGGCCGCACGCTCAGCAACTGTGAGGCCGAAGAGACCGGATCCGACAACGAGGAGATCCATTTACCTATGCCACCCTTCAATTTCCTCGGTCACCGATGGCTGACGCGCGAAGAAGAACGAAGTCCTGCTCACGCGAAGACATGTCGTACCAGACGATTTACCGCCCCTCCTCGAGTGATCGCCTTCGGCACCAACGACGCCGCATTGAGGCGTGAGGCGAAGTGCCACCGCGCTGCTCGAGAGGCACGGTTCCAACCGAGAGAGGAGAACCGCCGAGCCTCACCGTCAAAGAAACGTCGCTCTTCATCGAAGCGCCGCCCGTCGAGAGCTCGCACGGATGAGTCAGAAGCAGTGTGGCGTCGATACTCAAAGATGACGTCTGGCAACACCATCATCCTCCCGCCTCTCGCGAGAATGTCGAGGATGAGCCCAAGATCTTGCGCGACGTCCAAGTCCGGGCGGAATCCGACTTCCCTCACCGAGGACGTTCGCCACGCAATTGACGGAAAGTAAGCCCAATTCGCCCTCAAGAGACTCGCGACCAGGGTTTCACCTCCGAGTACGCTGCCTCCGGGTTCGGGCTTGAGCGATAGGAGCCGCTTGACACGGTCCGCTAGCGGGCGCACCACAGCATCATTCTCGTCGATTACCCTTACTCCCGGCTGAATGATGTCCGCCTCGGAAGACTGGATTGCCCGGTTCACAACGTGAAGGTAGTCGGGCGCCATGATGTCGTCCGCACCCATCATCACGAACCATGAGGACTCGACAAGTTCAACAGCTTTCCTATAGTTGCCATTGGCGCCGAGGTTCTGCTCATTGCGGAGGTACACAACTCGAGCGTCTGCAATGGAAGCAAACCAGCGTGCGGGTTCTTCGTCCGGATAACCGTCGTCAATGACTACGAGGCGCCAATGCGGGCTGCTTTGCATCATTACGCTGTCGACTGCCGCCTTCATCTGCTCAACATCCCCGTAATACGGGAGCATCACATCAATGACAGAGGACAAGCGGTACCCACTTTGCGGCGACAAACGGACTTCGAGAGCTCAACCCACTGATCATACCGCGTGAGAACGCCGACGCCCGGCCAAGCTCAGCCCGAGCAGATGAACCGCCAGTCCGACAGCGACGGGCAATGTCAGCGCCACAGTGAGCCTCACCTCGAAGGGCAATGGAAGCAAAGCGGTAACCAACACCCCGGCAGCTGTCGTGACCCACCCTAGAGAGTACACACGGTGACTCCCGCGAGCTAACGCTGCCGCCCCGGCGATGGACTGTATACCGACGAGCGCAGCAGCGAACACGATCGCGACAAGAACCCACACGGGCGGCAGAGTGTACAGGGGCGAGAGTAGGTCATCCGCGACCTGAGCACCCCAGGCAACCGCAAGGGCCGCGATGCCACCGGCGAGAAGGAGTCCCGCCGTCAGAAGAAGAGAACGTCGGCGGGCAAGCGACGGCGCGTCACGGAAAGTGACCGTCAGGTAGCTCTGCAGCGCAAGCATCGGGCTCACGAGGGGGGCACGCAGAAGGACAACAGCGAGCACGGCCCCCGCAATGACCGAAGGCTCCTCTCCCTGGCCGATCGCTGCTATAACGAGAGGCATTCCTGCCGCGACAAATCCCAGCGCGGTCGCCGCCGCCACTGTGTGAAAAGAGTTGCGAAGCAGCCGTGCCCAGGTCTGCTCGATGAAGACCGCCCTGACCGTCGCTCTGCCACCGCCCCACCAGACGACTATCGCCGCTCCTATGAAGGGCAACACAGTCGCGAGCAGCAACGTCCCCAGCGGCACAGTGTCACTACCAGCCAAAGCAAACGCAGCAATGGCCAAGAACACTAGGGCGCGCAGTCCCGGGTCGGCGATAATCGCCAGCGCAACACCGGTCCAGCGCCCGGCACCATAGAGCGTACCCGTCTGGATAGCGAGAATCACGAAGCCGCCGAGCCCGAGCGCCATCGCGACGGCAATCTCGCCCGAATCATCTGAACCGAGTAGTCCACCGACGACTGCGCCCCCGATCGCGCCGCCGACGGCGGCGCCGAATCCGACGACTACCGCATAGCGCCGCAGAGATTCGGCGGCAGCAGAGCTGCCTTCGGGGAGCGATGATCGTGCCACTTCGTTCTGAACGCCGGACAACGCAGCAACCCCGAGAAAAAGCGCACTCCAAAAGGCGCTGAACTCGACATACTCCAGCGACCCGAGGAGGAAGGGCGCAAGCAGCTGTATCCCATAGCCGAGCACGCTAGACAGGACGAGCGCAGGAATAACCCGAGCGAGCCCGCCATCACGGTGAGGTTTCGACGCGCCGTTCACACTTCTCGCAGACGCAGCGCCGGTATCGAGGGCGTCTTCTTCCCTTGGATTTCCTTTGCGGCCAGGTCGCTCGCGAGCATCGTGAAGCTCCCCCACTCTCTTGCAACAGTCGACATTCCTGATATCGGCCAGCGTTTCAAACGTTACGATCGACTCCATGCTATTGAGTCGCAGGTCACGCCCCGTGAGATTCATGTACACAAAGACCACGCGGCAATCGGGAACGACCATTATGCGAGGTAGGCAGCTATCCGAGCTCCTGGCGCACAGCGCGCACCGGGAAAGACGCGTGACTTTCGAACCAGTGAGCAGAGCCGTCCGCAACTCGGATCTCTTCCTTACCAAGGGCGCCGCCCGGACTATGGATCCGGACATGATCCATAGTCTGCGCCACAAGGGAAACCGCATCTTCCTTGATCCCGTGGATGAGGACGTGAGCGACGACGTTGCGGCAGCCGCCGATGTGCTAGTGGCCGCGTCGATCTCCGCGCATAGGGAGTTCGAATCCCGGCCGTTAGCTACCAAGGTCGTACGCATCGACCATCACGTTGATCCCCGCCTCAGGCGCCTGCTCGCCGCAGGGGGCGCCACAACTGAACCGACCGAACCGAT
The DNA here is from genome assembly GCF_015565955.1 of Microbacterium schleiferi. Lineage (NCBI taxonomy): Bacteria > Bacillati > Actinomycetota > Actinomycetes > Micrococcales > Microbacteriaceae > Microbacterium > Microbacterium schleiferi. The sequence goes on along the minus strand of NZ_CP064760.1, from coordinate 798,102 downwards.
GCTCGTCCGATACTTCGGAGAGACGGTGAACGCGGTGAGTACACCCCAGATCGCGGCCTCGGTGGAGTTTGTCCACGTCGACACCGCCCGCCAGGATACTGCATGGATGCAGCGAGTTCCGGGAGTTCACATGCACTACGCAGTGCGTCAGCATCGCGCGTTGGATCGACACAAGCCGTTCTTGAAGGGCTTTACCGCCGCGCTTGCTGGCGCGAACATCCTCTTGGCGCGAGACGAAACGGAAGCAGCGTTCTGGTTGCCAGACGACTACCCATACTGGATCGAGGCCCATCCCAGCGAAGACGCTATCCTCGCCGGGCTCGAGTACGCCCGTGAGACCTTTCGTGGAGAGCAGTGGCGCGAGGCGCTCACGATGATGCGGGAGCTATCGGCACGTACCGCTGACTCTGTCATCGTCTCCCAGCTAGAAGACGCCCTCTCGTGAGCTTCGCTATCAGCGCGCGCACGTACTTTCGGACCCGCCTGGGCAGTGAGCGCCTGCGCGAGGCCACGTACTCTAGTTCCCACTGACGCCGCCGCAGCCCCTCGATGTTCTGTTCGAGCCTGACGCGCTCGGCGAACCCGTCTTCGATCTCGGCCGTTTGTTGCGCTATCCGATTGCGGAGTGCCGCGACGGCCGCGGGCTCGCAGTCTGCGAGTTGCACCTCCAACTCCTTGATGCGTTGGGCTGCACGCCGTAACTCCGCAACCATGGGGCCGTGAGCGAATGCTGGGGCCTTACCTTGCACAATCTTGCGGCCCGTGATGACGGGCCACTCATGCAGTTCCGACTGGAAATTGTCAAGTTCCACGACATTCGCAGTCAGTCCTGCCGCCTGCAGCGCATACGGCAATGAGAGCTGGTCGCGCCGCGAGTACCGGAGAACCTGATAGAACCAGATACGCATCGCTTCAGCGACGCATCGACTGTTGCGTCGAATGAGCATGCCGCCCCATAGCGGCCGCGCGTCGAGCGCCTCGGGAAAGTGAACCGCATAGTCGGTCAGCTGTTCGTAAACTCTAAATCTATCGTCGTAATTGAGGCGGACTACTTCATCGAATTCGTCGAGAGCGGTCTCGCGATAGCTATGCGCGAGCACGGCCATGTCAAAGTCCTCGGGTAGGAGCTCAGCGACGATCCGTTCTGGAGTCGATCGAAGCAAGACGGACGCGTCGATACAGATCGTCACGTCATACTGCTGAAGCACCGGGTGCCCGAGGATCTTGTACTCCCGCGAGCTGCGGTGCAAGTCCTGTGGTAGCAGCGGATCGACTCGCTCAACTCGCCATGTCTTGCTGACGAGGTCTCGGCTGTCTGAGAAGCAGAGAAAATCGGCCTCGCTATCCGCCGCTACAGCCTGTTCGAGAAGCGTGTCGTAGCCCCCGAGGAGCACAGTGTATACGCAGATCCTCACCTAAGCCTCCTCGTCATGGCAACGAGAGACTAGCTTACTGATCGAGATGAGCCACGACCATGCGCCTCGGATAAGCTTCTGGGATGGGACTGGATGACCGATGAGGGCAGTTGTCACGGGCGCGGCGGGTTTCATTGGCAGCCACCTAACCCAACGGCTCATAAGCGACGGCCACGAGGTCGTGGGGATCGACAACCTCTCAGACTATTACGATCCGCGCCTGAAGAAGCGCAATCTGTCCGAGCTGGTCGGCAAGGGCTTTACACTAGTGCGCGCAGACCTGACGCAAGCAGATCTGAGTAGTGTCCTCGACGGCACCGACGTGGTCTACCACCTCGCCGGCCAACCGGGCGTAAGAGCATCATGGGGCGAGTCATTCGACGAATATGTCAATGCAAACGTCATAGCAACGCAGCGACTGCTCGAAGAAGCACTGCGCGTTCGCGGCATTCGCATCGTATATGCCTCCTCGTCCTCGGTGTACGGCGACGCCGAGTCGTACCCTACTAATGAGAATGTTCTTCCGCGCCCGCGCAGTCCTTATGGAGTAACGAAGCTTGCGGCGGAGCACCTGTGCAGGCTCTACGCCGCGAACTTCGGCTTAGAGACTGTGTCGCTAAGGTTCTTCACCGTGTACGGTCCTCGGCAGCGCCCAGACATGGCTTTCGGCCGATTTCTTCAGGCGACGCTGGAAGACACGGAAATTGTGGTCTACGGCTCGGGAGAGCAGATTCGGGACTTCACATATGTTGGTGACATCGTTGACGCGCTCGCGGCCGTGGGGTCGGGAGAGGTGACGCCCGGAACGGTATATAACGTGTCTGGCGGTGGTAGCCACTCAATCAACGAGGTTCTCGAACTGATCGCGGACGTCACCGAGCGAACCCCGCGCGTGCGGTACACGGATGTAGCGCGCGGCGACGTCTCCCGCACCAAGGCCGATGTCACTTCGATCACCACGCAGTTCGGATGGATGCCGAGGATCGGTCTTCGCGAGGGCCTGACACGGCATTGGGAATGGGTACTAAGCCAGGCCGGCCACCCTAGATCACGTGCAGATCTGCCTTCGGAGGAGCTACCGCCTCATCTCCGAACCGCGACGATTGCCTCCGAGTAAAGGGTGCCAGTCTGTCGGAATTCCACAGGCACGAAGAATGAGGCGCCCTGCCACATCGCGTCCAACGGAGCTCCGTCGGCATCCGAAACTTCAGCATTGACGAAGTACTGACCGCCCGCGAGCGACACCGCGGGAAGTCGATATGACACATCCACTCTCCCGGGTGTTACAGCGTCGTGGGGCACCCCCAATCGCCTTGTGCCGGTACCGAAGACCTGTTGGCCTTGTGGCGTGTCGATGCTGATACCAGTGTTCCACCTGTCGTGGGAAACGGCGTGGTCGATGGAGAGAGTGACGGTGAGATCATCACCGGGCGAGAAGGTGCTGCTCGGCATGCCAGAGCCATCGTTGACCGTGATGCCCGCGATTGACGAGTACGCTCGCGGCTCCGCGAGGTGTTCATGCTCCGCGAATGCCTGCTTCCGTTTGCCTTCGAGGATCTCCCGGTGAACCTTAGTCGCCTCTGCGGCGGAGCCAATGAACGCTACTTCCCCAGCGCTGAGCACGACACCTCGATCGCACACTTCCATGACCTGACCGGCGGAGTGAGATACGAGGATTATCGTGCGACCTTCCGCCTGAAACTGGCGAATCTTGTCCATACACTTCCGCTGGAACGCCTCATCGCCAACCGCGAGGACTTCGTCAACGAGGAGCAGATCCGGGTCCGTGTGGATAGCGACAGCGAACGCCAGGCGCACGTACATGCCCGACGAGTAGAACTTCACCTGTGTATCAATGAAGTCTTCGATCTCCGCGAAAGCGACGATCTCATGAAAGCGCGCGTCCGTCTCGCTCCTGGATAGCCCCAGGATCGATGCGTTGAGATAGACGTTGTCTCGCCCAGATAGGTCAGGGTGAAATCCAGCTCCGAGTTCTAGCAACGCGGCCATTCGCCCTCTGCGTCGAACGCTCCCGCTAGTGGGGTCGATGATGCCTCCGATGACTTTGAGGAGGGTGCTCTTTCCGGAACCGTTAGGCCCGAGGAGCCCGATCGACGATCCCGCGGGAATCGCGAACGAAACGTGGCGCAAGGACTCGAAGGTCTCACGATGTGCGCGCCCTCTTCTGCCGAGCGTGACGACCCTCTCCTTGAGAGAGTTGTCCTTACGGATTGTGAACGTCTTCGACACATCGTCGATCACGACGATGTCCGGGGGGCTGGAAACTGAGTCGGTCATCAGAGCTCCTGAGCGAAATTCCCTTGAAGTCGCGCGAACACCCGCTGAAATATCCATATGAGAACGAGGCCGATAAGAACGGCGATACCCATCCGGAGCGCCAAGCCCTCGGGATAGTCAGAAGAGGAACCCGCGGCCCAGAAGGCCTTGTGGAAGCCAAGCACCGCAAGAGTCAGCGGGTTGTTGGTGTACACCTCTAGCAACCACGCCGGAACTGATGCTCGCTGAATGACGTCGCCGACCATCGTCCACCCGTAGACGATCGGCGACGCCCACATCGCCAACATCAGAAGAATCTGTGTGAGGTATTGCACATCCCGCAAATATACGTTCAGCGCCGAAAGCAGCAGTCCGAACGCGAGGCCATACACGGCTACGACAAGCACTGATGGGAAGAAGTACAGCAGATCCCACCCTGATGGCAACCCGCCGAGAAGCACGCAGGCGATCAGGAGGACCACGAGCTGGACCGCGAAGGTGAACAGCGCCGACCCCATCGATGCAAGCGGGAAGACCTCGCGCGGAATGTACACCTTCTTGACCAGTCCAGAGTTGGCCACGATCGAAGCTGTGGTGCCGGTCAACGTCTCGCTGAAAAGTACAAAGATCGTCAGGCCAGAGAAAATGTAGATGGCGAAGTTGGGGATTCCCCGGGCGGCCCCGAGGAACTGACCCATCACGACGTAGTAGACAACAAGTTGGACGATGGGGTTGATCAGCGTCCAAAGCATGCCGAGCACGCTGTCCTTGTACCGTGCCTTGATGTCTCGTCGAATCAAACCGCCAAGAAGCTGGCGCTGCGCGAACACTGCCTTGGCGGAGCCCCAGAACCCGGACCGTTCCGTGACAGGGCGAAGCGGCCACTGCTCGAGTCTCTCGTATCGCGCGCGAGCGCTATCAGTTGTCACAGATTGATCCCATTCCATGCAGGCGGAGATGACCCCATGCCGCCGGCGGTGTCATCCACACGACCCGCGCGATGTCACTCAAATCTCTGCCCCTGATCTCCTAGACTCTCGGGACTTCGCAGAGCGATCTCCCTCGCGAGTTGCGTGATCTGGGCGTCCTGGGCGCGGCGCCTCCGGACTGTGGTAAGCGCGTTCGCCACGAATACTACGAGGAACACGTAGAGGAGGAGGTCTGTGCCGCGACCGACGCCAACCAATTGTGCCAAGTCGTTAATGACGGCGGGGAATAGCACCGCGTACACCGCAGCCGCCAGCAGCATCAGGAGAGTAATCGTTCGTAGGGCTTGCGTCCGCGCCGATCCTCCGGACTTGAGCAGGACGAAACCCATAACAAGAAAAGCACCTATCAAGAGGAACTTGATTATCAACTGATCAGACATCACGCCTACTTGATGAATAGTTCGCTGAGAATGTTGACGGAGTTCCAGAGCGATTGCCCCTTCGCCCGTGAGTAATCGGTGTACACGATCTCTACGGGGTGCTCCGCATATCTCAAATGTTTCTTGCCGACCTGGGAGACAATCTCGCTCGCGTGCGCCATGCGGTTTTGGGTTATTTGTAGGGCACGGGCGGCACTCCTGTTGAAGGCGCGCAGCCCATTATGTGCGTCTGTCAAGCGCACTCCGGTGGAAAGGCGCTCGAACAAGACAGCAGTCCGCAACACGAGTTTCTTCAGCCCGCTGGCGTTCGTGCGATCATCGAGGAATCGCGACCCGAAGATGATGTCGATCGGCTCCTCACGCAAGCGGTCAACCATCGCCGCCGCGTCTGCCACCTTGTGCTGACCATCAGAATCGAAAGTCACAAAGTACTCCGCGCCTGCCTGGCGTCGCGCGAAGACGATCCCCGTCTGAATTGCAGCCCCCTGACCCAGGTTGATCGGGTGACGAAGCACCGTCGCACCTCCCGCGAGCGCCTCCGCTACGGAGTCATCGGAGCTTCCATCGTCTATGCATACGATGTTCGGAAACGTGCGCCGAGCCTCTGCTACAACCTGCCGCACGACGGTCGCCTCGTTGTAGAGCGGCACGATCAGCCACGTATCTGTGTAGTCGAGCGTTCTCACAGTTTCGTTACCTCACCCCCCAAGAACAGGCGCGTGCGACACATCCAATCGCGAGCGTCGAGCGCGCCGGTGTCTGTTTGCCCGGACGCCCCCATGATGGAGGACTCATCCCAACCTCCGAGCCCAAGAGTTCACCACGCCTCGCCACCAGCGACCACCGCAACGATTGGGCAGCCTCCAGATCCTAACACCGCAGGGTCCCTTGATTCTGTGACGTAGCGTGTCGCCCGACTCCTAGTAGCTAGACCCAATGTGGATCGCCAGCGTGAGCCCGAAAGTGAGGAGCAGTGCGGAGTAGGCAACAACTACGATCGTCGCCACCCTGTTCTTTAGCATGAACCCTACGAGGAGCAGGATCGCCGGAACTAGTCCAGCCGCGTAGCGCCCGGGGAGGGGAAAATACACTCCGGTCAAAAACCACATCAGGCAACCGAGCGCGGGGAGCGCGGCGATCGTGGCAATTGCGGTTCCCCAAACGAGTGGCCCTCGCTTCGAGCTCCATTCCATGGACATAGCCGAACCAACTACCCCCGCAATCGCCAACCAGCTCAAGGGGATGAATATCAGTTCAGGCAGCATCGAGTCCGTCCGACCGATCGCAGGATTGTGCGTGATTGCACCAGTAATCCCACTCAGCGACAAACGCACCACTTCACCTGCGGTCAATGGCGTAGTGATGCCCTGATCGACCACTACATCGCTCACTGCGAGCAATGGGACTATGCGTAGCCACGCGACCTGAATTGCTCCAGCGACTGCAACGGCGAGGCCTACGGGAAGCCAGAGGCGGCGAGCGCTGACGTCACCTCGCGGTGAACCTGGGCCGTCCGCGGATTCGCGGCCCCGCCGAGTCAGACCGTCGAGCACGAGGTAGACCAGAATGAGGCCGAAGACGACGAGGTTCGTGATCTTGAAGAGCGGAGCAAGAACCGCGAGGGGGACGAGCCACCATGCGGACCACCTCCCGCGCACGGCCTCCATCGTTACCAGGAGAATACTCGCTCCGAAGATTACGACGCTTGTGTCGGTACTGATATAGGTGTATGTCCACCATGCATACGGCGATCCAATGAACACGAGGCCAAGCGCGAACACGGCGAGCTGAGGTACACCCGCTCTGCGCAGGAGCGCGGCTAGCACAAGGACTGTTCCGGCGAGCCAAACCGCCCCGCTCAATCGCCACGAAGTAACTTCGCTTAGGCCAGTTATGGCGTGCACAGGGTCCCCGATAATTCGGACGGTCCAGAAATAGATCGGGGTGTAACCCTCGCCGGTCGTATAACCAGCGTTGGGCATCGCGGCGAGGTTCACATCATCTGATCCGCACTCCTGACCAAGCGAGCCGAACGGGATGACGTTCTCGCACGCGACAAGATGCGCGATCTCGTCCCCGAAGGTCTCCCCCTTGTGCACCAGGCCCTGGTCCCAGAGCTTGTACGTGTAGTCCAGGTAGACAACTTCATCGATCGGCGAAACGGAGTCGTCGTGCAGTACCGTTACCGCTCCGCCGTAGAGGAGCGATATCGCAACAAGAGCGATGCTCACCCAATGGCGGGTGACTCGCTGGAGGACACGCGTAGGAGTCTGCCGCTCCCGATCAGAACGGTTGGTCATGTGGCTCCTGCCTTTCAGCGCTCTCTTGCGCACCCCGATATTCTGCCGTGTCGACAGGCGCCCTGAGCGCCATGGAACCAGCGCATGACATGCGGAGGCACTGCGAGACCGCGATCCTTCTGGACTAGCATCGAATCGGACGAACCTGGGAGGGTCCATTGCGTGTTCTCGTCACCGGCGGCACCGGCTACATCGGCTCGCACACCGTCGTGGCGCTGCTAGAGCGCGGACACGAAGTCACCATCGTTGACAACCTTTCAAACAGTTCGTCGGTCGTGCTTGACCGAGTCGCTCAGATAACGACCAAGTCGGCCGCGATGCACGTAGCGGATCTTCGCGATGAACATGCTCTGACTGATGTCTTCGCTGCCACCGGACCTGAAGCGGTGATCCACTTCGCTGGGTTGAAGGCAGTCAGCGAGAGCGTCGCGGAGCCGTTGACTTACTACTCGCATAATCTTGAAGCCACCTTTTCGCTGCTCAAGGTAATGAACGAGCGCGGCGTCCGTAGGCTCGTGTTCTCTTCATCCGCAACGGTCTACGGGGGCGGACAGGAGCCGCCCTACAAAGAGGAAGACGAACCCATCATCTCGACCAATCCGTATGGTCAAACGAAAGCGATGCTGGAGAGAGTTCTATCCGATCTTGCTGCTTCTGACCCGAGCTGGAGCATTGCTGTTCTCCGCTACTTCAACCCCATCGGCGCTCATCCGAGCGGCCTAATCGGTGAGGATCCGCTCGGCGTTCCCAACAACTTGGCCCCTTATGTCGCACAGGTCGCGGTAGGAAGACGGGAAGCAGTAACCGTCTTCGGCACTGATTACCCGACCAAGGACGGGACCGGAGAACGTGACTATATTCACGTCTGCGACCTCGCGGAGGGGCATATCGCTGCCCTCGCATGGGCTCTGGCCAATCGCGGCGCACGTGCGTGGAATCTCGGAACTGGCCTCCCCACGACCGTCCTTGACCTCATACGAGCGTTCGAGGCAGCCTGCGGAAAGCGGATTCCCTATCATCTGGGTCCGCGACGCCCCGGAGACTTAGCGTCGGCGTGGGCAAATGCCTCACGAGCAAGGGATGAACTCTGTTGGCAATCCACCCGGACAATCGAAGACATGGCCCGCGACGCGTGGCGATGGCAATCGCTTAATCCGCTTGGCTTCGCCCCACCTGCGTCGCTCGACTAGCGGGCGTCATCTGACAACCGCTAAGTACGATGCTCTGTTCACTTTCGCCACCGTAAGCGACGCCGGATTGCGCGCATTGCCGCGAACAGGCGCCCTAGGCGAGGCTCCCAGGCCGGCCGGGTGACACGAGCGAATGCGTAGGCGAAATCCTCGTGTGTACCGCGGCCGAGTTCCCCCATCCGTCGGAGGAACAGGATCTGGTCCATTGTGGTGTTGGGCACGGTAGCGCTCATCTGGTCAAGGTTGTAGTCCAAAGCCGTGTGACTGGCTGCCGCATATTCGGCGTTCGCGATCGTTCGCGTGTAGTAGCCGGACTCACCTGCCGCATACGACGGCATACGCTCGAGAACGTGAGCGAGCCCACCGTCCAAGTATGACTCCTCGCCGCCGAAGTCTTCGTAGGTCCACTCATGCTCAAAGAGCGGCCGGAGCGCGTCAGGACGCGCAAAATACATAGATCCGAATGGGGCTAGCGGCGAAACCTCGTCCACGGGAACAGATATTCCGAGCATGCGGCATATGTCGACGAATCGCGATCTGTTTCCCCACCACGCGTGACCCATGGTCCCGTAACCGAGGTGAACCATCGGAGGATAAGCGATCCCCAGCATCTTCTCTCTTTGAAAGAGCGCTACCACATTCGCGGCGTAGTCAGAGGAATCAAGCAAGTTATCGAACTGCTGACGTTTGAAGTGTTGGGATGCGTTTGACGCATCTTGAGGCGTCTTCTTCGAGTGGATCTTGACGAGGAGATCGTAGCCACCGTCAACGACGACATCTCGACATCCAACGAGGAAGGCCCCCTGATCACGACCATTGTTCGACGCGAGAACACGAACCTCGACCGCGCCTCGAGCTGGCCACGCAGCTAGCACTGCGCGTATTCGCTCGGCCTTCTCCTTGTCCGGCACAGTAACAACGAGGTCAAACCGACCCGGAAGCCGCGAGACCCGGTCGATTATCTCCCCCATCATCTCGTCATAGAAGACGTGAGCGATAACCACTGTGCGCAGGGGTTCCCCATCGCGATAGTCGCTAGCGTCCGATCGAAGCACGCTCGTAAGCGCTAGATCGGCATTCAGGACGCGTGGAGCAACATTGCGTGCGAGGTCGGACAGGATCAGGTCGGTCGGATAGCCGTGGCGACTGGCCGCCTCTAGAGCCCAGCGCCCGACGACTCCAAGATGGTCAAGGTAAGGCGGCCATTGGAAGAAGGCGCGCCGCTTCAGAGTCGGGCACCCCGCATCGATCAGTTGCTCGGCGTAGAGGACCGCATGGTTCTCCGTGCGGTCGGTTAGCGTGGGGAAGGCGACCTCCCCCACGAAGCCCATGCCGGTGAACAGTTCCGTGAAGACAGCCTCGTGTCGCACGACAGCATCGTCGTAGGAGTGCAGCTCTGGCAGATCACGCCAGTAACTCTTCCACTCGTCCGACAGAAACATTGACGAACGCACAGCAAGCCAGTAGGACTGCAGGTGGTACGCCAGATATCCAGTTCTCGTGAACGGGTTCGGCTCCACTCGGATGTGATCGGTCATGCCCCAGAAATGCAGCTGTGCACTGTCCATTCGCGTGAACACAGGACGCAATGGGCGGACCGGTCCGTACCAGGTGTCATTGGCGAGCACGACTTCGTCGTAGGTGGATATCCCGTCCGCAAGATAGTCCAGGCCCGCCTTGTAGCCCCAGATGTCGTAACCTCGGTTCTCGCGAACGATCACATCTTCCGCAAGAGGCTCAAGCGCGTAACGACCACGATCTGTGAGCTTCCCATTTACGACAACAAGGATTGTGTCGAAGAACTCGCGCAGATGCCGTAGCGCGAACAGAACATAGTCCTCGACCTCGCCGCGGCGATCGTACACAACGTAGATGAGGATTCTGCGACCGCCGTCAGGAAAGGCAAAGGCCGGGCGGGCGGCACTCACCACAAGCTCGGCAGTCTTCATCGATTACGCCTCCTTGCCCGCAGGCGAGAGCCAACGTCTCGCGATTCTGAGGAGACCGTGCGCACTCCCAGGTATACGCGCTCGACAAGCGACATCATGGGTAGAAAGATGTGAGCGATTCGCGGATGCTTGGCCCGAAGGAACATTCTCACCAAGCTCACCGGTCCTCCACGACCGATCCTCCCCGCCCTATGTAGCAGGGCGATCTGCTCAACCGGGTACCCGCTAACGGTCGAGGACAGTTCATCGACCTTGTACTCCAACGCAGTATGGCTTATCTCGAAGTGCTCCGCCGTGAGCACGTTTCGGCTGTGAAAACCAAGCTCTGCAGCGGCAGGAACCAGTAGGCGTTCCTGGACACGTGCCAGGCTTACCGAACGCTTTCCCCCGGACCTCCGGTAATCTCCATAAGTCCATCGCTCATTCGCGAGTAGCTGCAGGGCAGCCGGACGGGCAAAGAACATGCCTCCAAAAGGCGCGAGCGGTGACACCTCATCAGCCGGCACCTGGATACCCATGCGCGCCGCCAGAAGATTAGCCATGCGGCGGTAATGCGACCATCCCTTGCCCATGGTGTGGTAGCCAATGTGAATCATCGGCGGAAAGACGAGTCCAAGCCCCTTTTCCTTCATGAACAGGTTGAGTATCTGTGCGACGTACTCCTGGGATGCGAGCATGTTGTCGAGTTGGTAGCGCCGAAAGTACTGACGCACCACTCGAGTCTTCCTACCCATCGGGCGGGCATGGACCTTCACCAGAAGATCGTAGTTTCCGCCGAGGAGAAGGTCACGGCAGGCGATGAAGAGATCGCTCATGTCACGGCCCGGGCTCGCGGGGGTTACTCTCACCTCTGCGTGGCGCATCTTGCCGCCATCTGTGTTCATCAAGCGCCCCAATAGCGCAGCCTTTGCTCCGTCCGTCGTCGTGACAACGAGGTCGTAACCCTCCGGGAGGCTCTCGAGCCGTTGGAGCAGGTCCTCTGCGGCGTTGAGGTCTGTAATGTGCGCCAAGGCGAGTATCCGTAGCGAAGGCACAGATTCAGGGCTGCTCGGAAGCAACACCTCCAACATACCGATATTCGCGTTGAGTGCCTTTGGAGCGATCGTGCGAGTCAAGCCCTCTAGTACTTCGTCAAGATCGAACCCCCGCCTCACAGCCATCGACATCAGCTCGCGGCCGATGACAGCGTGCCGCTGCAGGAACGGCGGGTAAGCGGCAAATGGGCCCCTAGGCAGCACAGGGCACCCCGCCTCAATGAGGTGTTCCACGCTCATCAACGCCGGGTCCTCAGACCCCATCGACTCCGCGGTGAACATCGCGGCAGTGGAGAAACCTTGTGACGATGCCCGTCGAGCAAGGGGCACCCCCGTGGAACCACCGTACAGAAAGTCGGAACTGGTGAGCGCACCCCGGACACGAACCCAAAGATAAGGCTCCTCGACGTGCGGAAATCCCTCTGCGGGGAACTCCTGCAACAGCTGGGCCCGCTGCTCGATGAGCTCCCAGAGGTCAGCATCCGAATCATCCATTGCAGCGAAGACGTCGATCAAGCCGCGGTGCGTTGGGCCGAACCACCCACTTCCTGTCAACACGATCTCATCGACATCTTCGGGATGGAGCCCGCTTTCCTGAAGCGCCCACTTGTACATGCGGCGGGCAAAGGGCACATCGCCCGCATCCGCAAGCGTTGAGCAGTATCGCTGCAACTCCGCGCGCGCGGCCGAATCGAGGGACCCGGTCACCACGACCACTACCTCCGCGCCGCTGTCGCGGAGCGCCGAGAGCGCTCGAATGACGTAGCGATCGACATTCCGACGCGCTCTTGGAAGTGCGTACAGGATGACCCGACGCCGATCACGCGCGAGCCGCACACTCATGTCTCTGTGGGTTAGCGTTTCGTTCACTCATCTGCTCCGACGGGCAAGGTTCCCGCGTCGGAGACCCACTCCGAGTACTCTGACCGCACGGCCGTTCAGCCGATGCCCTGATCGAGCGCCTTCAGCAGGTAGGCCCCGTAACCGCTCTTGACTAGTGGCTCCGCCCGCACGCGCAACTCATCATCGGTGAGGAACCCCATTCGCCAGGCCACCTCCTCGGGACAGCCGATCGACAAGCCTTGTCGTCTCTCAACCGTCCGAATAAAGTCCGTAGCTTCGCTCAACGAGTCGAATGTACCCGTGTCGAGCCAGGCGGTACCGCGCGGAAGGATCTCGACGCTCAAGGCTCCGCGTTCAAGGTAAACCCTATTGATATCTGTGATCTCCAGTTCACCGCGCGCTGACGGCCTAAGGCTCTTCGCGATCTCGATCACGTCGTTGTCATAGAAGTACAACCCTGGAACGGCGTAGTTGCTCTTGGGTGCGGTCGGCTTCTCCTCCAGCGAAACTACCCTGCCTGCGTGGTCAAACTCGACGACGCCATAGGCCGTGGGATCGTCGACCCAGTAGCCAAATATGACGCCGCCGCTCAGCGATGTGTACTGCCGAAGTCGCGTACCCATCCCTTGGCCATAGAAGATGTTGTCTCCGAGCACGAGCGCGGCGCTATCGGAGCCGATGTGATCCTCCCCGAGGATGAATGCTTGCGCGAGCCCATCGGGCGACGGCTGCGACACATAGGTGATCGCGACACCAAAACGGGCACCGTCTCCCAAGAGTCGCTGGAACTGCTCCGAGTCCTCGGGCCGAGTAATGATGAGGATGTCACGAATACCAGCAAGGATCAGAGTGGACAGCGGGTAGTAGATCATCGGCTTGTCGTACACAGGGACAAGCTGCTTGGAGACACCGAGGGTGATCGGGTGCAGCCGGGAACCTGTGCCTCCGGCGAGGATGATGCCACGCATGGTGCAATTCTCTCATGTCGACGTAACGAGTGCTTCGTGGCCCCGTGCGCGCGCGGGATGGCCTCAGAGCGGGCGGCATCCCAGCAAGGCGTTACTATTCCCGGTGTCGTCGATCGCATATGCGCAGACAGACCGTGCGCCTGCCGGAACAGGAACGGAGCCAGAGAAACCGTGCAGCGCCCCAAGAGCCGGATATGCCGATGCGACGTCGGGTCGCTCCAGATCTGCCTCCAGTACATGACCGCTTGACCCGACGTAAACGTGAACCGCGATCGGATCCAAAGTGTCGGGATCAGCGGCCCAACCGCTCACGGTTACGCTGCCATTCGACACGGTAATCCCGTCAAGCGAACCTATGGGAGCGCGAGAGCTACTGGCAGGCACGACAAATCGGCACCCCAGGAGGGAATTGTCCCCCGGGGCGTCATTGATCGCGTACAAGCAAACTTGAGCGCCCGCATTGGGCACCGTCCTCTGGATCACGAACCCATGCGCGTCTCCGTACGCGGGGAACACGGCGGCAAGGTCGCGGCGAGGGAAGTCGGCGACATGAGCACTGCCTGACCCGGCGACGTACGCGTGAACCCGAATGGGGACCTCAGTGTCCGGATCGATCGCCCATCCCCGCACGGTGACCACGTTCCCCTGAAGATCGAGACTATCGATGTTGCCAATCGGCGGCGTCGACCCCTGGGGACTCAGGAAACGACACCCCAAGAGCGTGTTGGCTCCCTGCCCATCATTGATCGCATAGATGCAAACCTGCGCGCCTCCTGCTGGAAGTGTGCCTTGGAGGTCGAATCCATGCCGATCTCCATACCCCGGATAGGCTCTGCCCACATCCGCTCGGAGAGCATCTGCCTGATACGCCGCGCCGGAAGACCCCACGTACATGTGCACCGCCACAGGGTTGGGAGTATCCGGATCCAATGCCCAGCCGCGCGCAACAACTGAGTCTCCACGCACTTCGAAGGAATCGACCGCGCCGAGCGGCGGCGTACCCGGGTCAGTGGCTGCCTCGACAAAGAGGTTCCGGCAGGGCCCAAGCAGCACATTCCCGCCCGTGCGAACGTTTATTCCATACACACAGACGCTCTGATAACCGCTTGGGGCGGGAACCGTTGTGCTGAACCCATGACTATCGCCATACAGCGGAAACGAGTCCGCCACATCACGACGTGACGTGTCCGCACGCGTGACAAAACCCTTGCCGCCAACATAGACATGGACGTCGATCGGTTCTACGGTGTCTGGGTCTAGCGTCCATCCCCTCACCGAAACGGATCCCGCTCCGGATGCCACGGAGTCCACGTATCCGATTGGAGAGCCGCCATACGATGCGACTGTGCGACATCCGAGCAGCCGATTGGCGCCGTCACCGACGTTGATACCGTAGATACAGACGTCTACCTGACCCCAGATGGGGGCGCTGAGGGTGACATCAAATCCATGTGCGGTGCCGAGGTTCGGGTAATGCGGAGCAAGGTCCGGCCTCGGAAGGTCTGCCACGGCTTGCTTACCGACACCGTTCACATAGATGTGGATGTCAATCGAATCTGCGCTGTTCGGGTCAAGCGCCCATCCACGCACGCGCAGTGTTCCCGGAGACGAGTCAACGCTATCCACGAATCCGACGGGCGCGCCAGCCAGCGAGGATCCGTCGGTTGGGCCGAACCAGTCAGTGAAGTAATTGAAGAAGTTGCGGTTGCCATAGCTTGAGCACGAGTCCCCCAAGCCATAGCCCGCCGACAAAGCAGCAGCATTCGGCTGATACGGAGTGTAGTAGTACAAGTTGGCCGTGGCCTGGTTCTCGATGAAGACCTGGCCACTGCCACAGGCACTATTCGGGTGATATCGAACATTCCAAGTCTTACCCGGCGCGTACCAGGTGAAGTAATTGCTCGTGCCCGGCGGGTTGGCATAGCGCTTCATCTGCCACGCGCCGCCATAGACCTGATTGAACAAGCCGTAATACCGCGCGTCACAGGCGGCAGTATCAGGGCATCCCTGCCCCATTGCTGCCTGATATGCCCATGCGCTAGGGGCAGTCGACGTAATGAGCCCCTGCTCCTTCTGGAGCATCACGAGGATGACTTGCGGATTGATGCCGCATGCCTGCGCCACCTTGTAGATGACCCGTGAGGCCCGTTCCACCCCACCTCCGGAATACGCACCGCACATCGCATCGGCCGATATCGCACGGGTCTGCACGTAGTAGTCCTTGAGGCATGTGTACCCTGATCGACACGAGGGTACCTTCGACTCGAGGAAGGACTGAATCTCCGCCTCTGACATAGATGCGGCGTCAAAAAAAACTGCGTCGCTGACGATATTGCCGGGCCGGAACTGGCTCAGGTCTGCCAACTTGCGAACGGATGAGTCCGCGACAGATGCCGCCGAAACGCCTTCAGCAGTTGAAACGCCCGTTGCTGCCGCGGACGCAGTTCCTCCCGCCACACCTGCGGCGAGTACGAGCACGGCAACAACCCCGATGCTTGCTCGACTGAGTACCCGCCCCCAACCGAACGGCCGCATTGACCCGCTAGTCACCACCACCGGACTAGTCTCTCTCACCTCTGTTCGCTGGCCATCAACGCCGAGCCGTAATCACGACATGAAGCTCGACCCCTTCCGCGCGATAGCGTAGGAACCGTGCACAAGATCTTAGTTACTGGTGGTGCGGGATTCATCGGCTCGAACTTCGTTCACTACGTTGTAGAGCACACGGATGACTATGTCACGGTGCTGGATAAGTTGACGTACGCGGGGAACCGTGCGTCGTTGGAGGGGCTTCCCGAGGACCGCGTGCGGTTGGTGGTGGGGGACATCGCAGACCCTGCCGTCGTGGATCCGCTGGTGGACGAGGCGGATGCAGTGGTCCACTACGCGGCCGAGTCGCATAACGACAACAGCCTTCATGATCCGCGTCCGTTCTTGGACACGAACATCGTCGGGACGTACACGTTGCTGGAGGCTTCCCGGAAGTACGGGACCCGGTTCCACCACATCTCCACCGACGAGGTGTACGGGGATCTGGAGCTGGATGATCCTGAGCGGTTTACTGAGCAGACGCCCTATAACCCCTCGTCGCCGTATTCGTCCACGAAGGCCGGTAGCGATTTGTTGGTGCGGGCATGGGTGCGTAGTTTCGGCGTGCAGGCCACGATCTCGAATTGCTCGAACAACTACGGGCCGTTCCAGCATGTGGAGAAGTTCATTCCCCGGCAGATCACCAACGTGATCCGCGGGTTCCGCCCGAAGCTGTATGGGGCAGGGCAGAACGTGCGGGACTGGATCCACGCGGATGACCATTCCTCTGCGGTCCTGACCATTCTCGAGAAGGGCCAAATCGGGCAGACGTATCTGATCGGCGCGGACGGGGAGAAGGACAACAAGACGGTGGTCGAGTTGATCCTGGGCTTGATGGGACAGCCGCAGGATGCGTACGATCACGTCACCGACCGGGCGGGTCACGACCTGCGGTACGCGATCGATTCCACGAAGCTGCGCACCGAGCTGGGGTGGCAGCCCCGCTACCGCGACTTCGAGACGGGTCTTGCCGCAACAATCGACTGGTATCGGAACAACGAGGCATGGTGGGCGCCATCCAAAGATGGTGTTGAGGCGTTCTACGCCGCCAAGGGGCAGTGATGACCGCATACGGCAAGACATTGTTGGTGACCGAGACCCCCATCCCGGGTCTCGTCGTCTTTGACCTCCCGGTGCACGGAGACGCACGCGGCTGGTTCAAGGAGAACTGGCAGCGGGAGAAGATGACCACGCTGGGTCTTCCCGATTTCAGGCCGGTGCAGAACAACATCTCGTTCAACGACGCCGTCGGAACAACCCGCGGCATCCACGCCGAACCGTGGGACAAGTGGGTCTCGGTCGCGACCGGGCGGATCTTCGGTGCATGGGTCGACCTGCGCGAAGGCCCCACCTTCGGGGCCGTCTACACCACCGAGCTTGACCCGTCGAAGGCGATCTTCGTGCCCCGCGGGGTCGGGAACTCCTACCAGACCCTCGAGCCCGACACCGCGTACACGTACCTGGTCAACGACCACTGGTCCCCGACCGCCGAGTACTCGTTCCTGAACCTCGCCGACGAGACCGTCGCCATCGAGTGGCCAATTCCCCTCGACCAGGTGCAGATCAGCGAGAAAGACCTGAGCCACCCACGCCTGGCCGATGTGACACCGATCGGGCCCAAGAGGATCCTCGTCACCGGCGCGAACGGGCAACTCGGCCGCGCCCTCCGCGACCAGCTCGGTGACGCACCCCACATCGAATACGCGACCCGCGACACCCTTGACCTAACAGGCCGCGACCTGAACACAGCGCGGCGGTGGCGAGACTACGGCACCATCATCAACGCCGCCGCCTACACCTCCGTCGATACCGCCGAAACCCCGACGGGCGCCGCGAGGCGTGGGCCGCGAACGTCACAGCCGTCACCGCCCTCGCACGGATCGCGACCGAGAACGGCCTCACCCTCGTCCACGTCTCCAGCGACTACGTCTACGACGGGTCCTCCGACCGGCCCTACACCGAGACCGACCCGATCGCTCCGCTCGGTGTCTACGGGCAAACCAAAGCCGCCGGCGACGCCATCGTCGCCACCGTCCCGCGCCACTACATCGTGCGAACCAGCTGGGTGATCGGCGAGGGCAAGAACTTCGTCGGCACCATGGCCTCCCTCGCCCAGCGCGGCATCAACCCCACCGTCGTAGCCGACCAGACCGGACGCCTCACCTTCACCGAAGGCATCGCCGCAGGCATCCAACACCTCCTCGACACCCGCGCCGCCTACGGCACATACAACCTCACCGGATCCGGCGAACCCGCATCCTGGGCAGACATCGCCCGCACCGTCTACCAACTCACCGGACACGACCCCGACCGCGTCACCCCCGTCACCACCGAGCAATACTTCGCCAACGCGACCGGCCCGGTCGCACCACGACCCGCCAACAGCACCCTCAACCTCACCAAGATCGAGGCGGCCGGGTTCGGACCGCAGGATTGGCGGATCACACTCGAGAATTACCTCTAGAGATGGCCTGACGGCAAGCGACGTCGACGCGGTACGCGCCGTGGCAATTGCGGGGCCTACAGATCCGCATGCAGCTGCCAGACGCGGTCGCCGGATTCACGCCAGGAGAAGCCCCGGCCACGGTCTGCCGCGAGGGTCGCAGCCCGAGTGCGATCGGCGTCAGACGCGAGAAGTATCGCAACGGATGCCCCGAGCGCGTCAGCACCACCTTCAACGACCGCTCCCCCATCGCTGGCGAGTTCGCGGTTAGTCGCAGATGCCGCAGCGACGACCGGGACCGCGAGCACAAGCGCTTCGAGCGTCCGCCACCCGTAGGCGGGAGTCGCCTGCGGAGCGACAACCACGGAAGCCGAAGCCAGTGCCGCCGCGCGATCTGCGGCATCCAGAGCCGACAGGGAAACCACCGAGCCGGGCGACGAATCCGCGTCCGACGGCGCGTCGAGGACAACAACAGGCGCCTCCGGAACCTCCCGATCGAGGGTGGCAAGCACCTCTCCCAGCTCTCCCGCCGACAACCCCGCACCGTCGACAACAACAGCGCCCTCGGGCACGCCAAGCGTCCGCCGTCGCCCGACGGCATCCCGTGGCTCCGCGAATCCCGCCGGCGCCGCGCCGGCGATCACCCGGATCCGGCCGCGGAGCTTCGTCCGTTCCGCAAGCTCCTCCGCCATGGCGTGAAGCGGCACGACGACGGCATCCGCGTGCTTCTCTGCCCGCTTGAGCATCGCCCGGTGCCACGCGACGGATGCCTTCGAGACGCGCTCCGGATGGGTCCAGGGCGTGAGGTCCCAGATGGTGACGACGGTCTGCTCGTGGTTGTGGACACGGTCGTGACGTACGAGCGGTGCGAACAGGGTCGGCGAGTGAAGCATCCCGCCGCCGAGACCACTGGGGAGTCCGAGAGAGAGCGCGGTCGAGAGCTCGCGGCGCGGAATCGGCGAGGCCTCTACCCCGGCAATGCCCTCGAGCGTCCGAACCTCGGCGAGTGCTTCCTCCCCGGCGGATGGAACGACAGCCGCAACCTCGCACCCCCGCGGCGCGGCGGCGATGAGCGCCCGTGTCAGCTCACGCGAGGCCATCGCGAGGTCGGGGTCGGTGGGCGCGACCAATTGGTCTAGAACCACACGCAATGTCGTCGTCACAGATTGGAGCCTCTTCGTCGAGCCGAACGCCTCACGCGGCGGGCGTGGGCGTGGGTGTCGGCGGATGCAGCGCCTGCTGCAGGTAGTCCTGGATGAAGGCAACGTCATCGGCCGAGAGTTCCTCGGGGATGATGCCGATGCCGCCCACACCCGATGGGGTGAGCTCGATGGTCGTGACCGGCTGCTCCTTGGACTTCAGCGCGAGTTCTGCGAAGTACGGAACCATCGACTGCGGGATGTCGGTCTGCACAATCGCGGTACCGGCGTTCAGCACCTCGTTGAACCGGTTGAGCACATTCATCGGCGTGAACTGCGCGAGGATCGCCTCCTGCAGCTGGCGTTGGCGCAGCATCCGATCCCAGTCGCTCGTGGTGTAGCGGGAGCGCGCGTACCACTGCGCCGTGTCGCCGTCCATGTGCTGCATGCCGGGCTCGATCCAGCCGATCGCCCACTCTTCGGCAGGTTGCCCGTCATAGGCGGGGCCGCCGCCCTTGGGAAGCCGCTCTGTGACCTCGATGTCGACCCCACCGAGCGCATCGATGAGCGCCGCGAAGCCGTGCATGTCGATGAAGACGTAGTACGGGATCTCGATACCGAGCAGCCCTTCGGCGGCATCCTTGGTCGCCTCGATGCCGGGCTCGGAGCCATTGGCGACGGCATCCGGGTACAGCGCGGTGCCATCGCGGCATACTTCGACTTCGGTGCGGAGCTGGTTGATGCCGCTCCCCCACCCGCAGACCGGGTCGGCGTGACCACTGTGGCCGTTCGGGTAGAGATCCTGCATGGGGCCAGGCGCGAACGGAACGTTGACCATGTCGCGAGGGATGCCGGTGATCGTGACGGCTCCGGTGTCGGCGTTGATCGACGCGACCGAGATGCTGTCGTAGCGCATCGAGTCCCGGCCTTCGCCGGAGTCTGCTCCGAGCAGCAGGATGTTGTAGTACCCGTCCGACGGAGGAACCGAGGGCCCCGACTCGGCGAAGATCTCACCGAACGAGTCGCGCACGCCACCGAGTCGATCGGATGCCCAGACCACCCCGCTGCCGGCGAGGACGATCGCTCCGACACCGACCAGCGCGACGGCAAATCGCGTGATCGATCCGGTGCGCACGAGCCGGACGAGTCGCAGGGTGTCGATCGTGAGGACGATCCACAGCACCAGGTAGGCGAACAGCAGCGCCTGCACCCCGAGCAGAACGAACCAGTTCGTCGCGATCGCGAAGAACACCTGCTGCCAGAGAAGGAGCGTGACGATCGAGAGCGCGACCAGAATCCAGCCGAACAGGGTGGCGCCGAGCCCGAACCGGCCGAGTCGGCGGTTTCCGGCGAGGACCTGCGCCGATCCAGGAATCAGGAAGTTGAAGACCAGCAGCCACCAGGCTCGCCGCGTCATCATCGGCCGCGATGCCGTGTTGGGGTACCGCAGCGGTCGATTCTCAATCACCGGACGCCGCGCGGATTGCTGCGCTCCGGTCATCCGCGGGGGCTGGCGACGCTCACAGCGCCTCCTTGAGCCGCCGGTTCTTCTCCTCGACGACGCCCTCGAGCTCGCGCGCGTAAGTTTCGATCGCGTCGGCGTGTGCGGGGTCGGCGATTCCCAGCATCCGCACCGCGAGCAGCCCCGCGTTGCGCGCACCGCCGATCGAGACCGTTCCGACCGGGATGCCGGCGGGCATCTGCACGATGCTCAGGAGCGAGTCCAGGCCGTCGAGGGTGGCCAGTGGCACGGGAACGCCGATCACCGGCAGCGCGGTGACCGAGGCGAGCATGCCGGGCAGATGCGCGGCTCCGCCGGCGCCGGCAATGATGACACGGATGCCGCGACCTCGCGCCTCGCGTCCGTAGGCGACGAGCTTGTCGGGCGTGCGGTGGGCCGAGACGACCTCGACCTCGTGGGGCACGCCGAAGTCGGTGAGCGCTTGCGACGCATCGCTCATGACGCGCCAGTCGGAATCCGACCCCATCACGACACCGACGAGCGGGGCGGGGGAACTGTGGAGCGCAGCGGTCACCGGACCAGGCTAGGGTGCATGGCTGGGGATTGCCCGGAACGGCACCCCCGAAGGGAGAATCCGTGACCGAGTCCACAGCTTCGAGCCCCGACATCGACGCTCTGCTGCACGCCCGCTACGGCGCCGCTGCTCCCGAGCTGACCGAACCGGGGCTGCGAGAGTCGACGACGCTCGCGGGGTTGCTGCGCCACCACACGGTGCGCAGTTTCACGGATGCACCCGTCACTGACGAGACCATCACCGCCCTGGTCACCGCTGCGCAATCGGCGGCGAGTTCGTCGAATCTGCAGCTGTGGAGCGTCGTCGAGGTGCGGGACGCTGCCACCCGGAGGGCGCTCGTCGACGAGGTCGGCACGAGCACCTTCGTCGCGGACGCCCCCGTCATCCTCCTGTTCGTGGCTGACTGGTCTCGGGCATCGGCGATTGCGGCAGCTCAGGGCGAGTCAGATGCCGCCGCCGACTACCTCGAGTCCACCCTGGTCGCCTTTGTCGACGCCGCCCTTGCCGCGCAAAATGCCGTGATCGCGGCTGAATCGTTCGGACTCGGCACCTGCTACCTGGGGTCGGTTCGCAACAACCCGGAGCGGGCCGCTGAGCTGATCGGCCTCCCCGACCGGGCCATGGTCGCCTTCGGCCTCGCCGTCGGATACCCCGATCCCGCCGACACCGCGGGGGTCAAGCCGCGCCTGGCACCCGGGGTCGTCCACTCCCGCGAACGGTACGCCCCGATCACGGATGCCGACGTCGCGACGTACGACACCGAGATCGCCGCATACCACGCGAGCCAAGGTCGCCCGACGGGATGGAGCAGAGCCGTCATCCGTCGCGTGCGGGATGCGGCGGGCTTGAACGGTCGCGACCGGATGCGCGCGTGGCTCACCGGCCGCGGACTGCCCTCGATCTAGGCATCCGGCGCAGCGTCGGGCTTTCGAATCAGTCCTGGAAGAACGCGGCAGCCGCGCGGGCGTCGTAAACGACGTCGTCGAGGTCTTCTCCGAAGGCCGTGACGTGCCCGACCTTGCGGCCGGGACGCGGCTCCTTGCCGTAGGTATGGATGCGGGCAGCCGGATGCTGCGCCATCGCCGGCGCGAACCGCTCCGACAGTCCTCCCGCGGCCGGGCCGCCGAGGATGTTGATCATCACCGACCACGGCGCGACGGGGGACGTGTCACCCAGCGGGAGGTCGAGGACGGCGCGCAGATGCTGCTCGAACTGGCCGGTCACGGCGCCGTCCTGGCTCCAGTGACCACTGTTGTGCGGACGCATGGCGAGCTCGTTGACGAGGATGCGGTCATCCGCCGTCTCGAACAGCTCGACTGCGAGCATCCCGGTGACGCCGAGTCCTTCCGCGATCCGTTCGCCCACCTCAGCTGCAGCCGCGGCAAGCCGAGCGCTGGCGCCGGGGGCGGGGGCGAGAACCTCGGCGCAGACACCGTCACGCTGGACGGTCTCGACGACGGGATAGGCGCGAACCGCGCCTGACGGGGTCCGCGCGACCTGCTGCGCAAGCTCGCGGGTGAAGTCGACGAGTTCTTCGACCAGCAGCGCGCCGCCACCGGCGTCCTCGGCGAGCGCCGTGAACCAGTCGGCCGCGCCGTCGGGGGTCGACACGACGCGCACGCCCTTGCCGTCGTATCCGCCGCGGGGCGTCTTGACGACAGCGCGACCGCCGTGGGCATCGAGGAAGGCGCCGAGCTCATCGGGACCGGTGACCGCCGCCCAGTCAGGCTGGGGCATCCCCATCTCCTGAAGCCGCGTGCGCATCAGCAGCTTGTCTTGCGCGTAGCGCAGCGCGTCGGGGCCGGGATGCACGGCGACGCCGGCATCCACCAACGCGCGCAAGACGTCCTGCGGGACGTGTTCGTGGTCGAACGTGACGACATCGACGTCCCGCGCGAAGGCCAGCACGGTGTCGGCGTCGCGGTAGTCGCCGACGGCGGTGGCAGCGAGCGCCGCAGCCATCCCCTTCTGCTCGGCGAGCACCCTGATCTCGAGTCCGAGCTCGACAGCCGGCGCGATCATCATCCGTGCCAGCTGTCCGCCGCCGATCACACCGACGCGATAGGTCATAGCAGTCCTCCGTTCGGGTCCATTCTGTCGCGAAGCGGTCCGGTCCCTCACCTCGGGCGAACGCGGGTCCGCTCGCTCAGGACTCCGGCGGCGCCTGGCCGTCCCGGTGAGCGAGGATCTGATTGACCTCGACCTGATCGATGAGCACCTCGTGCACGAGCGCGACCTGGGGGACCCGGGTGATCCGCATCGGCTCGTCAACGCCGTTGGAAAGAATGAGCGTCCCGCTGCCGGCCAGGCGCTGCAGCGGGCCACGGCGCATCTGCACGGAGTACCCGCGAACGTGCGCGAGCTCGCGTCGGCGAGTCACGAACAGGCCGCTGCGTTCGATGACGCGCCGCGTCGTGATCGTGTACACGTGCGCGCGCCACGCCAGAAAAGGCAGGAACACGAGCAGCAGGATGACGAGGGCCGCCGCGGTCAGCAGCATCCAGTTCTCGATCGGGGCCGGAAGGTTGTCGTAGAAGTACCCGGCGGCTGCAGCAACCGCGATCAGGACGATCGCCGACAGGAACAGCGCGGGGCGGCGGCCTCGAACCTTCGCGATCAGCAGTTCGGGTGTCGAAACGCCGGGCGCGGGAGCGAGCGGTCGCCCAGCAGAGGTCGGCGGCGGGGAGAACCCCGACGGACCTGTGCCTGGATGCAGCGACATACCCCCATTGTGGGGGTCTCAGCGGACATGGATGACGTCCCCCGCCGCGACCGCGACGGATTCGCCAGCTGCCGCGACGATGAGTCGCCCGGCGTCATCGAGCCCGGTCGCGCGGCCATCGAGCATGCGGTCATCCGGCAGCGTCACCCGGACCTCTCGCCCGACGGTTGCGCAGAGGCCGCGGACCTCGGCGAGGAGGCCGGCGAAATCCTCACCAGACGCTGCAACTGCCAGCATCCGGTCGAGCTCCCGGAGGTAGTCGGCCGCGAGCCGGTCGGGGTGAACGTCGGCTCCGGCGATTGCCAGCGACGTGGCAGTAGGCACGGGCAGCTGTTCCGGGGTCATCCGCGTATTGATGCCGGCGCCGATGACGATGGCGTCGGGCTCGCCCGGCAGCACCTGAGCCAGGATGCCGCACACCTTCGCGCCGTCGATCAAGACATCGTTCGGCCACTTCAGCGCCACACCCGAGCTCGCGTCCGGGGCGCCGGGCGCGAACTGACCGCGGATCGCGAGTGTCATGGCGGCGCCGGCGATAAGCGGCACCCACCCCCGCAGGTCGACGGGGATGTGCGGCACGCGGACGAGCACCGAGATCGCCAGGGCTGCCCCGGCGGGGGCTGTCCAGGTGCGATCCAGGCGTCCCCGGCCCGCCCGCTGGTCGTCGGTCAGCAGCACCGAGAGGTGGGGGTAGACATCCGACTGCTGGGCCGCGGCCGCCAGGAGGTCGGCGTTGGTGGATCCCGTGCGCGCCACGACATCCAGCCGCGCCGCCACAGCCACCGCCCGCGGAAACTCGCCTGTCTGCATCCGTTCACTGTAGAGCGGCCGGACCGCTGGCCGAGGAGGCGCCGATCGCCGAGGTCGGAGGAAGCCGCGGATCGCCAGGGTAGGAGAAGTCGCGGAGGTAGGCCGATTCGGCCGCCAACCGACCGACGCCGGTGGTTTCTCCTACCTCGGTGAGAGCGGCGGCGAGCACCGCAATGGCGGGAAGGCGATAACGGATGCGGCGGCGCGTTGTCGCTGGTCTCCAAGGGCTTCCCACGACACGCCGATAGTGTGGAGGCGTGACCGACGACATCGACCTGTTCACGACGGCCGGCAAGATCGCCGATCTGCGCACGCGCTACCAGGAGGCTGTCGTCTCCGCCGAGGAATCGGCGCGCGAGAAGCAGCACGCGAAGGGCAAGCTGACGGCCCGCGAGCGCATCGAGCTGCTCGTCGACCCCGGCAGCTTCACCGAACTGGACGAGTACGTGCGCCACCGCACTACCGCGTTCGGCATGGACAAGTCCCGCCCCTACGGCGACTCGGTCGTCACCGGCACCGGGACGATCCACGGTCGCACCGTGGCGGTGTACGCACAGGACTTCTCGACCTTCGGCGGCTCGCTCGGCGAGGTCGCCGGCGAGAAGATCATCAAGGTCATGGAGCTGGCCCTGCGGTGCGGGATGCCGATCATCGGCATCCTGGACTCCGGCGGCGCCCGCATCCAGGAGGGCGTCGTGGCCCTCGGCAAGTACGGCGAGATCTTCCGCCTGAACACCCGCGCCTCGGGCGTGATCCCACAGATCTCGATCATCATGGGCCCCGCCGCGGGCGGCGCCGTGTACTCCCCCGCCCTCACCGACTTCGTGATCATGGTCGACAAGACGAGCCAGATGTTCGTCACCGGCCCGGACGTCATCAAGACCGTCACCGGCGAGGACGTCGGAATGGAGGAGCTCGGCGGCGCCTACACCCACAACACCCGCTCGGGCGTCGCTCACTACCTCGCCGAAGACGAGGACGACGCGATCGACTACGTCCGGACCATGCTCGGGTTCCTGCCCGACAACAACCTGGCCGAGATCCCCGAGTACGAGAGCGCCTTCGAGTGGGAGACGACGGATGCCGACCGCACCCTGAACGCGATCATCCCCGACTCCCCCAACCAGCCCTACGACATCCACGATGTCATCGGCCACATCGTCGACGACGCGGACTTCCTCGAGGTGCAGCCACTGTTCGCCCCGAACATCGTCATCGGCTTCGGCCGCATCGAGGGCCGCACGGTCGGCATCATCGCGAACCAGCCCTCGCAGATGGCGGGGACGCTGAACATCGAGGCCGGCGAAAAGGCCAGCCGCTTCGTGCGTTTCTGCGATGCCTTCTCGGTGCCGATCGTGACGCTCGTCGACGTTCCCGGCTACCTTCCCGGTACTGACCAGGAGTGGACCGGGGTGATCCGACGCGGCGCCAAGCTGCTCTACGCCTACGCCGAAGCCACGGTGCCGCTCGTGACCGTGATCTTGCGCAAGGCCTACGGCGGCGCGTACATCGTGATGGGCTCCAAGCAGCTCGGCGCCGACGTTAACCTCGCGTGGCCGACGGCCGAGATCGCTGTCATGGGCGGCCAGGGTGCGGTGAACATCCTGTACCGCGGCGAGCTCAAGAAGGCCAGCGAGACCGGCGAGGATGTCGCCGCGGTGCGCACACGGCTGGCCAACGAGTACACCTACAACGTGGCCTCACCGTTCCTGGCCGCCGAGCGCGGTGAACTCGACGGCATCATCGAACCGGCTCAGACGCGTGTCGCGATCGCCAAGGCCCTCCGGTCGCTGCGCGGCAAGCGTGCCAGCCTGCCGCCGAAAAAGCACGGCAACATCCCCCTGTAGGCAGCGATGAGCAACCGAGACGAACCCGACCAGGAGCGCGACCCCGCCGTGCCGATCACCATCGTGCGCGGCGACGCAACGGCCGAAGAGCTTGCTGCCGTCGTCGCCGTCGTCTCCGAGCACTACGTCACCGAGCACGCTGAGGCGGTCGCTGACGAGCCGCGGCGCTCGGCGTGGGCTCTCTCGCAGCGCGCGCTGCGAGAGCCGCTACGGCGAGAGCTGGGCTGGAACCGTAGTCCCTGCTGACCCCGCGGACAAAATTGGCCTGGTCATCAAACAGGCCAATTTTGTCCCCCAAAGTACCTACAGACGAATCGTTGCGACTCGGCAAGACTGGAACAGCTGGAACGCAGTAGCGTTCGGCTGAACCGCCGTCACCTCTCGCGTGACGCGGCCCAGGTTCGGCCACGCGGCCGGTTTTCGGGTAACCGTCCGCACCGGTGGGGGGTGGAGCATCTATCCGCCCCCACCATCCTTTTGTGATGCGCATCAGGCCCGAACGTCGGGTTCCGCCGGGAATCGGGTGATCTCCGTCCAGAGGTCGACGGTGTCTTCATCGCTCAAGCCACGGCCGGCATCCGATCGACCGACGACCGTCACCGCCACGCTCTCGTGCGGCGAGGTCCGGATGTAGAGCCGGTCCGACTCCGCCGAGCGCAGAGCGGCCACCAGCCGGGCCCGGATGCTCGCGAGGCTCTCGGCGTCGATCCCATCGAGGCCCCCCTCATCAAGGACGGTAACTGTCGCGCCGCGGCGGCGCGCAGCCTCCAACTCGTGACGGACGGCGTCGTCGAGCAGACGAGCTCCTCGGAGCTCGTCGCGCAGACTCCCCTCGGCAAGTCGCGCCTCCACGCGTTCGTTCCGCGTCAACGCGCCACCCTGCGCAATAGTGCGGGCAAGCACGGGACCGGCGACCGACAGCGCCCGCTGGATCTGCACGCGCCGCTCCCGCTGACGCACGGTGTGGGCAGCCTGCCACGCGGATGCCGCCCGCTGCAGCTCCACGAGCTTGGCGGTGTCTTTGGCTGCACGATCGGTGAGCATGACCAGCAGTTGCGCCAAGCCCACCCAGAGGATCGAGCCGACAAGCCCCTTCTCGAGGGCATCGAGGATGCCGAGCCAGAACGACGAGATCGCGGCGAGCATGCCGATGCCCACCCAGGCGAAGACCGGGCGGCGTCGCACCATGACGATCGTCATCAAGACTCCGATACCGCCGAGATACCAGACGACGTAGGGCTCCTCGATCGCTTCGCTCGGCACGGCCAGCGACAGCGCGTTGGGAACGATCACTGTCGTCGCCAACGCCATGAGAGCAGCGGCAAGCGGCATCCGATCGGACGCGGTTCGTGGGGCAAAGCCAGGCGCCGCAGGTGTGACGTCGTCGTCGTCGGGGTCCCGGTTCCCCCACAGCAGCGCAACGCCCGTCGTCACCACATAGAGCGCGACGGCAGCCACGAGCACGAGGGGCTCGGTGAACGGACCCGTCCACCACAGGCCGCGGACGGCGAGGTAGGCAGTGAACGCGAGAGCCAGACCGATGAGCAGGCGACGAACGCTGATCATGAGCGCACCCCCTGCCAGGTCAGCCGAACGAGCGTCCCGTTCGAGTCGGATGTGATGTGGACGGTGCCCCCGACCGCGGCGACGCGGGCGATGATCGACCCGCGGATACCCAATCGGTCGTCCGGAACCATGTCGAGATCGAACCCGTCGCCGAGGTCTTGCACCTCGAGGTGCAGCCGCTGGGTGTCTGGCTCGTGGCGTGCAGTGACCGTGAGTCCGATCCCGCCGGCGTGCTCGATCGAGTTCGCGATGGCCTGCATCGCCGCGAGAATCAGCGCATTCGCGACCCGCCCCGGGAGTTCGGGCGCATCGTGCCCGTAGGAGCGTTCGACGACGAGATCGACGCCGAGCCCCCGCGCGCCACGTTCCACTTCTTCGACGAGCGTCGCGAAGCGTCGCGGGGCATCGCTGCCCAGGCCCGCGTCACTTTCCGCGTTGGCCAGGCGCGTCAGCGCCTCCTGCGCCATCGCCACGGCCAGCCCCTGCTCTCGCGGCGTCTGCGCACGCTCAGAGGCGATGAGGGCGGCGAGCACGCTGTCGTGCATCAGCGCTGCAACAGCGACCCGCTCGTTCTCTGCGGCTTCGGTGACCGCAGCAGCGGTGTACGTCTCCACCGCGCTGCGACGGGACTCATCCACGTTGTCGGCGATCGATCGGAACATCCACCCCAGAGTCACGAAGACCCCGCCGAGGATGACGGCGAACGACACATCCAGCAGGGTCGGCCACCAGAAGTCGACCGCGAAACCCGCCTGCGCCAAGCGGGTGATCCCGAACAGCACCGGCACGAACACCGTCCATGCCATCTGCCATACGAGGGGCAGGAACATGATGGATGACGCCGTGACGACGCTGACGAGGAACCAGGTCCAGGGCGGATCCGACGGGGGGATGTCCTGCCCCGCGACGACGAAGGGCCAGGCGATCAGGGTCGCGACGAAGATGGCGCAGAAGGTGATCGCCGCCGGTGCGATGCTGCGGCCGACGATATAGGTGACCAGCAGCGCGGCAAGCGAGCCGAAGTTGCCGACCATGAACGCGACATGCCACGCCTGAGGTTCTTGAACGGAGCCGAGTGCCGCGACGAATGCCTGAGCGCCGAGGGAGACCGACCCCACCGCCAGGACGATACTGATCATCCTCTCGATCCGTCGCCGGGTGAAGGAGCCGAGGCCCGCCGTCGGGTCGTGGGCAAGCGGAATCTGCGCCCACGCTGCCGCCAGCGCTCGCTCGCGGGGGTGAGTGGCGGCGCTCATCGGTGGTCCGATGCTCCGGCAGCGAACGCGTCAGCCGACACGAGGCCGTCCTCGAGGGCACGGCGCATGAGATCGAACTTCGTGGATGCCGACCTGCCGACCTCGACATACTTGAGCCGCACGCGACTGATGTTCTCTTTGGCCGTCGAGTACGCGATGCCCAGCCGCTCGGCGACGGCCTTCAGCGGCAGGCCGGCGGCATAGAGGCGGAGCACATCCCGCTCCCTCGCCGACAGCTGCGCATCGGCGAATTCTCGATCGCCCTCGACCGCGCTTGCCCATTCGACGTTGTGGAGCGGGTCACCGTTGGCCACAGCGTGAATCGCCGAGATCACATCATCGATCGGTGAGGCCTTGCTTACGACGCCGATGGCACCGGCGACGAGCGCTTCGCGCACTGCCGACGGTCGATCCGCGACGGAGTGCACCAGGATGCTGGAACCGTCGGCAATGAGCCGCCCAACGTTTTCTCGTACTGTCGTACCGTCGCCCAGGGTGAGATCGAGCACAACCACATCGACTGGCGGGGCGCTGGTCGCGCGCCGCCAGCGGACGTACTCGGTGACAGTGCTTCCCGAAAAAACAACCTCCGGGCCCCCGTCTGTCACACACGCCGCCTCTACCCCAAGCGAACGGACTCATGGTCATCGATCAGAGCCACCCGCGTCATGGGGTCACTCTACCGAGCAGCGTCCCGTCTGAGCAGAGCAACCGCCTCCATGTGATGGGAATGAGGAAACAGGTCGATTCCGCGGACGTGGTCGGCGCGATATCCGTGACCGGCGAAGCGCGCGAGGTCGCGCGCGAGAGCAACCGGATCGCACGCGACATAGACGATGGATGCCGGCGCGAGCGCTGCCAGATCATCCACCACCGCCGCGCCAGCCCCCGTGCGTGGCGGATCGAGCACGACAGTGCCGCGCGCAAGCCGCTCCCGATCGCGCTCGCTGATCGTCTGCCGCAGTGCGCGGGTCCATCGGTCCACCCGGGCGGTCTCCGCCCGCGCCCCGACCCACTCCGCGAGGTTCTCCCCGGCGTGCTCGGTGGCGCGATCGTTCCCCTCGACCGAGGTGATCCGCGCGGAGGGGCCCGCGAGCTCGCCGAGGACCGCGCCGAACAGTCCGACGCCACCGTAGAGGTCGAGGTGCCACCCATCCGGGTCGATGCCATCCGCGAGTTCCTCTGCCACGACGGCGGTGAGCGTGGATGCCGCGAGCCGGTGCACCTGCCAGAACCCGCCGGCGTCGACCCGGAACCGGCGGCTGCCGACGTGTTCGACGATGACATCGGCGCTTCGGCGGGGAGCGCTGCCCCGCCGGCCGCCCTCGGCTCGCCCGGGATGAGGGAGCACGCGAACGTGCCCGTCGGCGGGCTGGACGAGGTCGATCCGTCCGGGTGCGGGGCGGCCCAGCGTCGCGGCGGCTCGCTCGATCGCCGCCGTCGCCAGTGGCAGGTTCTCGGTCTGGATGACCCGATGGCTCCGCGCGGCAAACGCACCGACGCGGCCATCGTCATCGACGTGCAGCGAGACGCGGGTCCGCCACCGCGTGCCGTCGGGCTGCTCGGTGACGATGTGGTTGCCGACGGATGCCGCGCGCGGCCCCTCGAACTCCACCGGAATATCCAACCCGCCGGTCCGCTGCAGAGCCGTCGCGAGGATGTGGCACTTGAGGTCTCGCTGATGGGCGAGCTCGATGTGACCGAACTCCGCGCCGCCGGGCCGGTCCGCCGGATCGCGGTCGATGTCGGCCTCGGGCCAGATGTGGCGCTGACGATGGGGTGATGCGTCAGTGACCTCGAGGGTCTCGGCCCGCCAGAACGAGGTCTTTGAGACATCCGTGAGCCGGGCTCGCACCCGTTCGCCCGGGATGGCGTCGCCCGTGAACACCACTCGGCCATCGAGCCTGCCGACGACGACGCCGCCGTGAGCGGCATCCGTGATCTCGAGGTCGACGATCTGTCCTACTTCGCCGCTCATGCATCGAGGATCTCACGGGCCGCTACCGTGGAACGATGCGCGTCCTGCTGGCATCCACCTCCCCCGCCCGGCGCGCGCTGCTGCGCCAGGCGGGTATCGACCCGCTCACGATGGCTCCCGAGGTCGATGAGGATGCCGTCATCCACGCCGTCGAATCCGCCGAAGGCCGCACGCTGCCGCCCGACGAACACGTCCTCCTGCTGGCCCGGCGCAAGGCGCTGGACGTCGTAGCCCGGCTCGCGCTGGACGACCCCGAATTCGACGGGCTCGTCATCGGCGGTGATTCGATGTTCGAGCTTGACGGGCAGGTCCTCGGCAAGCCCCACGAGCCGTCCGTCGCAACGCAGCGCTGGCACGCGATGCGTGGACGCACCGGCACCCTGCACTCCGGACACAGCGTCTACCGCGTCGTCCCGAGTCAGGCTCCGGTTGAAGCGCACGCCGTCGCGCATGCGTCAGTGACCTTCGTCGACGACATCACGGATACCGAGATCTCGCGCTACGTCGACACCGGCGAACCACTCGCCGTGGCGGGGGCCTTCACGATCGACAGCCTCGGCGGCCCGTTCATTTCCCGTGTCGAGGGCGACCCGTCCACGGTGGTCGGAATGTCCCTGTCGACGCTCCGGAAGCTGGCTCGAGAACTCGGGGTCGTGTGGACCGACCTGTGGAACCGCTCTGAAGATTCCTCCGAACACCCGTAGACGTCGCTGCACGTTCATCGGGGTTTCTTGTCGAAACAATCCAATTTCGCACCCTGGGGCCTCGGTAGGCTGACATCCATGCCTCATATCGCCAAGGTCCTGGTTGCGAACCGCGGCGAGATCGCCGTCCGCATCATCCGTGCAGCACGGGATGCCGGCAAGGGCTCGGTGGCGGTGTACGCCGACCAGGATCGCGATGCACTCCACGCCCGCCTCGCCGACGAGGCATATGCGCTGGACGGCTCCACGA
Organism: Microbacterium schleiferi; assembly: GCF_015565955.1. NCBI lineage: Bacteria > Bacillati > Actinomycetota > Actinomycetes > Micrococcales > Microbacteriaceae > Microbacterium > Microbacterium schleiferi. The sequence goes on along the minus strand of NZ_CP064760.1, from coordinate 765,417 downwards.
GCGCCGAGACCTATCTGTCGATCGAGAAGATCCTGTCGATCGCCCGGCGGTCGGGTGCCGATGCCGTTCACCCCGGATACGGCTTCCTCGCGGAGAACGCCGACTTCGCCCGGGCCGTGATCGCCGCCGGGCTCACCTGGATCGGTCCCTCTCCGGAGGCGATCGAAGCTCTCGGCGACAAAGTCACGGCTCGTCACGTTGCCGAGAAGGTCGGCGCCCCGCTCGCTCCCGGCACGCCCGGGCCTGTGGCCGGCGCCGACGAGGTCCTCGCGTTCGTCGACACCCACGGCCTGCCGATCGCGATCAAGGCCGCCTACGGCGGCGGCGGTCGCGGCCTGAAGGTCGCCCGCGCGCGCGAGGAGGTCGCTGAGCTCTTCGAGTCCGCGACCCGGGAGGCGATCACGGCATTCGGCCGCGGCGAGTGCTTCGTCGAGAAATACCTGGACCGGCCCCGACACGTCGAGACACAGTGCCTGGCGGATGCCGAGGGCACCGTTGTTGTCATCTCCACCCGCGACTGCTCGCTGCAGCGGCGCCACCAGAAGCTCGTCGAAGAGGCACCGGCCCCGTTCCTCAGCGACGAGCAGCACCGCATTCTCGTCGAGTCCTCCAAGGCGATCCTCCGCGAGGTCGGCTACCTCGGTGCCGGTACCTGCGAGTTCCTCATCGGCGCCGACGGCACGATCTCGTTCCTCGAGGTCAACACCCGCCTCCAGGTCGAGCATCCGGTCTCCGAAGAGGTCACCGGTATCGATCTCGTCCGTGAGCAGTTCCGCCTGGCCGAGGGAGAACCGCTCGGCTACGACGACCCGGAACCGGTGGGTCACTCGATCGAATTCCGCATCAACGGCGAAGACCCGGGCCGGAACTTCCTGCCCCAGCCCGGAGACATCCATGTCTTCAAAACCTTCGGGGGTCCCGGCATCCGTCTGGATTCGGGAGTGACCGCCGGCGACACCGTCGGCGGAGCCTTCGACTCCCTGCTCGCCAAGATCATCGTGACCGGTCGCGATCGCGCCGAGGCGCTGGATCGTGCGCGGCGGGCGCTCGACGAGTTCGAGGTGGCGGGGCTGCCGACCGTCCTACCGTTCCACCGGAAGGTCGTGCGTGACCCCGCCTTCACGGCCGAGAACGGCGAGTTCGGGGTCTATACGAGCTGGATCGAGACCGCGTTCGACAACGACATCCCGGCGTGGGACGGCGAGATCGGCGCACCCCGTCCGGAGGAATCCCGACACACCGTGGTCGTCGAGGTCGCCGGCAAGCGCCTCGAGGTGAGCCTGCCGGACCGCGTCGTGACCGCCCCCGCCGGACGCGGGCGTCCCGCGGTTGTGCCGCCGTCGCGCCGCTCCCACACGAGCAGCGGAGTGTCGGGCGCCTCGGGCAATGCCGTGATGGCGCCGATGCAGGCGACGGTCGTCAAGATCGCGGTCGAGGACGGGCAACAGGTCGTCAAGGGCGACCTCGTGCTTGTTCTCGAGGCCATGAAGATGGAGCAGCCGATTCAGGCGCACAAGGATGGCGTCGTCGGCGCGATCAACGCGACGCCCGGCGCGACGGTGTCGGCGGGGCACCCGCTGCTCACGATCTCCTGAGCCCCGGGCCCGAGGCCCAGCCGCGACGCGTGTCAGGTAGCCCAGCCGCGACGCGTGTCAGGTAGCTCTGCCGCGACGCGTGTCAGGTAGCTCTGCGGCGACGCGTGTCGGGTCGCGGGGCCGGGACTATTCTTCGGGCTCGTCGCGGTCGACGATGTGCATTGCTCGGGCGGCATCCGTGATCGTGCCTGCCAGCGACGGGTAGACGGCGAAGACGCGCGAGACCTGGTCGACCGTCAGGCGACGCTCGACGGCGATGGCGATCGGGTAGATGAGCTCGGAAGCGCGGGGTCCGACGATGACACCACCGACAACCGTGCCGGTGCCGTCTCGGGCGATGAGCTTGACGAAACCGTCGGAGATGCCCATCATCTTGGCCCGCGGGTTCGAGGAGAGCGGCAGCTTATGGACGACACCACCGAGGTGCCCCGCGGCGATGTCCTCTTCACCCCAGCCGACTGTCGCGATCTCGGGCGCCGTGAAGATGTTCGCGGTGATGCGACGCTTCTCGAGGGGGATGACGACGTCCCCGAAGGCATGGAACACGGCGGTGCGTCCCTGCATCGCCGCGACCGACGCGAGCGGAAAGAAGTTCGTGCAGTCGCCGGCCGCGTAGATGTTCGGAACCGACGTTCGGGCGACGCGGTTCACACGGATGTGGCCGCTCTGGGTGAGCTGCACACCAGCCTGTTCGAGGCCGATGCCCGCGGTGTTCGGGATCGATCCGACCGCCATGAGGCAGTGGCTTCCCTCGACGCGGGTGCCGTCTGAGAGCGTCACGACCACACCGTCGCCCTCCCGGACCACGGATTTTGCCCGGGACTTGGGAAGAAGCGTCATCCCGCCGCGCAGGAAGACGCTCTCGATGACGGCCGCGGCATCCTTGTCCTCACCGGGGAGCACCTGATCACGGCTGGAGATGAGCGTGACCTTCGAGCCGAGGTTCATGTACGCCGAGGCGAACTCGGCGCCGGTCACACCCGAACCGACGACGATGAGGTGCTCGGGCAGCGTCTTCATGTCGTAGAGCTGGGTCCAGGTCAGGATGCGTTCCCCGTCGGGCTTGGCGCTGGAAAGCTCGCGCGGCGAAGCACCCACCGACACCACCAGGGTGTCAGCCTCGATGCGGTCGAAGTCCGTACCACCGGGGCCCGTGGAAACCACCACGGCGTTGTCGTCCTCGATGCGACCATGCCCCTCGAGAATCGTGACACCCGCCTGTAGGAGGGACCCCCGCATGTCCTCGGACTGCTGGCGAGCCAAGGCGAGCACGCGCTTGTTCACCTGTGCGAGGTTGATCGCGATCTCGGGTTTCAGCGGACGCCCGTCACCGCCCTTTGCGAACAACTGGACCCCGAGCTCCCCCGCATCGGCGATCGCAACGGCGGCATCGGCTGTGGCGATGAGCGTCTTCGACGGCACGACGTCGGTGATGACCGCGGATCCGCCAACGCCGGCACGCTCGACGAGCGTGACATCCGCGCCCAACTGAGCCGCCGCGAGCGCCGCCTCGTACCCGCCGGGGCCTCCGCCGATGATCGCGACGGATTGGGTGCGCTCGAAGCTCAAAGACATGCGTCCATTGTTTCAGGAAGCCCCCGTTGTTCACGCCAGCGCCGGGTTCCTAGAGTGGGAACATGTCAGATACCTTGGGCAACCCCCTCGATGACCCCCACGCCGACCCCTTCGAGATCGCTCGCACCGCGGCGGCAGACATCGCCCGCCTGACCGGCGTCGAGCATCACGACATCGCGTTGACCCTCGGCAGCGGATGGGGCAAGGCCGCCGACCTCATCGGTGAGACCGTAGCGACGATTCCGGCGACCGACGTCACGGGCTTCAGCAAGCCGGCGCTGGAAGGACACGTGGGGTCGCTGCGCAGCATCCGCACCCCGAAGGGTCGCCATGTTCTCGTCATCGGGGCGCGGACGCACTACTACGAGGGCCACGGGCCGCGCCGCGTGGTGCACAGCGTGCGCACGGCGGCCGCGACCGGGGCGAGGACGATGGTGCTCACGAACGGCGCTGGCGGCATCAAGCCGTCGTGGAAGCCCGGGCAGCCCGTGCTCATCAGCGATCACATCAACCTCACCGGCGCCTCACCGCTGGAGGGGGCGACATTCATCGACTTGACCGATCTGTACTCGCTGCGGCTGCGGGATGTCGCACGGATGGTGGATCCCACCCTCGACGAGGGTGTCTACTGCCAGTTCCGCGGACCTCAGTACGAGACACCCGCCGAAGTGCGGATGGCCAAGACCATCGGCGGCCACATCGTCGGGATGTCCACGGCCCTCGAGGCGATCGCCGCCCGCCAGGCCGGCATGGAGATCCTCGGCTTCTCGCTCATCACGAACATGGCAGCCGGTATCCAGACCACACCCCTGAGCCACCAGGAGGTCATCGACGCGGGCAAAGAAGCTGAGCCGGTGATCTCGGCACTGCTGGCGCGCGTCATCGGCGAGCTGTGATGGGCGTGATCGATACCGCGCGGGCCTGGCTTGAGCAGGACCCCGACCCCGTCACCCGGGCAGAGCTCGCGGCGCTCCTCCAGACCGCGGATGCCGGTGACGGCGCCGCGATCGGCGAGCTCGAGGACCGTTTCGGCGCACGGCTCGCGTTCGGCACCGCGGGGCTTCGCGGGGCGCTGGGTGCCGGGTCCAACCGCATGAACCGCGTCCTCGTGACACAGGCTGCAGCAGGGCTTGCGGCCTACCTGCGCGAGCGAGCGGGCACGGGCGCCACCCCCCGCGTCGTGATCGGATATGACGGTCGCCGCAACTCCGATGTCTTCGCCCGGGACTCCGCCGAGATCTTCGCGGGGGCAGGGTTCGAGGCGGTGCTGCTGCCGAGGCTGCTCCCGACTCCCGTGCTCGCGTTTGCCGTTCGCCACCTGGATGCCGCGGCCGGGGTTATGGTCACGGCATCCCACAATCCGCCCGATGACAACGGCTACAAGGTGTATCTGGGCGGCCCAGACGCCGGATCGCAGATCGTCTCCCCCGCGGATGCCGAGATCGCTGCACACATCGACGTCGTGGCCGCGGGCGACATCCGCGATCTGCCCCGCACCTCCGCGTACGAGATCGCACCGGAGTCGGTGATCGATGCCTACGTCCAGGCAACAGCGGCGGTGGCCCCCGCGGGAGCCGGCGCGAACGGCATGCGGTGGGTCTACACCGCGATGCACGGCGTCGGGTGGGAGACGCTCTCGCGCATCCTCGATGCGGCTGGGTACCCGGCACCGACCCCCGTCGCCGCACAGATCGAGCCCGACGGGCGGTTCCCGACCGTGTCATTCCCGAATCCCGAGGAACCCGGGGCGATGGACCTCGCCTTCGAGACCGCCCGAGAGGCCGGGGCAGAGTTCATCCTCGCCAACGACCCGGATGCCGACCGCCTCGCCGTCGCAGTTCCCGATCCGTCTGCGCCGGACGGATGGCGCCGCCTGACCGGTAACCAGATCGGTCTGCTGCTCGGGTGGCGGGCCGCGCGCTCGGCTGATGCGGCATCCGGTGCGACCCTTGCCTGCTCGCTCGTGTCCTCGCCCGGCCTCGCCGCTGTCGCCGAGCACTACGGCCTCGGCTTTACCGCCACCCTCACCGGCTTCAAATGGATCTCCCGCGCGCCGGGCATGGTCTACGGATTCGAGGAGGCGCTCGGATACCTCGTCAACCCCGAGACCGTTCGCGACAAGGACGGGATCTCCGCCGCCATTGCGATGCTCGGCATGATCTCGGGGGCTCGGGCATCCGGGCGGACGGTCGCGGATCTGTTGACCGAGTTCGACGAGACGTTCGGGGCGTTCGCCAGCGATCAGATCTCGCTGCGGGTGACCGACCTGTCGCTCATCGGCACCATGATGGCGGCGCTGCGGGCAGCTCCCCGACGGTGGTGGGCGGTGTCGCCGTGTTGCGGATCGATGACCTGCTCGACGGCGTCGACGGCCTGCCTCCCGGCGATGTACTGCGGTTGTGGCTGGAGGACGGGTCGAGAATCATCATCCGTCCCAGCGGCACCGAGCCCAAGCTCAAGGTGTATCTGGATGTCCGGGCCGACACAGCGGCGGAGGCCACCACGCAACTCGCGACCCTCACCGCCGGCGCCCGCGACCTGCTCGCCGCCGTCAGCTGACCGGCCAGACCGGCGCGACGCCGCCGTGGCGCCCGTGGCTAACTCCTCAAATCCGGGGCCGGATGGCGGCATCAGGGACGCCAACACGCGGCATCGGGGCGAAAGCGAGGAGTTAGCCGCGGGTTAGAGCTGGCGCTGGCCCGCACTCACCGCCAAGCCGCCGCGGGGAGTCAGCTGCCCCGTCGCCGCCACGTCATCGGGATCACCCGTGGCTAACTCCTCAAATCCTGGTCCGCGGGGGCTACCGACGACCGCGGGATGCCCCGGCCGGCGCGAGTTTGAGGAGTTAGCCGCGGGCTAGAGCCTGCGCTGGCGGGCGTGCACGACCTCGACGAGATCGACGAACAGCGGATGCTCGGGTCCGAGCCCGGTGATGCGGGTGACGGCGGCCGAGGCATCCGTCTCCCGAAGCAGTTGCTGCAGCTCCTGGGACTGCGGGTCGTCGGGGTCGTCGAACTCCAGCGCGGCGCCGACCGCCGCGAGCAGACCCGACACTGACATCCCCCGCTCCGCCGCCTCGGTGGCTGGTCCGATGAACCGCTCGTGGCGGGAGAGCTTGCGCAGGGGCTGGCGCCCCACCCTGCCGACGGTGTCGGGCAGCGCCGGGTTCTGGAACCGCCGCAGGATCGTCGCCCGATAGTCCGCGAGCTCGTCGACAGGCAGTTCGTGCTTAGCCGTCAGAAGCGCCGAGGTCTCTTCGAGCGCGGCGATCACCTGGCCCGCGATCGCCGGATCGGCCAAGGTTTGCGCGATCGTCACGTGCCCGGCTCGCGCACCCAAGTACGCGGCGGCAGCGTGTCCGGTGTTGACGGTGAAGAGCTTGCGCTCGATATAGGGGGCGAGGTCGTCGACGAAGTGCGCCCCGGGAATCTGCGGCGGGTTATCGCCGAAGGGCGGACGCTCGATAGCCCACTCGAAGAACGGCTCAACGGTCACGTCGACACCACCGCCATCGGGCTGCGCCGGCACGATGCGGTCGACGGCGGTATTCGCGAACACAGCCCGGCTCTGCAGGTCGGCCCAGCCCTCACCCGCCGCTGCGGCGACCTCGTCGCGCAGCAGATCGGTCGCGTTGATGGCGTTCTCGCACGCCATCACCTGCAGTGCTGGCCGGGATGTTTCCCGGGCGGCGAGACCCGCAGCGATGTGCGGAGCAACGAACCGCAATACCGTGGGCCCGACGGCCGTCGTGACCACATCGGCGGTTGCGATCTCGGCGACAAGCGCATCCGGCTCGGTCGCCGAGTTGATGGCCCGGAACCCGGTCACCGTCTTGTCGATGCCGCCCTCGCCGACCTCGTGAACGGTGTACGAGGATGCCGCATTGATGGCATCAACCAGGGGCGCCGCGACATCCGAGAAGACGAGCTCGTAGCCGCCCTCGTGAAGCAGAAGCCCGACGAAGCCGCGGCCGATGTTGCCCGCACCGAAGTGGACGGCCTTCATGACGGTCCCTTCCTCAGACGCCGGCGGCGGAGACGAGCGCGAACAGATCGTCGGATGTTGCCGCAGCCTTCAGCCGTGCGACGTCGTCCTCGTCCGAGAAGAGGATCGCGATCTGCGACAGGATCTCGAGGTGTTCGTCGCCGACACCGGCAATGCTCACGACGAAGGTCACCGTCTCGCCGTCCCAGTCGATACCGCCGTCGTAGCGGACCACGGACAGCGCGGAGGCGAGGATCGCGTCTTTGGCGTCGTTCGTCCCGTGCGGGATCGCGAGTTCGTTGCCCATGTAGGTCGACACGGTCTGCTCGCGGGCGAGCATTGCGTCGTAGTACGCCGAGGTCACCGCTCCGGCGGCGATCAGCAGGTCGGCCGCCTCGCGGATCGCTTCGTCGCGCGTGGCCGACCCGGCGTGGATGCGCACCCGATCGCTTGTGAGAACGTCACTGGTCATGATGATTACCTTTCTCCCCGCTTCGTTCCGCCGCGATGCCGACGAGGCACCGAGACAGCAGATGAGGGGTGCGGGGCGGTGTGCGCCGCCCCGCACCGTCTCATCGGTTATGCACCATCCTGGTGCTGGTCGCGCACGAGCTCCACAACCTCGTCGTACTTCGGCGAGTTCATGAAGTTGTCGACGGAAACGTGCACGGCATCCGGTGTCTTCTGCCGAGCCCGGTCGGTGAGCTGGTTCTGCGTGATGACCAGATCTGCCGAGGCATCCAGGTTCGCGATCGCCTTATTGGTGACCGTGACGCCCGTGACCCCCGCCTTGGTGATCTTGTTACGCAGCACGCTGGCGCCCATCGCAGACGATCCCATGCCCGCATCGCAGGCGAACACGATGGTCGAGATCTGCTTGGTCTCGAGCCGTCCGCCGCTGGCAAGACCGCCCGTTGCCCGCGCGGTCTCCGCCTCGTCGTACGCCTCTTCAGCGTCGTACTCGGCGCGTGCGTCGTTTCCGGCGCTGGCTCGGAGGCCGGCGAGAGCCGCCGACTCCTTGCCCTTGTTGGCCTCGGTCTGGGCGATGGCAGCGCTGAGGTCTCCACCGAGCCCGGCCTCGAGGTCGCGCTTGCGGCTTGCCCGAAGCATGATCCCTGCCAGCAGGAAGGTGACCGTCGCGGCGAGGATGACCGACAGATAAACCACCAAGAGGTTGCCGATTCCGGGGCCGAGGGCCGCGAACGTCACCGCGATAATGCTTCCCGGAGCAGCGGGGAACGCGAGGCCACCTCCGAGGAGCATGTTCGTAGCGACTCCGGTCGCGCCACCGGCGATGAGCGCGAGGATCGTGATCGGCTTGGACAGTGCGTACGGGAAGTAGATCTCGTGGATACCACCGAAGAACTGGATGATGATCGCGCCAGGGGCCGAGGCCTTTGCCGCACCTACGCCGAAGAACGTGAAGGCCAGAAGCAGCCCCACACCCGGTCCGGGGTTGGCCTCAATGAGGAAGAGGATCGACTTTCCGGTCTCGGCTGCTTGCTCGATACCCAGCGGCGTGAAGACACCGTGGTTGATGGCGTTGTTCAGGAACAGCACCTTCGCCGGTTCAACGATGATCGACACGAGCGGCAGCAGGTTCACCGAAACGAGCCAGCCCACCGCACCACCGAGGACGGCGCTGACGCCGAGCATGACGGGGCCGAACACGAAGAAGCCGACGATCGCGAGAACCATACCGAGGATGCCTGCGGAGAAGTTGTTGACCAGCATCTCGAAGCCGGGCTTGATCTTGCCGTCCCACAGCCGGTCCATCCATTTCGTCATGAGAGCCGCGAAGGGACCCATGATCATCGCGCCGAGGAACATCGGGATGTTCGTGCCAACGATCACGCCCATCGTTGCGATCGTGGCGACGACTCCACCACGCTCGCCGTAGACCATCCGGCCGCCGGTGTTGGCGATGAGCAGAGGAAGGAGGTACACGATCATCGGCCCGACGAGGCCGACATACGAGAAGAAGTTTCCGTCAGCACCCTCCGAGAGCTGCACCATCGCGCCCTGCCAGCCGATGACCGCTTCATCGCCGCCCGAGCCGATGATGTCCGAAACCGGATACCAGTGCCAACCGAACGGACTGTCGGGGCCGAAGAAGCCCGACGGAATGAAGAGCATCGTGATGAAGCCCCAGGCGATGAATGCCGCGATGTTCGGCATGATCATGCCGGAGAGGAAGGTGCCGAATCGCTGGACGGCGACGCGTGCCCGCCCAGGATCCTTCGCCACTCCAGGCGACGTCGTTGTCATTGCATTCTCTCTTTCTGTGAGACGGAGGCTGCGTGTGCCGCCTCCCGTGCGGTTGCCGCATCCGTTGCGGCCAGTGCGGCCTCGGCGACCCGCTGGGCGTCGTCGAGGGAGTAGGTGAGCAGGGTCGCGCGCACATCGGCGAGTGCCGTCGGTGCCATGGACAGCGAAGTAGCTCCGAGTCCGACGAGCACGACGGCCAGCAGCGGATCGGCCGCGGCCTCACCGCAGATCCCGACGGGCTTGCCGGTTTTCGCGCCGGCAGCGCCGACGTCGCGGATAAGCCGCAACACCGCCGGATGCCACGGGTCTTGGTATCCCGCTACCGAGCCGAGCAGCCTGTCGGCAGCGAGCGTGTACTGCGTCAGATCGTTCGTACCGATCGAGGCGAAGTCCGCGTGCGCGAAGATCTGCTCGGCCATGAGCGCGGACGAGGGCACCTCGACCATGACCCCGGCGGTCCGGATGCCGTACTCCCGCGCGATCGCGGTGAAGTACTCGGCTTCGTCCACGGTGGAGACCATGGGGGCCATGACCCACAGGTCCGCCCCGGAACCGGCCTTGCGCGTCTGCGCGTCGGCTTCGGCGAGCGCAGTGAGCTGCTCTCGCAGGATGTCCTCGCTGGCTCGGAGCGCGCGAAGACCCCGAAGGCCTAGCGCCGGGTTCTCTTCGTGAGCGTCGTTGAGGAACGGCAGGGGTTTGTCGGCTCCGGCATCCAGGACCCGGACGACCACCTTCTTGCCCGCGAACGCGGCAAGAAGCTCGGCGTAGGAGGCACGCTGCTGCTCGACCGTGGGGGCGGAGCTGGCGGAGAGGAACAGGAACTCGGTGCGGAACAGACCGACGCCTTCGGCCCCGAGAGCCACGGCCTCGGCTGCTCCCGCGGGATTCCCGAGGTTCGCCAGGAGCGGCACCGCGGTGCCGTCGGCGAGCGCTCCGTCGGTGATCGGGGCGTCTGCAGCGGCGGCCCGCGCGTTCGCGCGGTTCTTCGCCCGTGTCAGCTCGTCGTCGGTGGGCTCCGTGGTGACGGCGCCGGCAGCGGCATCCACAATCACCGTCTCACCGTCGGCGAGTCCGGCGGCTCCCGCCGACCCCACGACCGCGACGATGCCCTTCTCCCGCGCGAGGATCGCGGTGTGTGAGGTGGGGCCGCCCTCGGTCGTGACAAGGGCGAGCACCTGATCGAGGTCCAGAAGCGCGGTGTCGGCGGGGGCGAGATCCTTCGCGACGAGCACGAACGGATGCCCCGGTTCCGGGACCCCCGGAGCCGGAACGCCCTGCAACCGAGCGATGACACGCTGTGCGACATCGTCGAGGTCGGCGGCGCGCTCACCGAGGTAGCCGCCGACGGCCTCGAGTTGAGCCCGGAAGGACGCGAACGCTTCGTGTACGGCGCGCTCGGCGGTCTTACCCTGCGCGAGCGACGCGTCGACCTCGTCGGTGAGCGTGGGATCCTCGGCCATCATGGCCTGCGCCTCGAGAACCTCCTGCGCGGCGCCTCCCGCCTGAGCGCCCCGCTGCTCAAGCTCGCGCGCGACAGCCTCCAAGGCCTCCTGGACGCGGGCGCGCTCCTGCTCACCCCCGAGCGCGCTCGGGGTGTCTTCGGGGGCAGGAAGCGGCGCCGCCATCCGAGCGACAGGACCATGGGCGACACCCAGGCCGATACCGACTCCTCGCAATTGCGCCATGATCAGGCTGCGTCGTGGTCGGTGGTGAGCAGTTCGCTCAGGGTGTCCAGCGCCGCTTCTGCGCCGTCACCGTCTGCCGTCAGCGTGACGTAGTCGCCGTGTTCGACGCCCAGCGAGATCACCCCGAGGATGCTGGCCGCGTTGACCGGAGCCCCGGCATCCTTGGCGATCGTGATCGGGATGCCAGCGTCTTTGGCCGCCTGAGCGAACAGCTTCGCGGGGCGAGCGTGCAGCCCGTGCGACGAGCCGATGCGGACCGTGCGGGTGATCTGAGACATGGTTCCTCCCTGGAACGGACTATTCGGTGACGGATGCGGCACGGGCCGCGGTGACGATCTGAAGCAGTCGAGAACCGTCACGGTCCTCGAATGCGTCGGGGGCAGAAGCACAGCGGCTGAACCCGAAACGCTGACGGCGTCGCGGATGCGGGGGAAAGCAGATTCCAGGTGAGGACCCACGAGCACGATGTCGACGGGCTCGGCGAGGCCCACGAGGGTGTCCTCGGTTCCGGCCGAGACCTCGGCCTGCACACCGCTGCGCAGCGCGGCGTTCCGCAGCCGCTGTGCGACGAAAGTGCTGGACGCTCCTGCGCCGCAGATCACCAGGATCTTCATTGACCCGCCTCCTTCGGATTCGATTCTTGTGAGAACGCTGTGAGGCAACAACCAGTCCTTTTTCCGCGGGGGCGGAAGACGATTTCCGGGCAGCATCGGGCGCGCGGGCGCTGCCGACGGTCGGGGGCGCCGACGGGCCCCGCTCACCCCATGCCGCCGCTCCGTGCCCGCTGGAGCCCTCGTCGTGGTTGACTGACACCGTCGAGGACGCGTCGGGTGCGACCTCGCGCGAGGAGTTCGGTGACACGACCACGACAGGACCGGATGCTGAGCCTGCTCGTCCGCGAGGGCGAATGGGTCACTGCCGCGACCCTCGCCGATGCCCTCGGCGTCACTCCCCGCAGCATCCGTTCGTACGTGACCGCCGTCAACGCGCGCGTCCCCTCCGGCGCAGCAATCGAATCCGGTCCCTCCGGGTATCGTGCCGGCGTCGATGCCGCCGCGGCGCTGCGGGCGTCGGCAGCAGCGGACGCCGGGACACCGCGGGACCGCCTCCATACCCTCGTCCGGGCTCTCCTGAACGACCCGACCGGCATCGACGTCTTCGAGACCGCCGAAGAACTCCACGTGAGCCCGGCGACCCTCGAAGCCGACCTGGGTCGGGTGCGGAGCCTGCTGGGCGGCACAGGCATCACGCTCGAACGCTCGGCCTCGACGGCGCGCCTGCGCGGCGCGGAGGTCGCTCAGCGACGCCTGCTGAGTTCGCTCGCCCACGATGAGATGGAGGCGGGCGCGTTCGACTTCGACGCACTGCGCCGCTCGCTCGGCGGATCCTCCATGGGTGCCCAGGTGTTCGGGCCGTTCAAACCGGCGCTCGTAGCCCGCATGGGAGAGCTCGGGTACTACGTCAACGAGTTCGGCATCGCTGACGTGCTGATGCACATCGCCATCACGGCAGACCGGGCGTCCCAGGGACGCACCCTGGAAGCAACCACCGGCTCGCCCGTTTCCGACGATCGCCGCACCATCGCTGACGTCCTCGATGCCCTCGTGCGCGAACACATCGGCGTCGATCTCGGGCACGGTGATCTGGACCACCTCGCGATCCTTGTGCTGACACGGGTCGTCGCGCCGGGCGCGGCGGCACCGAGCGAGCGGGCACGGGAGAACCTCGACCCCCACCTCGAACAGGTCGTCCGCGACATCGTGCAGGATGCGGCATCCGAGTTCCTCGTCGACATTGCGCATGAGGACTTCGTCGTGCGACTCTCCCTGCACGTGCAGAACCTGCGGCAGCGCGCCGCTGCACAAGCCTGGTCGCGCAACCCGCTCACCCGGTCGCTGAAGACGAGCTACCCGATGGTGTTCGAGGTGGCGGTCTTCATCGCCGGTCAGCTCCACGAGCGGCTCGACATTCCGCTGCTCGATGATGAGATCGCCTACATCGCGATGCACGTCGGCGGACGCCTCGAGCGCAGCCGCCGGAGCGAGCAACTGCTGACCGCGACCATCGTGTGCCCGGGCTACTACGAGCTGCACGAGCTGCTGCGCTCGAGCGTCGATCGATCCCTCGGCCGCGCGATCGAGGTGGTCGGCGTCGATACCCGCGCGGACCCGGGGTGGGATGCGATCCACACCGACCTCGTCCTGTCGACGATCGATCCCCCGGCGCCGTCGGATCGGATCGTCCGCGTCCAGCCGTTTCTGACAGAGAGCGATATCGAGCGCGTGCAGGCGACAGCGAGCCGCATCCGGCGCGGCCGACGCCTGGCCAGGCTGCGAGCCGACCTTGCCCGCTACTTCGTCGCCGGAGCCTTCAGCCGCGAGCTCGCTGCCGCAGGGAACGAAGAGGACGCCATCCGCCTGCTGGGTGCACCGCTGGTCACGGAGGGCGTCATCGACCAGGACTACATAGAGCGAGCCATCCACCGTGAGCACCTGTCGTCGACGGCCTTTACCGATGCGCTCGCCGTTCCCCACGCCATCGGGATGACGGCCACGCGCACGGCGATCTCGGTCGGCGTCTCCGAGAACTCGATCGCCTGGGGCGACTCCCGGGTCCAGGTGGTCGCGCTGGTGGCGTTCTCGGAGTCCGACCGCGCCGCGTTCCAGACCGTCTTCGAGCAGTTCGTCGAGGTCTTCTCGGAGCGCGAGAGTGTGCAGCGCATCGTACGCCGGGCAACAGATCTCGCCGGGTTCCTCGATGAACTGGCCGCGGTCATCGACGGCTGATGCGCGGCTGCTGAGTAGGCTCGTGGGGTGGATGCCGATTCTGCCCCGCCGCCGCATCGTCGCCGCCGCTCCCGCGCGGCGCGCATCATCGGATGGATCGCTGCCAGCCTCGGCATCCTGCTGATCGTCGCCATCGTGGGAATCGTCATCTACTCCCAGGTGGGCGTGATGGCTGCCGAGCCCGAGCCGCTTGCCGCAGTGAAGGCGGATCCAGCCATCTCGATCACGGATGACTATGCAGCGATCGTCCTCTCCCCCGTCGAGGGCGCGACCGGTGACGGGCTCGTATTCATCCCGGGCGCGAAGGTCGACCCGTGGGCGTACGCCGCGAAGCTGTCGGGCATCGTCGAGTCGGGGACGACAGTTGTGATCACCAAGCCCTGGCTGAACCTCGCGTTCTTCGACCTGAGGCCCCTGGATGCGTTCACGAGCCTCGCGCCGGACGTCGACACCTGGGCCGTGGGTGGCCACTCCCTCGGCGGGGTGCGTGCCTGCCAGTTGACGCAGGATGCCGAGGCTCTGATCCTGTTCGCGTCGTACTGCGCGAACGACCTCAGCACCTCCGGCATGCCGGCGCTCAGCCTCGCGGGCGAACTCGACGGACTCTCGACTCCGGCGAAGATCGCCGATGCCAGGCCGCTCCTTCCCGCTGATGCCGACATGGTCGAGATCGCGGGCGCCGCGCACTCGTCATTCGGCGACTATGGCCTCCAGCCAGGCGATGGCACACCGACCATCTCGGACGCCGACATGACCGAGACCCTCACCTCCGAAATCGACCACTTCTTCCAGACCCAGGTGGCGGTCGGCTGACGCGACCGGGCCGGTGAGGCCCGTGTCGGTTGCGGCGCCTTGCGGCTGCTGCGGTGCCCGGCGGCAGCTGCGGTAGCCGCCGGCGGCTGCGGCTAGCTCCTCACATCCGCCGCCGCTACCGCCGGATTGGGCTGACCCCGACGTCGATCCGGGGTGATCTTGAGGAGTTAGCAACGTCCGGGCGTCGGACTCGGCATCCGACTCGGCATCCGAACTGGTCCTCCCCAGGTCTCGGTATCGGGCGCCTCTCCTCGGCACGGACGGACCGGGGTCATCCGTCATATGCCGCGCGGTTGACTGCCCGCATGCCAGGAGCGTCGAGCGGCCGCCAGCCGGCCCGGCGCGACCGCATCCTGACCACGTCCGATCTCCGCGCTCACGGGTTGTCGGAGCGGGCGATCAGGACACTCGTCAACGCGGGGCAACTGCTGCGCGTGCGGCGCGGCCAGTACCTCATCGCCGGAACGCCCGCCTGCATCGTCGAAGCCACACGCCTGGGCGGTCGGCTCGACTGCGTGTCTCTGCTGCGCGAGGCGGGGGTCTTCGTCGCCGGGAGCGCTCCGCTCCACATCCAGATCACCAACGGATCCAGCCGGTTGCCGACGCGCCCGTCTCACGTCATCGCGCACTGGAGAGACACGGCTGCCGATCGCTGCTCCCCCATCGCTCCGTGGATCGAAGCGCTGGCACAGGCGTGCCGATGCCAGGATCCGCGTTCAGCTATCGCGACCCTCGATAGTGCCTGGCATCTGGGATTTGTCGACGAAGCCGACCTCCGAGAGGTCTTTGCTCGCCTGCCGCTGCGCTACCGAGCGCTCCAGGGGCTGCTCGATCGCCGCTCGGAGTCGGGCACCGAGACGCTCATGCGGCTCCTCCTGCGCACCCTCGGATGCGACATCCGGGTTCAGCAGCGCATTCCCGGTGTCGGACGGGTCGACTTCGTCGTGGACGGTTGGCTCATCATCGAATGCGACAGCGAAGCACACCATTCGGGCTGGGAGGCTGCGCGACGCGACCGTCGCCGCGACCTGGCCGCAGCAGCGCTCGGCTACACGACGATTCGACCGATTGCTGAAGACATCCTGCACCACCGCGATGAGCTGACCGCGGTGCTCCGAACGATCCTCGATCGCCCACACATGCGCGGCGAAGCACGTCGCTAACTCCGCAATCCGCGTCCCGCATCGCTGGCTACAACGGTCAGCAGCGGATGCGGTGGTCACTCTTGAGGAGTTAGCCACCCCGACGGGACCTCGCCACGCCGACCCACGGGCGCAATCGATGCCGCCGACACCGACGCCTCAGTGCCAGCGCTCCGGCGCAGCTAACTCAGCAAGACCGGGCCCGATGCCGGCACAGCCGACATCAGACACCGGCGAACGCGGGCGAGATTGAGGAGTTAGCGGCGCCACCGGGCGCTGCGCAGTCCGACAGCAGTGACCGACGCTGCCGGATGGCGTCCGACCCCCGGGCACAGCTAACTCAGCAAGATCAGGCCGGATGCCAGCACAGCCGACACCAGAAACCGGCGAACGCAGCCGAAATTGAGGAGTTAGCGGCGCCACCGGGGGCTAGGTAGTCCGACAGTAATGACCGACGCTGCCGGATGGCGCACGATGCTCGGGCACAGCTAACTCAGCAAGACCGGACCCGATGCCCGCCTAGCCGACACCAGACACCGGCGAACGCAGCCGAGATTGAGGAGTTGGCCACAAGAACGGCCGCGACCGGCGCTGGCCGAGCGGGGATCAGCGTTCGAAGCCCTCCCCGATGAGCTCGATGAGTTCCTCACGCTCCTCGACCGGGAGGAAGGCGCCCGCGGCGGCGTTGAGCTGGAAGACCTCGAGGTCGTCAAGGTCGTACTCGAACGTCTCGGCCAGCAGGGCAAGCTCGCGCGTCAGCGATGTCCGGCTCATGGTGCGGTTGTCGACGTTCACCGTCACCGAGAAGCCCAGCTGATAAAGCAGGTCGAAGGGGTGGTCAGCGAGCTCTTCGCCCCACGCCGAGATCGCCCCGGTCTGCAGGTTCGAGCTCGGCGACAGTTCGAGCGGGATCTCCCGGTCGCGCACCCACCGGGCGAGGTCGCCGAACTGCACGAGCACCTCGTCGCCCGCACGGGAGACCACGTCGAGGTCCTCCGCGATCCGCACCCCGTGCCCGAGGCGCAGCGCGCGGCCGTCGAGCAACGCGGAGCGGATCGAGTCCAGTCCCGCTGCCTCACCCGCGTGCACTGTCACCGGGAAGAACTCGCTGGCGAGATAGTCGAAAGCCTCACGGTGGCGCGACGGGAGGAATCCGTCCTCCGGGCCCGCGATGTCGAACCCGACCGCGCCACGCTCGCGCCACTCGACAGCGAGCCGTGCGATCTCGAGGGACCGATCGGTGTGCCGCATCGCGGTGATGAGCTGCCCGACACGGATGTCGTGACCTGCCTGCTCGGCAGCATCCTCACCCTCTTCGATGCCGTCCTGTACGGCCTCGACGACCTCCTCGAGCGACAGCCCGCCCGACAGATGCTGCTCGGGCGCCCACCGGACTTCGCCGTAGATCACGCCATCGGCGGCAAGATCCTCGACGAACTCCCGGGCGACCCGTGTGAGCCCCTCGCGGGTCTGCATGACGCCGACGGTCAGGTCAAAGGTCTTCAGGTACTCGACCAGCGATCCCGAATCGGAGCGTTCCGCGATCCAGTCGGCGAGGTCGTCAGCCGTGTCCTCGGGCACCTCGAGCCCGACCTGGTCGGCGAGCTCCACGATCGTCGCGGGCCGCACGCCCCCGTCGAGGTGGTCGTGCAGCGACACCTTGGGGAGCTTGCGGATCGACATCCCCTGCAAGACGTGGTCACCGTGCTGATCGATCGACATGAAGGCTCCTGAGAGTGAGGGGGATGGCGGGGCGGGAGAGGACGACGGATGCTCAGGCGGTGATGCGCTCGAGAACAATCGGCGCCCTCGAGACCTCGGCGTCACCAATCTCCCACGCGTTCTCAAGCGCGTCCAGTGCGCGCGGGAACCGCGCCGCATCCTGCGCCGACAGCGTAAACAGCGGCGCGCCGGCAGCGACCGCATCGCCGGGCTTGGCGTGCAGATCGATGCCCGCCGCGTGGATGACGGGATCTTCGGCGCGCGCCCGTCCTGCCCCGAGTCGCCAGGCGGCGATACCGAACGGCAGAGCTTCCAGACGGGTCACGGTCCCGGATCGCGGCGCCGTCACGGTGTGCGTCTCGCGGGCGACCGGCAGGTCGGCATCCGGGTCCCCACCCTGGGCGAGGATCATCGCGCGCCAGGAATCCATGGCACGTCCGTCGGCGAGCGCCGCCTCGACATCGGCATCCGGCTGGCCCGCCAGCGCGAGCATTTCACGGGCGAGGGCGACCGTGAGCTCGACCACGTCGGCAGGTCCCCCGCCGGCGAGCACCTCGACAGACTCCCGCACCTCGTTCGCGTTTCCGATCGCGAGGCCCAGCGGCGTGTCCATATTCGTCAGGAGCGCGGTCGTGGCGACCCCGGAATCGGTACCGAGAGCAACCATCGTGCGGGCGAGCTCGCGGGCACGATCGACGTCGCGCATGAACGCGCCCGAGCCGAACTTGACGTCCAGCACCAACGAGTCGGTGCCCTCGGCGATCTTCTTGGACATGATGCTCGAGGCGATGAGGGGAATCGCCTCGACGGTGCCGGTCACATCGCGCAACGCATAGAGCTTCTTATCGGCCGGAGCAAGGCCAGAGCCTGCCGCGCAGATCACGGCACCGACATCGCGTAGTTGCGCTGTCATCTCGGCATTGGAGAGCGCAGCGCGCCAGCCGGGGATCGACTCGAGCTTGTCGAGGGTGCCCCCGGTGTGGCCGAGTCCGCGCCCCGACAGCTGCGGGACGGCAACACCGAAGGATGCCACCAGCGGCGCGAGCGGCAGCGTGATCTTGTCGCCCACCCCGCCCGTGGAGTGCTTGTCGACGGTCGGCTTGCCGAGCCCGGCGAAACTCATCCGCTCCCCGATGCGATCATCGCATCGGTCATCACCCGGATCTCGTCGCGCTGCATCCCGTTGAGCAGCGTCGCCATCGCGAAGGCTGCCATCTGCGCATCGGCGACATATCCGCGGGTGTACGCGTCGACCATCCAGCGCAGCTCCGGCTCGGGAACGGCACCCCCGTCTCGCTTGATCCGGATGACGTCGACGGCGTCGAACGGCTCGATCGGCGCCTCGGTCATGCGCGTGCCTCCTCGAGGTCGCGGGGCCCGAAGGCATCCGGCAGCACCTCATCGATCGTGCGGATGCCGGACACCGTGTGCAACAGCATCCCGGATGCGGAGTGTTCGTAGAGGAGCTGCCGGCAGCGGCCGCACGGCATGATGATCTGTTCCTGACCATTGACGCACACGAAAGCCGTGAGCCTGCCGCCGCCGCTCATGTGCAGTGCCGAGACGAGTCCGCACTCAGCGCAGAGCCCCACGCCGTACGAGGCGTTCTCGACGTTGCATCCGGTGACGATGCGGCCGTCGTCGACGAGCGCTGCAGCTCCGACGGAGTAGTTCGAGTACGGGGCGTAGGCGCGGCGCATCGCCGAGATCGCCTCGGTGCGCAGCCCCTCCCAATCGATGTCTGTCATGCGGATCCTCCCGGCTCGCACAGGTCTCAGCGCCCCCGCTCGTGGCGAGGGCGCCGATTCCGTTATTCCTTGATGTAGGGCTTGCCGTCGGCGGCGGGCGCTCGGGAGCGGCCGACGACACCGGCGACGACGAAGATGGTCACCACGTAGGGCAGCATCAGCATGAACTCGCTCGGCACCGGCGAACCGACGATGCTCAGGGTGTTCTGCAGGCTCGACGCGAACCCGAACAGCAGCGCCGCGAGCGTCGCCTTGATGGGGTCCCACTGACCGAAGATGACGGCAGCGAGCGCAATGAAGCCCGCTCCGGCGGTCATCTCCTTGTTGAAGGCGATGCCGTTGCCGATCGTGAAGACGGTGCCGCCGAGGCCGGCGATAGCGCCGGCGAGCAGAACGTTCCAGAACCGCGTCGCGTTGACCTTGATCCCGACGGTGTCGGCAGCTTGCGGATGCTCACCAACGGCGCGCAGGCGCAGCCCCCAGCGCGTGTGGAACATGCCGACGTAGACGGCAGCGACCGCGATGTACATGAGGTAGACGATGATCGTCTGGTTGAACAGCACCGGCCCGATGACGGGGATGTCTGCGAGCAGCGGAATCGGCATCCGGTCGAACCGCGGCGGACTGTTCAGCGTCGCACCGTTGGGCTGCAGCACCTGCGAGTACAAGAAGCTCGTCAACCCGATCACGAGCACGTTCAGCACGACACCGACGATGACCTGCTCGACGAGGTACTTGATCGCAAACGCAGCGAGGATGAAGGCGACGAGCGTCCCTGCGACCATCGCCGCAAGAAGCCCGAGGATGGGCTGGCGCGTCGCGGACGCGACGACGGCGGCGGTGAATGCGCCCGCCAACAGTTGCCCCTCGATCGCGATGTTCACGACACCGGCCCGTTCCCCGATCACACCACCCAGGGCGCCGTAGATGAGGGGAACCGCCAGTCCGAGCGATCCCGCGAGAAGCCCCGCCACGGGGATCGCAGCACCCGCCGCAGCCCAGGTGAGGAATCCGACGACGATCGCCAGAATGTAGACGATGACGATCCACAGCGGCGAACGCGCGAACGCGCGGACGAAGAACACGGATGCCACTGTCAGCAGCACCAGCAGGACGACACAGACCCACGCGGTCGCCATGACGGGCACGGCGAGTTCGGGGAGCTGAATAGCGTCCGTGGGTGTGGACAGCCGGAAGGTCGTGACCCCCTCCCGCGGCGCAGCGAGCAGCAGGATGGCAAAGAGCGCCGTGAAGATCGTGAGCGCGATCGGGACCTTCCAGCTGCGAATTCTCTCGGGCTGGGCGGTTGCCAGCGGCGCGATGGGGACGGTTCCTTCGCCCGTGGGAGATGCAGTCGTGCTCACGCGGCACCCCCTTCAGCGCGGGCTTGCGCTTTCAGCTGCTTCTGCCGTGCCTTCTCACGCTTGCGGCGGTCGCGCTCGGGCGAGGGCAGGAAGAAGATCGTGCGAACCAGCGGCGGCGCCGCAATGAACAGCACGATGAGCGCCTGGACGACGGTGACGATCTCGACCGGAATCTGCTCGGCAGCCTGCATCGAGTATCCGCCGGCCTTGAAAGCGCCGAACAGGATGCCTGCCGCAAACGTTCCCCACGGAGTAGAACGGCCGAGGAGCGCGACCGTGATGGCGTCGAATCCGATGCCGGCGTCGATGTCGGCCGAGAAGCCGGTCGTGACGGTCCCCAGCACCTGGTTGACTCCGGCAAGACCGATGAGCGCGCCCGAGATCAGCATGCCGTAGACATACATGCTCGACACCTTGATACCAGCCACCCGTGCGGCGTTCGGGTTCTCGCCGACGGCACGGAACTGAAAGCCGAGGCTCGAACGCGACAGGATCCACCACACGAGCACCGTCGCACCGATCACCAGGATGAACCCGAAGTGCAGGTTGTAGGAGGGCCGAGCAGATCCGGGAACACCGCGGTGTCTTTCATCGCCGGCGTCTTGGGATTGCTCGATCCCGGCGCCTGGAGCAGGCCCGGGGTGCGCAGCATCCACGAGATCAAATAGAACGCGATGTAGTTGAGCATGATCGTCACGATCACCTCGTGCGCTCCGGTGCGTGCCTTGAGGAGACCCGCGATGCCAGCCCACAGCGCACCCGCGATCAGGCCCGCGATGAGCGCGACGACCATGTGGATGCCCCACGGCAGGTCGAGCGAGAACGCCACCCATCCAGCTGCAGCGGAGGCCATCAACATCTGACCGCGGCCACCGATGTTGAACATGCCGATGCGGAAGGCGAGTGCGACGCCGAGACCCGCCGCGATCAGCGGCGTCGCGAAGGTGAGCGTCTCGGTGATGGGCTTGATCGCTCGCTCGAAGGTCGGCGCATTGAAGTTGTAGATCGCCCCCTGGAACAGGGCGATATAGGCGCCGCTGACGGCATTCCACACGGCAGCAATGGTGTCCATCGGACGCGCGAAGAAGTACCCGGATGCCGCCTGCACGTCCTCGTCGGTGAAGGCGATCATGATGCCGCCGACGATCAGCGCCAGGAGCACCGCGAGCACGGAGATGATCGCGTTCCCCTGGGTGATCCGCCGGAAGGTCTCGTGCCACTTTCCGGGCGGGGGCACCTCCTCGGGGCCGGGCTTCGAGCTGCGTTTTGGCTCCGATGCCGTGGTGCTCATGCGGCAGCTCCTTCCGTGCTCGGGCTCTCGCCGGCCATCATGAGGCCGAGGACCTCACGCGGCGTGTCGCCCGGAACAATGCCGACGATTCGGCCGCGATACATCACCATGATCCGATCTGCGAGGGCGACAACCTCGTCCAGTTCGGTGGACACGACGACCACGGGGATGCCGGCGTCGCGGGTCTGGACGACGCGCTTGTGGATGAACTCGATGGACCCGACGTCAACGCCTCGCGTGGGCTGGGCCGCGACCAGCAGCGACAGCTCGCGGCTGAGCTCGCGGGCGAGCACGACCTTCTGCTGGTTTCCGCCGGAGAGGGTGCCGACGGGCGTATCGACGCTCTGTGCGCGGACGTCGAACTCCTCGAACTTCTCCTGCGCGAACGCCGCCAGCGCCGCGCGCTGCACGGTGCCCGCCTTGACGAACGGCGCTCCGTGGGCGCGATCGAGCATGAGGTTCTCGGCGATCGTGAAGGGGCCGACAAGGCCGTCTTCCTTGCGATCCTCGGGGACGAATCCAACGCCCGCGTCGAGGATGCCTCGCACGCTGCGGCCGATGAGCTCGGCGCCATCCAGCGTGGCTGACCCACGGACGATTCCCTGGAGGCCGACAAGAGCCTCTGTGAGCTCGGTCTGCCCATTGCCCTGAACTCCCGCGACGGCCAGGATCTCGCCACCGCGAACCTCAAAGCTGACGTCATCGACGATGGGGTGACCGGTGGGATCGAGCACCGACAGGCGCGAAACGACAAGGGCAGAATCGCGCAGCTGCGGCGGGTCCTTATGCACCGTGAGCTCGACGGCCCGACCGACCATCATCGACGCGAGTTCGGCATTGGATGAGTCGGGCGATGCTTCGCCGACGACCTTGCCGAGGCGGATGACGGTGATCCGATCAGCCACTTCGCGGACCTCGCGAAGCTTGTGGGTGATGAACACGATGGAGGCCCCGGACTCCTTGAGCTGACGCATGATCGCCATGAGCTCGTCGGTCTCCTGCGGCGTGAGCACCGCGGTCGGCTCGTCGAAGACCAGCACCTTCGCGTCGCGAGAGAGCGCCTTGATGATCTCGACGCGCTGCTGCACCCCGACCGGCAGCTCCTCGACGAGAGCGTCGGGGTCGACGTCGAACCCGAATCGCTCCGAAATCTCCCGGACACGCTGTCGGGCCGCATTCAGGTCGAGGAACCCGCCGGCCTTGGTGGATTCGTGACCGAGCATGACGTTCTCGGCGACCGTGAACACCGGGATCAGCATGAAGTGCTGGTGCACCATGCCGATGCCCGCGCGCATGGCGTCACCGGGTCCCTGGAAATTCTGGACGTGATCGTCAAGGAGGATCGTGCCCTCGTCGGCCTGGTAGAGGCCGTACAGGACATTCATCAGCGTTGATTTGCCGGCACCGTTCTCGCCGAGGAGACAGTGAATCTCTCCGGGTTCGACCACGAGATCGATGTGGTCGTTTGCGACGAGGCTGCCGAACCGCTTGGTGATCCCGCGGAGTTCGAGCTTCATGATGCCGATCCTAGGAGACAGGTCGGGTCGGCGCACCGAATTGCGCGGCCGACAGACGGGCGGTGAGGGGCGAGAACGACAGCGGCGGGGAGGCTGGATACCCAGCCTCCCCGCCGCTGAGGGTTATCAGCCCGCGAGGTACGACGTGACCGGGATGGATCCGTCGATGATGCCCGCGGCGATCTCGTCGAGCTCCGCCTGGAGGTCAGGCGAGACCTTGCTCTCGAAGTCGTGGAACGGAGCCAGGCCCACGCCACCGTTGTCGAGCGTGCCGACGAACGGCGCCGGGTCGAACTCGCCGATGCCGGCGGCGAGGACCGCGTCCTCGACACCCACGTCGATCAGCTTGCGGATCGAGGTCAGGAGCAGGTCGGCAACGGTCGGGTCGGTCTCGAAGACGTCGGCGTCGACACCGATGAGGGCGATGTCGCGGCCCGAGTCACGGATGACGGACGCGGCGCTCTGGTAGATCGGACCACCGACGGGGAGCAGGACGTCGACACCCTGGTCGACGAGGCCCTGCGCGGCGTTGATCGCGTCCTGGTTGGCGACGAAGCCACCGGTGAAGACACCGTCCTGCGTGGCGGAGTCCCAGCCGAGAACCTCGACGTTGGCGCCGTTGGCCTCGTTGTAGTAGGCGACGCCCTGGGCGAAGCCGTCCATGAAGATCGAGACCGTCGGGAAGTTCATGCCACCGAAGGTGCCGACCTTGCCAGCGGTCGAGTACGACGCCGCGGCGTAACCGGCGAGGAACGCGGCCTGCGCGGTGTCGAAGACGATCGGCTTGATGTTGGGGGCGTCGGTCTCACCGTCGAAGTCGTTGTCCACGACATCGTCGATCGAGACGTACTCGATGTCGGGGTTGGCCAGGGCCGACTCGCCCGCAGCCGACGCGAGCGCGAAGCCCACCGTGATGATCATCGAGCAGCCCTGGTCGACCAGGTTGGTCAGGTTCGGCGCGAAATCGGACTCGGAGTCGGACTGAACCGTCAGGAAGTCGACGCCGAGCTCGCCAGCGGCGCGCTCGAGGCCTTCGTAGCCGAGCTGGTTGAACGACTTGTCGTCGAAGCCACCGGCGTCGGAGACCATGCAGGGCAGGAATCCTTCGACGACGTCGCCACCGGCCGCGGCCGTGGTCTCCGTGTCAGTGGGGGCCGACGCGCAGCCGGCGAGAGCAACGAACATGCTCGCGGCAACGAGGCCGCCGAGCACGCGCTTACGGGTGGAAATGGTCAACTGTGCCTCCAGGTGAAGGGCCCGCCCAGACGGCGGGTGCATCTGGAGAATCTACCTAGCGAATGGCCAGGATGCATGCCCCAGACAGCCACCACTGAGCAATGGTTACAAACCCGCAATAGAGTCGTCACGCAAACTGCTCGCGCCCGGCCTCCGCGCTTCAGAGAACGTCGCCGCGCCCGCCGAGCTTGAGCGCGTCGACCACCCCCTTGACGCGCTGCGCGTGCTCGCTCGTGGTCACCAAGAGAGCATCGGGGGTGTCGACGACGACGATGTCCTGCACACCGATGAGGCTGATGACCCGTGAGGTCTGTGAGACAACGATGCCGCTGGATGCGTCCGAGAGGATCCGCGCGTTCCCCCCGAGAATCGCGAGATCGTTCTTGCGCCCGTGCGAGTTGAGCTTGGCGAGGCTCGCGAAGTCTCCAACGTCATCCCAGTCGAAGTGACCCGGGATCACCGCGAGCTTGCCCTTCTCAGCGGCGGGCTCGGCGACCGAGTAGTCGATCGCGATCTTCGTCAGACCGGGCCAGACGCGGTCGACGACAGGTCCACGACGGTCGCGGTCATCCCATGCCTCGGCGAGTTCCATCAGTCCGGCGTGGAGCTCGGGGTTGTTCGCCTCGATCTCGGCAAGCAGAACATCGGCACGGGAAATGAACATGCCCGCGTTCCAGAGGTAGGAGCGGTCGGCGAAGTAGGTGCGCGCGGTCTCGAGGTCGGGTTTCTCCACGAAGCGCTCGACGGTTGCAGCCTCCGGCGCGCCGTCGACAAGAAGCTCATCGGCCTTCTTGATGTACCCGAAGCCGATCGAGGGCTCTGAGGGTTGGATGCCGATCGTGCAGATGTATCCCTGCCGCGCCACCGCGACAGCCTGCTGCACCGCCCACTGGAACAGGTGCGGAACCCGGATGACGTGGTCTGCCGCAAAGGACCCGATGATCACCTCGGGCTCGCGTCGCACAAGCACGGCAGCTGCCAGCCCGATCGCTGCCGTCGAATCGCGAGGCTCGGACTCGAGGAAGACGTTGCGATCAGGCACGCCCGGCAGCTGGGCCTCGACTGCGGCACGGTGCGCGCGTCCCGTGACGACGGCGATGCGCTCACTGCCGGCCAGAGGCTCGAGTCGGTCCCACGTGTCGCGCAGAAGGGAATGACCCGATCCGGTGAGGTCGTGGAGGAACTTCGGCGCGTCGGCACGCGAGAGCGGCCAGAGTCGGCTGCCGATGCCTCCCGCGGGGATGACGGCGTAGAAGTCGGAGATCACCTGGGACATGCGCCCAGGCTACTGGGGCGTCCTTTCGGCCACGTGTCGCAGAGGTGACGAGCAGCGATACCCCCGGACTAAGGGTGCCCTAAGAGCCGAGCTCTCGCCCAGCGCAATAGGATGGGACTCGCGCCCGAGTGACGCCGGGGAGCCTGCGTCAGGTTCCTGTTGGGGCACTGACCGCCCCGCTCGTGTTCGATCCAGGGAGGACGACCGTGTCTGCACCAGCACGCGTCACACCGTCGGTATCCGAAACCACCTCCAAGACCCCTCGTGGAACGCTGTACCGCGGTCACGAGGGCATGTGGTCGTGGGTCTTGCATCGCATTACCGGCGTGGCCATCTTCTTCTTCCTTCTGGTCCACATCCTCGATACGGCGCTCATCCGGGTATCCCCCGAGGCCTACAACGCCGTGATCGGCACCTACAAGAACCCGATCATGGGGATCGGCGAGGTCTTCCTGGTCGGCGCCATCGCGTACCACGCGTACAACGGTCTGCGGATCATCATCGTGGACTTCTGGTCGCAGGGCGCCCGCTACCAGCGTCAGCTCTGGTGGATCGTCCTCGGCGTCTGGGCGGTGACGATGATCGGGTTCACCCCCCGTCACCTCATCAATGTCTTCAGCGGGATGGGAGGCGGTCACTGATGAGCGCTCCCGCGATCGCAGAACCCCGTTCTGCGCACAGCACCCCTCGCCGCCGTGGTGTGAACCTCGAAAAGTGGGGCTGGGTCTACATGCGAGCCTCCGGCATGGTGCTCGTGGTCTTGATCTTCGGCCACCTCTTCGTCAACCTCATGGTGGGCGACGGCATCCACGCAATCGACTTCGCGTTTGTCGCGGGCAAGCTCACCAACCCGTTCTGGCAGTGGTGGGACGTCCTGATGCTGTGGCTCGCGCTGATCCACGGCGCAAATGGCATGCGCACCATCACCAACGACTACGTGACCCACGCCAAGACCCGCACCGTGCTGGTCACGGCGATCTGGGTCACCGCAGCGCTTCTGATCCTGCTCGGCACGCTCGTGGTCTTCACCTTCGACCCCTGCATCGGGTTCGACCCGGCCACCGCGTCCGAAACGATCATCGGCATTTGCGCCTCGTAATCCCGCCGCTCACCTGACATCGAAAGCACAGCACCCGTGACTACTCAGAGCGCCGAAAGCGTCGTCAAGGACGGCGTCCACTACCACCAGTTCGACATCGTCATCGTCGGCGCCGGCGGCGCCGGGATGCGCGCGGCCATCGAGGCGGGCCCCGGCGCGAAGACGGCGGTCATCTCGAAGCTGTACCCGACCCGGTCTCACACCGGCGCCGCCCAGGGTGGCATGGCGGCAGCCCTGGCAAACGTCGAAGAGGACTCCTGGGAGTGGCACACCTTCGACACTGTCAAGGGCGGCGACTACCTCGTCGACCAGGACGCCGCCGAGATCCTCGCGAAAGAGGCCATCGACGCGGTCATCGACCTCGAGAACATGGGCCTGCCCTTCAACCGGACCCCCGAGGGCAAGATCGACCAGCGGCGCTTCGGCGGACACACCGCCGACCACGGCAAGAGCCCCGTCCGTCGCGCCTGCTACGCCGCCGACCGCACCGGCCACATGATCTTGCAGACGCTGTTCCAGAACTGCGTCAAGCTCGGCATCAACTTCTTCAACGAGTTCTACGTCCTCGACCTCATCACGGTCAAGGATGCCGACGGCAACACCCAGGTCGCGGGCGTCGTGGCCTACGAACTGGCAACCGGAGAGCTCCACGTCTTCCAGTCCAAGGCCGTGATCTTCGCCACGGGCGGGTTCGGCAAGATCTACAAGACGACCTCCAACGCCCACACCCTCACCGGTGACGGCGTGGGAATCGTGTGGCGCAAGGGCCTGCCGCTGGAGGACATGGAGTTCTTCCAGTTCCACCCGACCGGGCTTGCCGGTCTCGGCATCCTGCTGACCGAGGGTGCCCGTGGCGAAGGTGCGATCCTGCGCAACGCGAGTGGCGAGCGCTTCATGGAACGCTACGCGCCCACCATCAAAGACCTCGCCCCCCGCGACATCGTCAGCCGCTGCATGCAGCAGGAAGTCGCCGAAGGCCGCGGCGCGGGACCCCACCGTGACTACGTCCTCCTGGACTGCACGCACCTGGGCGCTGAGGTTCTCGAGACCAAACTCCCCGACATCACCGAGTTCGCGCGCACTTACCTGGGTGTCGACCCGGTCGTCGAGCCGGTGCCGGTCATGCCGACCGCCCACTACGCGATGGGCGGCATCCCGACCAACATCAAGGCCGAGGTGCTCGCCGACAACGAGACCGTCGTTCCGGGCTTGTACGCCGCTGGCGAGTGCGCGTGCGTCTCGGTGCACGGCTCGAACCGCCTCGGCACCAACTCGCTCCTGGACATCAACGTGTTCGGCAAGCGCGCCGGCCAGTATGCGGTCGAGTACGTGAAGACCGCCGATTTCGTCGACCTGCCGGAGAACCCTGCCGCGGGTGTTCTCGAGATGATCGAGGGCCTCCGCAACAACCCCGGGCAGGAGCGCATCGCGGTCCTCCGCAAGAAGCTGCAGGACGAGATGGACAAGGGCGCTCAGGTGTTCCGCACCGAGGAGTCCCTGAAGCACGTGCTCGGCGTCATCGAAGAACTGCGTGCCCGCTACCTCAACATCCACGTCGACGACAAGGGCAAGCGGTTCAACACCGACCTGCTCGAAGCCGTCGAGCTCGGATTCCTGCTCGACATCGCTGAGGTCGTCGTCGTCACCGCCCGCAACCGGCTCGAGAGCCGCGGCGGCCACATGCGCGATGACTACCCCAAGCGTGATGACGAGAACTACATGCAGCACACGATGGCCTACCTCACGGGCGACCCGCACTCGTCGGTCGCGGATGACCACATCCGGCTCGACTGGAAGCCCGTGGTCATCACCCGCTACCAGCCGATGGAGAGGAAGTACTGACGATGAGCGCGACGCTTGTCTCCACGGATGCCGCCACGAACGCGACCGAGGACGCTGATGCGCAGGGCGGTGTCGAGCAGTCCGCTGACCCCACGGGCATCCAAGCGTTCCTGGTGACCTTCATCATCCGTCGCTTCGACCCCGAGGTGGATGCCGAGCCCCGCTGGGTGGACTACGACGTCGAGCTGTATTCGACCGACCGCGTGCTTGACGCTCTCCACAAGATCAAGTGGGAGGTCGACGGGTCGCTCAGCTTCCGCCGTTCCTGCGCCCACGGCATCTGTGGCTCGGACGCGATGCGCATCAACGGACGCAACCGCCTCGCCTGCAAGACCCTCATCAAGGACCTCGACATCTCCAAGCCGATCTACGTCGAGGCCATCAAGGGTCTGCCGCTGGAGAAGGACCTCATCGTCGACATGGAGCCTTTCTTCGCGTCCTACCGCGAGGTGCAGCCGTTCCTGATCGCGAACTCGACGCCGGAGCCCGGCAAGGAGCGCATCCAGTCGATCACGAACCGCGAGATCTTCGACGACACCACCAAGTGCATCCTGTGCGCGGCCTGCACCTCCTCGTGCCCCGTGTTCTGGACTGACGGTCAGTACTTCGGCCCCGCCGCGATCGTCAACGCCCACCGGTTCATCTTCGATTCGCGTGACGACGCGGCAGGCGTGCGCCTGAACATCCTCAATGACAAAGAGGGCGTGTGGCGTTGCCGCACGACCTTCAACTGCACCGAGGCATGCCCCCGCGGTATCGAGGTCACGAAGGCGATCGCCGAGGTCAAGCAGGCGGTTCTTCGCGGCAAGGCCTGAGCCGGGCCTCACCAACGGCGCGCAGTACCTGATCCGGGCCGCACCACCCTCATGCAGCGTTGAGGTTGTGAGGTTCTTCTCGGCCGACGGCTCTCGGCTCGCTACTCTGGCCGAATGAGCACCCCAGACGCGCCCCGCCTCGCTGGCGCTGCGCGAGCGACATCCACGCGCGTCGCCGTCTTCGCCGCATATGCGGCTCAGGGCCTCGGGTACGCCGTCGTAGTCACCTCCCTCCCCGCGCTCAAGGAACGCCAGGGAGTCGACGACACCGTCGTCACGCTCATCGTGCTGGGTGTCGCGATCGCCGCCGCCGGCGGTTCCGTGCTCGCCAACGCCCTGGCCGTGCGGTTCGGAAGCCGCACCGCACTCGTCGTGGGCCTCCTCCTTCAGGCAGCCGCCCTCCCCGCCATCGCCCTCCCGACACCGTTCCCCCTCTTCGTCTCGCTCTTCGCGGTGTACGGCATCGGCCTCGGGTGCGTGGATGCCGCAACGGCGATGCAGGGCGTCATCGTGCAGCGCGCGCATGGCAAGCCCCTCCTCGGCGGCTTCTTCTCCGCCTACACCGCTGCCGCGATCGCGGGAGCCCTGCTCGTGTCCGCCATCGCGGCATCCCCGTTCGCGGCGGGAGTGGCGATCGGAACGGCGGGCATCGCGATCCTCCTCATCGCGGTCATCGGCATCCGTCTGTTCGCCCGCGAGGTGGCGATCGATACGGCCCTTCCCGCCGCCGAGCGCGCTCGGCTCCCCCGAGCGGGCATCTGGGCATTCGGTTTCGTCATCTTGGCAGTGTTCGTCGTCGACTCGGCAGTAAGCACCTGGAGCACGGTCTATCTGCAGGATGACCTGGGAGCCCTCCCCGCGCTCGCACCGCTCGGATACGCCGCCTACCAGGTCTGCGTGCTCATCACCCGTCTCGCGACCGACCGACTCCTCGGAGTCATGAGCCGGAGACGCCTGGTCGCCGGCGCCATCGTCGTCTCGGTGATCGGCGTCGTGGCAGTGGCGCTTCTGCCGTTCGAGGCCGCCGCAATCGCCGGCTTCGCCCTCGCGGGCGCCGCGACCGGCATCCTCATCCCCGTCACGTTCGGCGCCGCCGGCGACCTCGCCCCCGCCCACTCCGACCAGGTGATCGCCCGGGTCAACATCTTCAACTACGCAGGCGCGATCCTCGGAGCCGTCATCGTCGGGCTGCTCGCCGACGGTCCGGGACTGGCGATCGCGTTCCTCATCCCGGCGGCGGTGCTCGCGGCATCCCTGTCGGTGGTCCGGTGGTTCCGCACGGACTCGCGCACCGCTGCCGAAACGGATGCCGCGCGCGACCCTCGATAACCTGAGAACGTGAGCTCGTCCGACCGCAATCGCCGCGATACCGCGCGCGACGCGCAGCAGCGGGAGGAAACGCTGCGTGCACGGTGGGAAGACACCCAGGAGCGGCTGCTCACCCGATTCGAAGAGCCGATCTCCTTCGCCACCCGGGTCACCAAGCAGACGCTGGCGTGGTTTCCGGTGCGCGTCTGGCGCCACTTCCTCATCGCCAACGGCTTTCTGCTCGCGGCGGGAGTGAGCTATCAGGCGCTGTTCGCGATCTTCGCCGCCGTCTACGTTGCGTTCGCTCTCGCGGGCCTCTGGCTCGGCGGCAGCGACGAGGCCATCCAGAATCTGATCGACCTCATCAACACCTACATCCCCGGATTGATCGACAAGGACGGTCCGATCACCCCGGATGCCGTGGCCGAAATCGCCACAAACTCCGCGAGCCTGTTCGGGATCACGGGTGCGATAGCTCTCGTCACTCTGGTCTGGACGGCGATCGGCTGGGTAACGTTCTCACGCCGCGCCGTCCGCGAGATCTTCGTGCTGCCCCTGACCGGCGCCCCTACCTGCTCCTCAAGAGCGGTGACCTTCTGGCGGCGGCGTTGTTCGGCATCCTGCTGCTCGTGGGCGGCGGGCTCGGCGCCGCGGGCACCTGGGCGCTGGACATCGTGTTCTCGCTGCTCGGACTCGACACCGGCTCGGTGTGGTTCTCGATCGGCGTACGCACTGCGACCCTCCTTATCTCGTTCGCGATCAATGCTGCTGCTCTGGCGGCGCTGTATCGATTCCTGACGGGAACGAGCCTGCGCTGGCGCACGATCTGGCCAGGAGCCTTGCTGGCTGGGGCGGCTGTCACCGTGCTCCAGCTCGGCGCGGGCTGGCTGCTCAGCTACACGCCGACCAACGCGCTGCTGGCCACCTTCGCCATCTTCGTGGGTCTGCTGCTGTGGTTCCGCCTCATCGGGATCATCATGCTCGTCGGGGCGGCGTGGATCGCCATCTCTGCCCGCGACGAGAACATCCCGCTGTTGGAGAAATCCGAGGCGGAGCAGCTGGCCGAGGAGCATGCCGCACTGCTCCTTGCCGCCCAGGTGCGGCTGCGCACCGCCCAGGAGGCGCGAGATGCTGCGCCGTGGCACGCGCGGTGGGCAGCAACCCGCGATGTGCGTCGGGCCGAACGGGAGCTCGACGAGGTGGAGGCATCCACACCGCCCCAGCCGCGCCGCCCCAGCGCCCTGGACGGTCTCGTCTGAATCGACGCCGGCCCGTCAAGCCCCGAATGCCGTCAGCCGGCTCAGGGCGAACACGACGATCGCGCCGTTGAAGAAGAACGAGATGACCGAGTGCAGCGTCATCAGCCATCGGATGCGTGACGAGTGGGTCTCGACATCTGACACCGCGAACGTCGTGCCGATCGTGAAGGCGAGATACGTGAAGTCGACGATCGACGGCTCCGGGGTTCTCGGGAAGCGCAGCGGTGGGTCTGCGGCAACGCGATAGCGGTACATGTACCACTGCGCGAATCCCCAGTGCAGGAGCCCCCAGGAGAGCACCATCGCCCAGATCCCGATGAGGCGAAAGAGGAAACCATAGTCCGTCCCGTCATCGAAAATGACGACCGTCACCGCTGCGAACACGCCGACGAAGCTGGGCAGAATCGTGACAGCGGCGACCATCACGCTCACCCACCAGCTCTTCTCGATCGCCACGGTCTCGGGTGCCGGTGTGTCTCGCCGCGCGAGGACAGCGAGCACGATCATCGCCCCGATCGCGTAGAGCGAGCCGCCGAGGCACCAGATCAGCAGGCCGTCGATGGAATCGAAGCGAATGACAACGACGCCGGTCGCTGCGACGGCAAGTTGAATGATCCAGCCCGTCACGAAGACGGCAGCACGCCAGGCGCGGCTGAGCGGCGGTCGTGGCACTGTCGCCCTCACAATCGGATGCCGGTCTGGGAGTGCTCAGAGCGTAGCGCGGGCTCGCGTGTCGGTGACGACACCTAGGCTGAAGCGCGTGCCCCGAACAGTTCGTATCGCTTCCATCAACGTCAACGGCATCCGCGCTGCCACCCGCAAGGGGATGCTCGAGTGGATCGATCAGGCGGGCGTCGACATCATGGCGCTGCAGGAGGTTCGAGCGAATGAGGAGCAGCTGACAGCTGCCCTGCCCGGATGGCGGATCGTGCATCACGAAGCACTCCAGAAGGGCCGCTCGGGCGTCGCCGTGGCAAGCCGCGTGGAGGCCGCGGCGGTCCGCACGGTGCTCGGGCCGGAGCCGCTCGACCAGTCGGGACGGTGGATCGAGGCGGACTTCGACATCGACGGCGAGACCCTCACCGTGGTGAGTGTCTACGTCCATTCCGGAGAGGACGGCACCCCGAAGCAGGATGCCAAGTACGCGTTCTTGGACGCGATGCAGTCACGCCTCCCCCACCTGGCCGCGCACTCGCCGCTGGCTCTGGTCATGGGAGACATGAACGTCGGGCACCGTCAGCTCGACATCCGCAACTGGAAGGGCAACCTCAAGAAGGCGGGCTTCTTGCCCCGCGAACGCGCCTATCTTGACCGCATCCTCGCGCCCGAGGGAACCGAGATCGAGTGCATCGATGGGACGACCGGCACCGGGCTCGGGTGGGTCGATGTCGGACGCCGCTGGGCCGGCGAGGTCGATGGACCCTACTCGTGGTGGTCGAACCGCGGGCAGGCTTTCGACAACGACACCGGGTGGCGCATCGACTACCACCTCGCGACAGCTCCATTGGCCGACCGGGTCACCGCCTACCGGATCGACAGGGCACCCTCCTGGGACACCCGCTGGAGCGACCATGCTCCCGTCGTCGCCGACTACAGCGTCGGTCGCTGAGCGCACCGGAGCCGACCCCACCGCGGCCTAGGATTGTCGGGTGACCAAGCCCCGCCTCTACTCCGGAATGCAGCCCTCCGCCGACTCTCTCCAGATCGGCAACTACATCGGGGCGCTCATGCAGTGGCGGGATCTGCAGGAGGCCTACGACGCGTTCTTCTCCGTTGTCGACCTGCACGCCCTCACCCAGCCGAACGACCCCGCGGAGCTGCGCGAGAAGACGAGGCGGACCGCCGCCCAGTACATCGCCGCCGGTATCGAGCCGGCCAAGTCGACGCTCTACGTGCAGTCTCACGTTCCGGCGCACGCGGAGCTCGCGTGGGTACTGTCGACGCTCACCGGGTTCGGCGAGGCGGGTCGGATGACCCAGTTCAAAGACAAGTCGCAGCGGTACGGACAGGATGCGACATCCGTCGGGCTGTTCACCTACCCGGTGCTCATGGCAGCCGACATCCTGCTGTATCAGACCGACATCGTGCCTGTCGGTGATGACCAGAAGCAGCACGTGGAGCTGACGCGTGATCTCGCCGAGCGGTTCAACGGGCGCTACGGCACCACTTTCCGGGTGCCGATGCCCGTCATCCAGCAAGACACCGCCCGCATTTACGACCTCCAGAATCCGACAGCGAAGATGTCGAAGTCGGCCGAGTCGGATGCCGGAGTGCTGTGGCTCCTGGACGACCCCGCGAAGAGCGCGAAGAAGGTCATGCGCGCCGTGACCGACAGCGAAGGCTCGGTGCGGTACGACCGGGAAAACAAGCCCGGGGTCTCGAACCTGCTCGTGATCTACGCGGCCCTCACGGGTCGGCAGATCCCGTCGATCGAAGACGAGTACGCGGGCCGCGGCTACGGCGACTTCAAAAAGGGTCTCGCCGAGGTCGTCGTGAACGAGTTCGAACCCGTGCGGGCTCGCGCGCTCGATCTACTCGATGACCCGGCCGAGCTCGACCGGGTCCTGGCCTCCAACGCCGCGCGTGCCGAGTCTGTCGCCCGCGCGACCCTCGGCGACGTCTACGACCGGATCGGGCTGCTGCGCCGGGCCTGAGTCGGGGTGTGCCCTAACTCCTGCACTTCGCCCACCAACGCCCGCCGCGGCGGGCGGGGGACGCCATCGAGCAGGAGTTAGCGACGCCTGGCGCCGTGAGTGAGAAGCAACCGCAGCGCCTCTCGAACACGCTCCGGGCGGTACAGGATGTCCTCGGCCAGGAACCTGACGGTGACGTAGCCGCCGATGGCGGCAGCGAGATCCCGAGCACGGTCTCGCCGCTGCGAGCGCTCATCACCATGGAAGGCAACACTGTCGCACTCGACCACGAGCCATCCGTCAACGATGAAGTCCACCCGTCCAACCCCAGCGAGCTCCGCTTGGAGCACGAAGGAAGCCCCCAGCGATCTCAGCATCAGTCTGACGAGCGTTTCCGTTCCGGACTCGGCTCGCGGATCGAGCAGATTCCGAAGCTTCCGGTACCGCTGCGGCAGCCGACAGAAGACCTCGGCGACCTCACTCTCCGTAACAAGTCCCTGATGCCACGCGCTGTCGAGTGTCGCAACCGCGAACCGAGCGGGCTGGCATCGACAAGCCTGGACGAGTGCCTCAATCATTCCGCAGACGAGATCGCTGCGCGCAGCGGTTGAGGTTCGCCAGTGAGCCACGACGCCATCACGCGACGGGAGCCGACTCGCGTCGCGCTCGAACTGCACATGCAGACTGTGCCGTTCAGCGACGAAGACGCCTCGCAGCCGCAACAAGGACACGCAGTCGAGGCGACCGCCGACAGCGGCGGCCCGCACGAGCGGTGTCGGAGTGTCAGCTGCTAAGTAGACATCTCGTCGAACTCGGAGCCACGACCCGGAGCGCAAGGCCGATCGGAGCGCCGCGCGGCCCATCCCCGACTGTCGAAGTTCAGCGCTGGTATAGCGACGAGCTACTGAGATCACACCGCGAGAGTGCCCCCGCCCGACTCTCGCGTCCTCGCCGTTGCCTGGAACCGAGGAAAGAGCGTGCGAATCCCATCCTGGGGAGGGAGCGTCACAACTCCTGCAATCGGCGCCCCACCACCTCCGATTCCAGCCCCCGAGTGAGGAATAGCAGGAGTTGCGGCGAGCGGGACGTGGCGGCGCTTAGCCTCGATCCACCGATGAGCCTTGGGCGAGGGGGCTCGACTTGATGGATGCGGCTTTGACCGGCCGCGGGCAGGGTTGTGTTCCGGGCGTCGCATCCCGGTCGTCCACTGTGTTCTCGGTCGGGCCGTCGTCGCGGCGGTGGTCAGTTCGTGCTGACGTGTGGTGGGGCGTGGGTGGCCGTGAACAGGCGATCGAACGCGGCCTGCCAGGGCCAGGCCGCGGGCAGGTGCATGGTGATGCGCCGGGCGGATCGTGCGAGGCGTGCCGGGACAGTGATGAGGGTGCGGCGGATCGTCGCGGTTGTCGCTCTGGCGAGCCGCCCGGCGCGGTCGGAGATGAGTCCGGCGGTGCGGGTGAGGTTGAACGCGATCACCGCGAGCACGAGCCAGGCGCTGTTCGCGGTGAACACCCCGGACGGAAGGTGAGCGAGCGGTCCGCCCTTCAGATCGGCGTGGACCTGTTCGATGATCGCGTGGGCACGGTGGGTCTTGTCCGCCGCGACGGTGCCCATCGTCTGCTTGTCGGTGGTGGTGAAGAACGCGTGGTGCCGGTAGACGTCGAACAAGGTCGGCTGCTCCACCTTGTTCGGGTTCAGGTCCGGGATGCGCCGCACCACGAGACGTCCTTCGACCCGTTCGGCGATCTTCCGGGAGCGGAACGCGACGAAGGGCACTTCGGCGACTTCGGCTTTCGAGATCCACCGCCCGGTGGCCTCGTCACGGATCGCGTTCGGATACTCGATCGTCTCCCACCCGTCCTCGGGGATCGACGAGATCGCTGTCTTCACCGCAGGGTCCATCCGGACCGTGACAGATACGTCCGCGCCGGACTTGATCGCGGTGCCAACGGTGCCGTGCCCATAGAACGCGGAGTCGGCCCGCAGCAGCGGCCGGACACTGCTCCCGATGTTCATGCGGCGGAGGGTTGCGAGGACGTCACCGACGATCCTGGCGGCGCCTTTCGGGGAGCCGGTCTTCCCCTGCCGGAGCCGCTGACCCAGGATCACCGGTGCTGACGAGGTCGTCGACGCCGTCGCAAGGAGTGCGTTGAGTCCGCGGACGCCGGAGTACCCGAACGAGGCGCCCTGCTTCTTGTATCCGTGGACCTCGACGATCGTGTCGTCCAGATCCACCATCACCCGCTCACCGCCCCGAACCTGCAGCAGCGGTGCGGCCGAGGCGAGGTTCACCAGAGTCCGGGAAGCGACGGCATCGAGCTGGCGGACATGCCCGAAACGGAACTCGCGCAGGAACGAGCCCAACGTCGACGGCGCATACGTCCGATCGAACAATCGCCCCATCCCGCCGTGACGGAGCAGGTTCATGTCGTCGATCGAGTCCGCACCGGCGAGCATCCCCGCCACCAGCGCCATCACCTTCGACCCGGCGTTCGCGCCCCTGTCCGTCGGGACGCTCAACCTCGACTGCGCGAGCTCGTCGAGGCCCACGGAACGGGCGAGGCGGAGCATCGGGACCAGACCCGCGGCCGACACGAGATTCGGATCATCGAACATCGCTGACACAGCAGCGGGAGCATGCTTGAATTGCACCTACGAGATGCCTCTCGGATCGGTCGAACAGCGGTCTAGACAATCACTATTCTTCCTGATCAGAGGGGCATTTCTGCGTCACCGCGCCCGCTCAACCCCACGGCTCATCGGTGGATCAAGGCTTAGGGTGGGGCGATGGATGTCGTCGTGCTGCGTACCGAGCGCTGCGAGCTGTCGCCACCGACCGACGCCGACGTGGATGAGATCTTCGAGGCATGCCAGGATCCGGCGATCCAGCGCTACACCACCGTCCCAACGCCGTACCTTCGCGAGCACGCCGAGCAGTTCATTCCCCGCGTGGAGCGGCACTGGGCCGAAGGCCGTGAGGCGACGTGGGGCATCCGTCATGACGGCCGGCTGGCCGGAATGATCGGGCTGTACCGCCGGGAGCCGGAGACGGCAGAGCTGGGGTTCTGGATGGCGCCGTGGGCTCGGCGGCGACATCTGCTCACCGAGGCGGGCTCCGCCGTCATCGACTTCGGCTTCGAGCCCGCGGGCATGTCTCTGGCTCGCATCGAGTGGCGTGCCGTGGCCGGAAACACCGGATCTGCGCGGGTCGCCCGCGCGCTGGGCTTCCGCTACGAGGGACTGCTGCGGCGGGCGCTGGCGGGTCCATCTCACCGGGATGATGCGTGGATCGCAGGGCTCCTCCCCGACGACGATCGCAGCCCCGTTGCCTGGCCGATCCTCGATGGGGGCCTGCCGCCACTTGCCACCCCGTGACAGGATGTCGCCATGCCCGAGATGCCGGAAGTACAGGGACTGGTCGACTATCTCGACGGCCGCCTGCCGGGACTCACCGTCTCACGCGCCACGGTCGCGAACATCGCTGCGCTCAAGACGTACGATCCTCCGCTGGACGCGCTCGTCGGCACGACGGTGATGTCGGTGTCGCGCCACGGCAAGTTCATCGATATCGAGGCGGCGGCGGACGCGACAGCTCCCCTCCACCTCGTCTTCCATCTCGCGAAGGCCGGATGGCTCCGCTGGTACGACCACCTCCCCACCACGATCATCCGCCCCGGAAAGACGCCGATCGCGCTGCGCATCGCCTTCTCGGATGGCTCGGGGTTCGACCTGACGGAGGCGGGAACGAAGAAGTCGCTCGCCGTGTACGCGGCCCGCGAGCCTGCAGACGTGCCGGGCATCGCGCGGCTCGGCCCCGATCCCCTGGACCCGGCGTTCGACCGCGAAGCGTTCGCCGCGTTGCTGTCGGGTCGCCGCACCCAGATCAAAGGGGTTCTGCGCGATCAGTCGATCATCGCCGGCATCGGCAACGCATACTCCGATGAGATTCTGCACGCGGCACGGATGTCGCCCTACGCCCTGGCTGCAAACCTCAGCGACGAGGACATCGAGACCCTCTTCGCGGCGATGCAGCAGACGCTCGCCGAGGCGATCGCCGAGGCATCCGGCAAGCCCCCGACAGATCTCAAGGACGCGAAGCGCCGCGGGATGCGCGTGCACGGCCGGCGCGGCGGGGCGTGCCCGGTCTGCGGCGACGAGGTGCGCAGCGTCTTCTTCGCCGACAACTCCCTCGAGTACTGCCCGACGTGCCAAACCGGCGGCAAGCTCCTGGCCGATCGCCGCCTCTCCCGCCTGCTGAAGTAACGCAAGCGCAAGACGCGCCCTACGCAGGAGCGAAGCGAACTGCCCAGCGCGGGGCTGACGCGTGCCGGCGCACGGCATACCGGTGCGCACGATGGTCTGCGCAGGAGCGAAGCGCACTGCCCCAGCGCGGGGCTGGCACCGGGCCTGGCGGGAGCCGGCGCAGCCTGCGAGGGCATGTCCCCGCGCTGGGCAGTTCGCGTAGCGGCCCCACCCATCGGCACACCACCGGGAGCGAAGCAGGTCACCCGATCGTCTACGCAGGAGCGAAGCGAACTGCCCAGCGCGGGGCTGGCACCGGGCCTGGCGGGAGCCGGCGCAGCCGGCGAGGGCATGTCCCCGCGCTGGGCAGTTCGCGTAGCGGCCCCACCGAAACGCAGCGGCCCGTCTCGAACGAGCTAGTCGCCGAGCGTATCCATCAGAGTGCGGGCGTCGTCGTCAACCCAGTCGAGGGACTTGGTGACGGCCTTCTTCCACAGCCGATAGCGGCGAGCGCGTTCCTCATCCGACATCGCCGGTTCGAACCGGCGATCGACCTGCCAGTGCTCGCGCAACTCGTCCAGCCCCGACCAGACACCGACCGCGAGACCCGCAGCGTAGGCGGCGCCAAGAGCCGTCGTCTCGACGACGCGCGGTCGCACGACGGGGATGCCCAGGATGTCGGCCTGGAACTGCATGAGCAGATCGTTCTTGGTCATGCCGCCGTCGACGCGCAGCTCCGACAAGTCGCGGCCGGCATCTCCGACGACAGCCTCGATGACATCGCGGGTCTGGAAGGCCGTCGACTCGAGAGCGGCGCGAGCGATGTGGGCGCGTGTGACGTACCGGGTGAGGCCGACGATCGCGCCGCGGGCATCCGGTCGCCAGTACGGGGCGAACAGGCCCGAGAACGCGGGGACGAAGTAGGCCCCGCCGGCGTTCTCGACGGTCATCGCGAGGGTCTCGACATCTTGCGCGCGGTCGATGATCCCGAGGTTGTCGCGCAGCCATTGGACGAGCGATCCGGTGACGGCGATCGAGCCTTCGAGCGCGTAGTGGGCGGGCTGGTCACCGAGCCGGTACGCGACAGTGGTGATCAGGCCGTGGCGGGAACGGACGATCTCGGTGCCGGTGCCCACGAGCAGGAAGTTGCCGGTGCCGTAGGTGTTCTTGGAATCACCGACCCCGAAGGCAGCCTGCCCAAAGGTCGCCGCCTGCTGGTCACCGAGGATGCCGGCGATCGGCAGCTCGCGCGCGGTACCGGGTAGAGCGAGCTCGCCCACGACGTCCGAGGACGACCGGATCTCGGGCATCATCGCGCGGGGAATACTCCACAGCGCGAGCATCTCGTCGGACCAGTCGAGGGTCTGCAGGTCCATGAGCAGTGTGCGGCTTGCGTTGGTGACATCGGTCACGTGCGCCCCGCCGCTGGTTCCGCCGGTGAGGTTCCACACCACCCACGAGTCCGGGGTCCCGAACAGCAGGTGTCCGGCTTCGGCATCCGCCCGCGCCCCCGGCACGTGCTCGAGGATCCACGCGACCTTGGATGCCGAGAAGTAGGTAGCAAGCGGCAGGCCCGTCACCTCGGTGACGCGGTCGCCGACGCCGTCACGGGCAAGCGCATCCAGGCGGGGCTGCGTGCGCGTGTCCTGCCACACGATCGCGTTGAAGATGGGCTGCCCGCTACGACGGTCCCACACGATCGCGGTCTCGCGCTGGTTCGTGACACCAGCGGCGGCGATACCGGACGCCTGCAGGTGGGCCTTGCCGAGTACGGCAGAAATCACCCACTCGGTGTTGGTCCAGATCTCCATGGGGTCGTGTTCGACCCACCCCGCGCGGGGAAAGATCTGCTCGTGCTCGCGCTGGGCGGTTGCCACAACGGTGCCGGCGCGGTCAAAAACGATCGCCCGTGTTGAGGTGGTGCCCTGGTCGATGGCTAGGACGTGTTCGGCCACGATGCCTCCCGAAGTGTTGAACGCCTCCAGACGATGGATGCCGCGCCGCTCAGG
This sequence comes from Microbacterium schleiferi, assembly GCF_015565955.1. Taxonomy (NCBI): domain Bacteria; kingdom Bacillati; phylum Actinomycetota; class Actinomycetes; order Micrococcales; family Microbacteriaceae; genus Microbacterium; species Microbacterium schleiferi. The sequence goes on along the minus strand of NZ_CP064760.1, from coordinate 724,211 downwards.
CTACCGGTGCCGACGCGGGCTCCCACGTCGGATCGGCGGCGTGGACAGCGGCGAGTGCCGCATCGACCTCAGCCGAAACGTCCGCCTCATCCCACCCGAGCACTCCAGAGACGGCTTCGGCGATCTCGGCGACGACCTCAGGGCTCGCCTCGCCCCGGAACGCGATGCTCGTGCGGCGCAACAGCAGATCCGCGAGGTGTACGACATCCTCCGCGCCCGCCAGGTACCGCAGCTCTCCCGTGCTGTAGGCGGGAAGGCTCGTGAGTGGCTGGTCGTCGGCATCCTCGTCGACCGACGCGATGACCTCGCGGGCGATTGTTCCGTACCGTTCGAGCAGAGTCGCGGCGACATCCTTCGAGAGCCCGCGACGGTTCTCGGTCACCCACTGCTGCCGTGCCCGTTCCGTGAGGGGATAGCCAGCTCCCCCGCCGATGGCCCGGCCGCGGGTGCTGACCGTGCGAGGTCGGGCAAGCAGCGCGAGAGCGTCATCGGTGAGGTGGGCCGCGGAGGCCCGGAAAGTCGTCCATTTGCCGCCGACGAGGCTGATCACCGTGGTGTCTGCCGACCCCGGGAGCTGCTCGGCTTCGACGCGGTAGTCGCGCGAGACGAAGCCCGGGGCGAGGTCGCCGTGACCGGGTAGGGGACGTACGCCCGAGAACCGGTAGACGATCTGCGAGCGATCGACCGTGATGTCGGGGAAGACGTGCCCGATGAGGTCGATGAAGTAGTCGACCTCGGGCTCGGTGCACACGGCGGGATCGGCCATGTCGTGCTCGATGTCGGTGGTGCCCACGAGGACTCGTCCCTTGAGGGGGTAGATGAGCACGATGCGACCGTCGCGGTGCTCGAAGAAGATCTCGCGACCAGCCGTGGCCGCGAGTAGCTCCGGGTTATCGAGCACGATATGCGAGCCCTTGGTTCCGCCCATGAAGGTCGTCGGAGCCCCGAGTGCGCGGTTGGTGAGGTCGGTCCACGGCCCGGATGCGTTGATCACGACGGCGGCGCGGAAGGCGAACTCGCCGCCCGTTTCCGTGTCGCGAAGGGTGATCGCTCCGTCGTGGGCGCCGACGACATCCACGTAGTTCGCCGCCCGGGCGCTGTTGCCGCCCGCCGCTCGCCCGTCGCGCAGCAGATCCAGCGCGAGACGCTCCGGATCTTGCACCGAGGCATCCCAATAGGTCGCGGTGTACTTCACGGTGTCATTCATCGCAGGGAGGGCACGCAGCGACGCGGTGCGGCCGCGGAAGGTGTGACGCGGAACACGGCCTCCACCCCGGGAGAAGGAGTCGTAGATGGTGAGACCGATCTTGATGAGCGCGGCCCCGCGCTCGACGTGCTTGCCAGCACCGTGCCGCAGAAAGCGGAACGGTGCTGAGAGGACGCCCGAGAAGGTCGAGAAAATCGGGATCGTGGTCTGCAGCGGGCGCACGTAGTGCGCAGCGGTAGCGAGCAGGTCGTTGCGCTCGGTCACTGCCTCGTGGACGAGCCGGAACTCGCCGTTCTCGAGATAGCGGACACCACCGTGGATCATGTGCGATGACGCGGCCGATGCACCGCTCACGAAGTCTCCGCGTTCGACGAGCGCGACATCGACACCCTGAAGCGCGAGGTCGCGAAACGCCGCGAGCCCGTTGACGCCACCGCCGACGATGAGAACGTCGGCCTGCGGCCGTTCGCTCAGCTGGGTGACCGTGCCTCGTTCGACGGCGCTCATCGATTCGTGTCCTTCCTCGCTCGGGGACCTCCCGGGTTCTCCCCCATCGTGCCACGCCTGGTCGAAGTTGCAGACCTAATGCACGTATGTGCACACTGTGTCCGTGACCGATGACGCGACCCACCTGCGGCGAGCGCTGACAGCCGCCCACCTGTACTACGTCCAGCTGCGCACGATGGACGCCATCGCCACCGAACTGGGAACATCCCGATCGACGGTGTCTCGACTCCTGTCCTTCGCACGCGCCGAAGGCATCGTCGAGGTGCGCGTCCGTTCACCTCTCGACGCACCCGGGCTCGTCGAGACCCACCTGCGGCGCCAGTTCGGGGTACGCGCGCAGGTGATCCCGGTGCCCGAATCGGTCAGCGATCTCGAGCGGCTCGACCGCGTCGCTCAGGGCGCTGCGCAGTTGCTGGATGAACTGATCGTCTCGGAACTGGTCGTCGGCATCGCGTGGGGATCGACGCTGGCGGCGGTCGCGCGCCGACTCACCCCCAAGCGCGTGCACGGAACGACATTCGTGCAACTGAACGGCTCGGGAAACGTGAAGACATCGGGCATCACATACGCCAGCGAGCTTCTCAGCAGGTTCAGCACGGCCTATAGCGGGGATGCCGAGCAATTCCCGGTCCCGGCCTTCTTCGATGACCCCGAGACGCGGCGCGCGCTGTGGCGAGAACGAAGCACCCGCCGCATCCTCGACATTCAGAGCCGCATGGGTCTCGTACTCTTCAGCGTCGGAGCGTTCCAGGCCGAGGTGCCCAGCCGCGTCCACGCCGGCGACTACCTCGAACCCGCCGACCTTGAGCAGCTGAAGTCGGAACGCGTCGTCGGCGACGTCGCGACGGTGTTCTACCGAGCGAACGGGTCGACCGAGGGGATCGCGTTGAACGAGCGGGGGTCGGGCCCGTCGTTCGATCTGCTTCGCGCGGTACCGCGTCGCTGCTGCATCGTGACAGGCGAGGCCAAGATTCCGAGCCTTCGCGGTGCGCTGGCCGCAGGCCTGATCACCGATCTCGTCATCGACGAGCGCACCGCTCGCGCACTGGTGGGTGCGGATGAGGCCTCATGACGGGCGCACCGGGCTCCGACAGCGCGCCGGACCCACGCGCTGCCCGGGAATGAACACACGCGCACTGCGTTGACTACACTCGAGAGCAACAACGTGCTCCGGGGTCGGTGAGAATCCGAACCGGCGGTGACAGTCCGCGACCCGCTGCATCCGTGTTCGAGAGAACACCGCAGCGGTTGATCCGGTGTGATTCCGGGACCGACGGTGATGCGACGCGACAGCGTCGTCAGTCCGGATGGGAGGCAGCACAGGCGACGCTGAAGTGTCGCCGCCTTCCCTGCCCCGTCGCACCCGACCGGAGTGGGCAGTGAGCCAAGGCGCAAGTGAGACAGCCGCGATGAGACGCGCGCTCACCGCGGCGCTGCGCGGCCCCCGGGGACTGAACCCCCAGGTCGGGGCCGTCATCCTCTCCCCGGACGGAGACATTCTGGCGGAGGGCTGGCACCGTGGTGTCGGGACCGCACACGCCGAAGTCGACGCGATGTCTCAGCTGTCGTCGGAGCAGCTTCGCGGAAGCACGGCAGTTGTCACCCTCGAACCCTGTAACCACACCGGCCGCACCGGCCCGTGCGCGCAGGCTCTCATCGATGCCGGCGTCACGCGCGTGATCTACGCCGTCGACGACCCCGGCGTGGCCTCGGGCGGCGGAGCGGAACGACTCGTCGCCGCGGGCGTCACGGTCGACGCGGGCCTGCTGCAGGACGAGTGCACCGCTCTCTTGGAGTCCTGGCTGACCGTGCAGCGACTGGGCAGACCTCATGTCACCGTCAAGTGGGCACAAAGCCTCGACGGGCGTGCCGCCGCCGCGGACGGCACGAGTATGTGGATCACGGGGCCGACGGCCCGCGCCGACGTGCATCGACGCCGGGCGGATGCCGATGCCATCGTCGTCGGCATCGGCACGGTCCTGGCCGATGACCCGGCGCTGACCGCGCGCGGGCCCGCAGGCCAACCGTTGTCGCAGCAGCCCCTCCCGGTTGTGCTCGGGCAGCGGGCGATTCCGGATGCTGCGCAGGTCCGGCGGCATCCGCGCACCCTGATTCAGCGCCCCGGCACAGATCTCGCGGCGGTCCTGGAGGAACTTCGCGATCTCGGCATCCAGCGTGTGTTCGTGGAGGGCGGGCCGACGGTTTCGGCATCCTTCATGCGCGCCGGACTGGTCGACGAGGTCCTCGCGTACGTCGCGCCCGTCCTGATCGGCTCCGGCCCGGACGGCGACCGCCCCGCCGTGACCGACATCGGGGTGGGCACGCTCGCCGCTGCGCACCGACTCGAGTTCACTGCGCTCGAACAGCTCGGCGACGATCTGCTGCTGGTCGCACGCCCCCGGGCTGCCACCGAGCAGTCCGTATCCCCATCCCTTACCGCCAGCGACGACGCTGGCACACCGTCGGTGTAGTCAGGAGCTTCTCATGTTCACAGGCCTCGTCGAAGAGATCGGTCGCGTCACCGCCGTCGAACCGTCGGGCGACGGCATCCGGCTCACGATTCACGCACCCCGCTCGGTTGCGGATGCCGCGCACGGCGACTCGATCGCCGTCAGCGGAGTCTGCCTGACGGTCGTCGCCCGCGACGGCGACGGATTCACCGCCGACGTCATGCGCCAGACTCTCGTGATCTCGACACTCGGCGACGTTGCCGTCGATCGGCTCGTCAACCTCGAACGGGCAACCGCCGCGGGCGGGCGGCTGGGCGGGCACATCGTGCAGGGCCATGTCGACGGCACGGGCACCGTCGTCGACGTGCGGCCCGGCGACCAGTGGCGCGTGATCCGCGTCGCGATTGCGCAGCACCTCGCGCCGCTCATCGTGGACAAAGGATCGATCGCCATGGACGGCGTATCCCTCACCGTGAGCGACGTCAGCGAGCCGGCCTCGACCGAGCCCTGGTTCGAGGTCTCCCTCATCCCCGAGACTCTCGAGGCCACGACGTTCGACTCCCTTCAGCCGGGGTCCCCCGTCAACCTCGAGACCGACATCCTTGCCCGACACGTGCAGCGTCTGCTGGCGTTCCCCCGGCGGCTGCGACCGCCCCGACCGAAGGAGGCTCCCGGTGAGCCTTGCCCCCATCACCGAGGCGCTCGACGCGCTGCGCGCCGGACGCCCGATCATCGTCGCCGACGACGAGAACCGCGAGAACGAAGGCGATGTCATCTTGTCTGCCGAACTCGCAACCCCAGAGGCAGTCGCGTGGACGATCCGCTGGTCGAGCGGCTTGCTGTGCGCGCCGATGCCCGCCGATTGGGCTGACAGACTCGATCTTCCGCCGATGGTGGCGGTCAACGAAGACGCCCGCGGCACCGCGTACACCGTGACCGTGGATGCAGCTGACCGCGATTCGACCGGCATCAGCGCCAGCGACCGCGCACACACCCTGAACGTGCTCGCCAACCCGGCATCGACCCCCTCCAGCGTCATCAGGCCCGGCCACGTCCTCCCGCTTCGCGCTGTCGAGGGGGCGTTCGCGAACGTCCCGGGCACACCGAGGCTGCGGTCGAGCTGATGCGACTCGCGGGCCTGCAGCCGGTCGGGGCGATCGCGGAGGTCGTCGCTGAAGACGGCTCCATGATGCGGATGCCGGGGCTCCTCGACCTCGGCGCTCGCGATGGTGTGCCGGTCATCACGATCGAGCAGCTCATCGCGTACCTCAACGAGCACGAGCCGCGCGACGCTGCCGCCGCCACCAACCCCCATCACCGCCGCGTCAGCCTCCGCGCCGAAGCCTCAGTGCCCACGGCACACGGCGTGTTCCGCTTCCTTGCCTACAAGGATCGAATCACCGGCACGGACCACATCGCGGTCGTGGCGGGAGACCTCACCGAGGATGCGCCACTGGTTCGGGTGCACTCGGAATGCCTGACCGGCGAGGCGTTCGGTTCCCTGAAGTGCGAGTGCGGCCCGCAGCTGGATGCTGCGCTCGACGCGATCGAACAAGACGGCGGCGTTGTCATCTACATGCGCGGGCACGAGGGCCGTGGAATCGGTCTGATCAACAAGCTGCGCGCTTACAGCCTGCAGGAGCGGGGGCTCGACACCGTCGACGCGAACCTTGCCCTGGGCCTTCCGGCCGATGCGCGCGACTATGCCGCGGCAGCCGGCATCCTGGGAGATCTCGGTATCGAGCGGATGCGGCTCCTGACCAACAACGGCGACAAGGTTGCTCAGCTGCGCGAGCTCGGCCTGGACATCGTGGAGCAGGTGCCGCTGCTCGTGGGTGTCGGCCCGAACAACCACCAGTACCTGGCCACGAAGGCCGAGCGCATGGGACACACCATCGCTCTCGACGACCTGGACCGCGCCCTCGGAGTGGGGGCCGCGGCAGAGAGGACCGACGCATGAGCGGCACCGGAGCACCTGAACGCGAGACGATCGACGGCTCAGGACTGAACATCGTGATCGTCGCAGGCAGCTGGCACGAGACGATCGCGAACGGCCTGCTGGAGGGCGCCCGCCGGGCACTCGAGGGCGCCGGCGCCACATACCGCGTCGTGTCAGTTCCCGGGTCGTTCGAGCTGCCCGTCGTTGCCAAGGCGGCACTGGAAGCCGGCGCCGATGCCGTCGTCGCGCTCGGCGTCATCATCCGCGGCGGAACACCGCACTTCGAGTTCGTCTCGTCAGCGGCCACCGACGGACTGACCCGGGTTGCCCTCGACACCGGCAAGCCCGTCGGGTTCGGCGTTCTCACCCTGGACGACGAGGCGCAGGGGATCGACCGCGCCGGCCTCCCGGGGTCGCGGGAAGACAAGGGGTTCGAGGCAGCGGATGCCGCGCTGCGCACCGCGCTGACGCTGCGGGAGCTGCGGGCCTGAGACACCCTGCGACTGGCCGACACGACTCCACCTTCAGTGAGCCGTAAGGTACGCTGACGGCATGGAGATTCTTCGTCACGCCGTCCTTCTCGTTCACCTCTCGGGCTTCGCCATCCTCTTCGGCGCCTGGGTCGTGGAGGCCGTGCGCCGCACCGGGGCCGTGACGGCACTCATGAACTGGGGTCTGCTGATCGCCGGTGTCGCGGGGCTCGCTCTGGCAGCGCCGTGGGGCGTGCCCGAGGGCGTGGAGTTCAACTACGCGAAGATCGGCACGAAGCTCGTCATCCTGCTGATCATCGGTGCGCTGCTAGGGATCGGTACGGCCCGCACCAAGCGGAACGGCTCGGCTCCGGCCGGTGTATTCTGGGCGATCGGCATCCTGACCTTCGTGAACGCGGCCATCGCCACGCTCTGGCGCTAGGCGGCCACGGAGGCGCAGGGCCACTCTCGTCCGCCTCGTCGACAGGCCCGCATGACCTCCGCCACCGCTACCCCTTCCGCGCCCGCTAACCCGCGCAGCCGTGTCATCACGGCAAGCCTCATCGGGACGACGATCGAGTTCTACGACTTCTACGTCTATGCGACGGCGGCGGTGCTCGTCTTCCCCGCCCTGTTCTTCCCGACGGGGAACGAGACGACGTCGCTGTTGGCATCCTTCGCCGTCTTCGGCGCCGCGATGGTCGCCCGCCCGCTCGGCGCCGTGGTCTTCGGTCACTTCGGTGATCGGTTCGGCCGCAAGGCCACTCTCGTGACGTCGCTGCTGACGATGGGAATCGCGACCTTCGTGATCGGGCTGCTGCCGACGGTGAACGAGATCGGCGTGTGGGCTGCGGTGTTCCTGCTCGTACTGCGACTCGCGCAGGGATTCGCGCTCGGCGGCGAGTGGTCAGGGGCCGCGCTCGTGGCCACCGAGAACGCCCCGGCGGGCAAACGCGCCTGGTACGGCACGTTCCCGCAGCTGGGAGCCCCGATCGGTTTCATCATCGCCAACGGCATCTTCCTGGCGATCAACTTTTCGCTCCCCCACCCGGATGGCACCGCTCAGGCCTCGGATGCGTTCCTCGCCTGGGGCTGGAGAATCCCGTTCCTCTTCTCGGCAGTGATGGTGATCGTCGGCCTGTGGGTACGGCTGCGACTGGTCGAATCGGACTCGTTCACGCGTGCCGAGAAGAAGGGGACGCTGCGCAAGTTTCCCCTGGGTCTCGCGTTGCGCCGCTACTGGCGACGGCTCATTCTCGGCACCTTCATCATGTTGGCGACCTACGTGTTGTTCTATCTGATGACGAGCTTCACGCTCTCGTACGGAACGAAGGCGACGACGGATGCCGCGCAGGCTGCCGCCCAGGCGGCCGGGACTCCCTTCGACCCGGCGACCTACGTTCCCGGCCTCGGTTTCGGGTACACAGACTTCGTGCTGATGCAGATCATCGGCGTCGTCTTCTTCGGGATCTTCACCCTGCTCTCGGGGCCCGTGGCCGACGCGATCGGCAGGCGGCGCCTGCTGCTGTGGGTGACGGCGGCGATCATCGTCTTCGGCCTCACGTTTACCGTCTTCCTTCTCCCCCAGGCCGACCCGAAGTTCACGGGAGCGCTCGTGCAGGCCTTCCTGGTGTTCGGCTTCGTGCTCATGGGTGCGACCTTCGGGCCGATGGGAGCGGTGCTTCCCGAACTGTTCCCGACGGAGGTCCGATACACCGGCTCCGCTGTCTCGTACAACGTGTCATCGATCCTGGGGGCGGCTCTTGCTCCCCTCGTCGCCGTGGCGTTGTGGGCGGCAGCCGACGGGAGCCCGGGGCTCGTCGGCCTTTACCTGTCGGCGATGGCCGTGCTCACCTTCATCGCCCTCGTGCTGTCTCCGGAGACCAAAGACGTGGACTACGAAGAGATCGGGCGGGCGAGACGGTATCGCTCTAGCGGGCGGTGCGTGCTCGGTGAGCCGCCCCGCTAATCGAGGAACAGCGTGCGTAGCCGCTTCGTCGTGAAGACGAGACCGATCGCGATCATGACCACGTAGTACAGGACGTGGCCGAGCATCGCGACCGAGAGTGCCCCGGTCGTCAAGCCGCGGATGAGTTCGACGCCGTGCCACAGGGGCAGGGCCATGACGATGGCCTGCACAGCTTCCGGGTACACGGTGATCGGGTAGAAGGTCGCCGAGAAGAGGAACATCGGCAGCAGCACCATGTTGATCCAGTCCATGTGCTGGAAGGTCTTCATGTAGCTCGTGACAGCCATCCCGAGGCTCGCGAACCCGAAGGCGATCAACACGACCGCGGGGAGCGCAAGGATCGCCGTGGGTGCGAGGTTCAGGCCCGCGATCTGCATGATGATCATGAATCCGGTGGCGTACACGAGTCCGCGCAGCAGCGCGTACAGGATCTCGCCGAGGGCGACATCCAGCGGGCCCAGGGCTGTCGCCAGCTGCCCCTCGTAGAGCTTGCCGTAGTTGAGCTTGAAGAAGACGTTCCAGGTGGAGTCGTAGATGGCGCCGTTCATCGCCGACACCGCCAACAGCGCCGGCGCGATGAAGGCAGCGTAGGAGACAACCAGCCCCGATGACGTCTCAACATCCTCGATGAGCTTTCCGAGGCCGATACCGAGCGAGAACAGGTAGAACACCGGCTCGAAGAAGCCCGAGAGCACGACGACCCAGCTCGACGAGCGCGCGGCGATGAGCCCGCGCTGCACGACGGCCCAGGGGTTGCCCGACCACAATGCGCGGACGCTCCCGCTACGACGACGTTCCGTCTCCGATGCCAGCGCGGTCACTTCGCGAGCCTCCGCGTGAAGGTGCGGCGAGCGAACGCGTAGCCGACGACGGTGAGGATCACCAGATAGGCCAGGTGGATCGCCGCCAGGCCGGGGCCGCCCGGGGAACCGTACGTCGCCATCCGGCCGAGCTCAGACGCGTGCCACAGGGGCGAGATCCAGCCGATCCACTGCAGCCAGATGGGGAGGTTTTCGAGCGGGTAGAACGTCCCCGAGAACAAGAACATCGGAACGAACAGGAAGCGCTGCACGAGCGCGAACTGCCCCTTGTCGTCCTCGATGGAGGCGGCGTATGCCATCAGCGGTACGCCGAAGGAAAGTCCAGCGAGGAGCCCAACGAACACGGACACCCAGCCTGTTGCCGGGTCGGGAACAGCACCGAAGAGGACGATGAACACGTAGTAGGCGACGACAGCCACCAGCATCCGCGCTGAGGCCCCGAGGATCACACCGTTCGCGATCTGCGGGCTCGACAGAGCCGAGGCGTTGAAGCCGTAGAAGTACCGGCGCCACTTGAACCCTGACATCACCGGATAGGTGAACTCTTCGGTCGCGACACCGATCGCTGCGGTCATGAGCAGCGCCGGGGCAACGAACACGAGATAGTCGACCTGCTCGCCGTGCGCCTCGATCGGTGCATCCAGGAGCGCAGCAAGACCGAGCCCCAGCCCGAGCAGATACAGGATGGGCTGTCCCAGCGCCCCGACCACGATGGTCCACCCGTACGCGCGCATCGCGCGCACCATGTGCTCGGCGACGTACCACGAGCCCCAGCGACGGGGCTTGCGCCCCCACGCGAGGGCTTCGGCGCGCAGCTCGTCGAGCGTGGGCTGCGTGCGCGCGTCCGGAAGCGGCGTGCTCATTCGATCAGCGACCTTCCGGTCAGGCGCAGGAAGACATCCTCAAGGCTCGACCGGCGCACGAGCGAGGTCAGCGGCTGCAGGCCCGCGGCCGTCACCCGTTCGAGAGCCTGCTCGCCGTCGTGCGCGTAGACGAGGATGCGGTCGGGGAGCACCTCGACGCGCTCGCCGATCCCCTTGAGCTGCGGCGCCACCTGCTCATTGCGATCCGACCCGAAGCGCACCTCGAGCACCTCTCGACTGGAGTGCTCGCGGATGAGGGAGGCAGGTGTCCCCTCGGCCATGATCTGGCCTTTGTCGACCACGATGAGCCGGTCGCACAGCTGTTCGGCCTCATCCATGTAGTGCGTCGTCAACACGAGCGTCGTGCCACGCTCCTTGAGGCGGAACAGTCGATCCCACAGCACGTGGCGAGCCTGCGGGTCGAGGCCCGTCGTCGGTTCGTCCAGCAGCAGGATGCGGGGATCGTTGATCAGTCCTCGGGCGATCGTGAGCCGGCGCTTCATGCCGCCCGAAAGCTGGTCGACTTTGCTCTTGGCCTTATCTTCGAGCGCGGCAAAAGCGAGCAGCTCATCCGCCTTCTGGGCACACACCTTTCCGGGCAGGCCGAAGTACCGGCCGTAGATGAAGAGGTTCTCGCGGGCGTTGAGCTCGCCGTCCAGGTTGTCTTGCTGGGGCACGACGCCCAGCCGCGAGCGAATCTCGGGACCGTACTGGTCGGGATCCAGGCCCAGGATGCTGAGCTCCCCGCTCGTGCGCGTCGAGACCGCACCGATCATCTTCATCGTCGTGGACTTGCCCGCACCGTTCGGTCCGAGAAGTCCGAACGATTCGCCCGGCGCCACCTCGAACGACAGTCCGTTCACCGCGAGGAAGTCGTCCTTACCCGGAATCTTGTAGGCCTTGACGAGGTTGTGGGCGCGGATCACGGGCTCTGGCACCGTCCTACTGTACGAGCGATCACCGACATCCGATGACGTCGGAGTAGCATCCCGGTGTGACCGATACCCAGCTTCCGTACCGCGCCGACATCGTCGGCAGTTTCCTTCGACCGGCAGCCCTCGCCGAGGCCCGCGCCGCGCGCGCTGCGGGAGAGATCGACGATGCCGCCCTGCGCGCGGTGGAGGACGCCGAGATCGACGTGCTCGTGGCCGCCGAGGCCCGGAACGGACTACGCCTTGCCACCGACGGCGAGTTCCGGCGGTCGTGGTGGCACTTCGACTTCTTCGGGATGCTGGATGGTGTGGAGGTCGTCGAGCTCGACCACGGCATCCAGTTCCAGGGAGTGCAGACGCGGCCGCTCGGCCTGCAGGTGAGCGGCCCGATCGGCTTCAGCGACACCCATCCGTTCCTCGCCCACTTCCGCGCACTGGCCGAAGCGACTGCCGCCACCGGGGCGACGCCGAAGTTCACGATCCCTGCCCCCACCGTCTTCGATTTCCGCCTGGAGCCCGCCGGGATCGACCCGGCAGCCTACGCCGACCGGGATGCGCTTGTTCCCGACCTCGTGCAGGCCTACCGCGATGCGGTGCAGGCGTTCTACGACGCCGGATGCCGCTACCTGCAGTTCGACGACACCGCGTGGGCCTACCTCTGCTCGACCGAAGAACTCGAGAAGGCCGCCGCGCGCGGCATCCGGACCGAAGGAATTGGCGAGCGCTACGCGGCGATGCTGAACACGATCCTCGAGGCCAAGCCCGCCGACATGACGATCACCACCCACGTCTGCCGCGGGAACTTCCGCTCGACGTGGATTTCGTCCGGCGGCTATGAGCCGGTCGCGAAGCACCTGCTCGCCGACACGAACTATGACGGCTACTTCCTCGAGTACGACAGCGACCGGGCTGGCGGGTTCGAGCCGCTGCGTTTCCTCCCGCAGGGGAACAAGCGCGTGGTCCTCGGTCTGGTGACCACCAAGTCGGGCGAGCTCGAGGATCCCGAGCTGCTGCGCACCCGCATCCAGGAGGCTGCGCAGTTCGCGCCGCTGGAGCAGCTCGCTCTGAGCCCCCAGTGCGGCTTCGCCTCGACCGAGGAGGGCAACCTGCTCACCGAAGACGAGCAGTGGGCCAAGATCCGCCTCGTCGTCGACACTGCCGCGACCGTCTGGGATTGACCCGTCTCTCGGACGCCTCGCACTGCCGCGCCGACAGCCCTGCGCGAGGGGTCGCGTGAGAGTCCGCCCCTCAGGAGCGCTTGACGTACGGGCGACCCTCGAGAGCCGCGCGGTCGATCTCCGCAATATCAGGCTGTCACACCAGAGCTCCCCCGCCGCGTTGAGACCGTGAGCTGGCCGTCGTGGCCATGAGGTGTCCTCTCTGACACTGCCGCTTTATCGATGCATCCTGTCTATCACCGATTTACCTCTGGACATAGGTAAATTTTGCCCGTACGATCTCGCTGAAGCCACCCGGACGAGGAAGTCGAGGAGACACCCCATGGCGAAGAACCTTCAAGAGCTGCTGGACGAGAAGGGCGACACCGTCCGCATGCTGCGCGACTCGCAGCTCGGCACGTACATCTACCCGGTCGTTCCCGCCGAGTTCTCGAACTGGCGGCGCGAGCAGAAGGCCTGGCGCAACGCCGCCGTGCTCTACGACCAGAGCCACCACATGGTCAATTTCTTCGTGAAGGGACCCGACGCGCTGAAGCTGCTGACCGACACCGGCATCAACGGCTTCAAGAACTTCCCCGTCAACACCGCGAAGCAGTTCGTTCCCACCGCCTCCAACGGCGGCGTGATCGGTGACGGCATCCTCTTCCACGAGACCGAGGGCGAGTACGTCTACGTCGGTCGCGCGCCGGGCGCCAACTGGCTGCAGTTCCACGCCGAGACCGGCGGGTACGACGTCGAGTTCCGCTACGACGACCGCTCCCCCTCGCGCCCCTACGGCCAGGCCGTGCACCGCGACTACTACCGCTTCCAGATCCAGGGCCCGAACGCCTGGGCGATCATCGAGAAGCTCGCCGGCGGACCGGTCGAGCAGGTCAGGTTCTTCCACATGGGCGAGATGACGATCGCCGGCGAGAAGGTGCGGACGCTCCGCCACGGTATGGCAGGCGCCCCCGGCCTGGAGATCTGGGGCCCGTACGAACAGCACGGCAAGATCCGCGACGCGATCCTCGAGGCCGGCCGCGAGTTCGGCATCGAACCCTGCGGGTCGCGTGCGTACTCGTCGAACACCCTCGAGTCCGGCTGGATCCCCTCGCCGCTGCCGGCGATCTACTCCAGCGAGGCTGAGCGTGCCTACCGCGAGTGGCTGCCCGCGAACAGCTACGAGGCGATCAACGCCCTTGCGGGCTCGTTCGTCTCAGAGAACATCGAGGACTACTACCTGAACCCGTGGGAGCTCGGCTACGGCTCGTTCGTGAAGTTCGACCACGACTTCGTCGGGCGCGATGCACTCGAGAAGCTTGACCCCGAAACCCAGCGCAAGAAGGTCACGCTCGCCTGGAACGACGAGGACCTGACCAAGGTGCTCGCATCCGTGCTCGACCGCGAGGGCCCCGGCTACCAGTTCTTCGACCTGCCCAACGCCAACTACGGGTCCAGCAACTACGACGCCGTCATCGACGCCGACGGCAACACCGTCGGCCTGTCGCTGTTCACCGGCGTGACCGCGAACGAGAAGCGCGGCCTCTCGCTGGCCACCGTCGACCGCGACGTCCCCGTGGGCGCCGAGGTCCGCGTCGTCTGGGGCGAGCCGAACGGCGGATCGGGCAAGACGACGGTCGAACCCCACGAGCAGATCGCGATCCGCGCCGTGGTCAGCCCTGTCCCCTACGCCGTGACCGCGCGTCAGGAATACCAGGGCGGGTGGCGCACCACCGGCCAGGTCTGATCCGAACCGCGCTGCGGACAGAACGAGTGAGGGGACGGATGCTGAGGCATCCGTCCCCTCACTCGTCTGCGCTCACGACGCGATGTGGATGCCTTCGAACCCGCCCGGGAATCCGCTGACCGCGGCCGAAACGGTGTCGAAGAACCAGTCCAGAGCGCCCGCGTGCTGGGGGAGCGGCGACGATACAGGTGCAGTTCGACAGGGCCCAGAGCGAAAGGCAGTTCGCGAATGACTAGCGGCCAACTCCGGGACCATCCAACAGCGAGGGTTTCGGGAATCGTCGCGATGAGCGTCGTCGAACGTGCGAGCAAGGGCGGCAGCGAGGCGATGTGCTGCACGCTGACAGCCGGCGGCTCGCTCACGGCATGCCGAGCATGCACACCCGCCAGAAGGCGGGCGCTTGAGTCAACCTCGACCCACACGCGGCGCGCCGCGCGGTAGGTATCGAGAGTCATCTCGGCGTCGGCCAGAGGATTGTTCGACGACATGACCACGCGGTATTCCTCACGCTTAACGGTCTTGCGCTCAAACGCACCCGGGAGCTCCATCGGGGTGATGGCAAGGTCCACGGATCCGCGGGTGAGCAACTCCTCGAGGTTCTCGCTGCTCAGGGAGCTGACGGCGAGGCGAGCGTGAGGCGCCGCGTGTGCCATAGCCTCGCCGATTGCCGGCAGCCAGCCGATCTCGCCGAGTTCGGACAGGGCGATGCGGAACGTGCGCTCGGAGGACAGCGGATCGAACCCGGTCACTGCTGCGAGCGTTCGATCGATGACCGAGACGCCCTCGTGCAGCTGGGGGTAGATGGCTTCCGCGAGCGCGGTGGGTCGCATCCCCTGGGCGGTGCGCTCGAACAGCGGGTCGCCGAGTTCCCGGCGCAGCCGCGCCAAGGACTGACTGATCGCCGACTGCGTCACGAACAGCCGGCGCCCCGCAGCCGTCAGGCTACCGGCCTCGTAGATGGCGACGAACACCCGCGTCAGGTTCAAATCGGTGAGCATGCGTGTCCTGTGTCGATCGGAGATGAGGAGCGGATCGAGATGAGGGGGCTGATCCGGGATGAGGACTGCTCA
This sequence comes from Microbacterium schleiferi, assembly GCF_015565955.1. Taxonomy (NCBI): domain Bacteria; kingdom Bacillati; phylum Actinomycetota; class Actinomycetes; order Micrococcales; family Microbacteriaceae; genus Microbacterium; species Microbacterium schleiferi. Next base: position 709,079 of record NZ_CP064760.1, on the reverse strand, counting down.
TAGCGTCATTAGCAGCACTCATGCAGAAAGGCTATTAGATTCAGTGGTACTGGGGATAGCGTCTTCTCGGGTCGGCGCGCACCGCGGCAACCCGAGAACGAAGGAGTTCACATGACCGAGTCGCTGGCCGCCGCGATTGCCCGAGCGGGAAGCCCCGTGCAGCTTCTGCGTAACGCGCAGGCGCGGCCCACGATCTTCCCCGTGACGGCGGAGTTCAGCAACTGGAGGTCGGAGCAGCAGTCGTGGCAGAAGACGGTAGCACTCCTTGACCAGTCCCACCACATGACCGACCTGTTCATCCGGGGACGGGATGCCCTGCGACTGCTGAGCGATCTCGGCGTCAACAGCTTCGCGTGTTTCGAGGTCGACAACGCGAAGCAGTTCATCGCGGTGAACGACGAGGGCTATCTCATCGGCGACGCGATCCTCTTCTACCTGGCCGAAGAAGAGTTCGACCTCGTCGGTCACCAGATGGTCATCGACTGGGTGCAGTTCCACGGCGAGACCGGCGACTACGACGTGAGCTTCGAACGCGACGGCAACTCGATCGTGCGGCCCGGCAACCCCACCCTGTACCGGTACGAACTGCAGGGTCCTGGGGCCCTCGAACTCATGGAGCGCGTCACCGGCGCCCCCGTGCCGCCGACTCGCTTCTTCCACATGGCCACCTTCACGATCGACGGCGTCACGGTGCGATCACTGCGCCACGGCATGGCCGGCCAGCCCGGCTTCGAACTCTTCGGCCCGTGGGACGAGGGCGATCGCGTCCGCGAGGCTCTGCTGCGCGAAGGAGAACCCCTCGGGCTGGTCCGCGTGGGGTCCAAGGCGTATTCGTCAGCCAATCTCGAGTCCGCATGGGTGCCTTCTCCCCTGCCCGCCATCTTCACCGGGGCTCTCGCTGAGCGCTACCTCGAGTGGCTTCCCGCCACCAGCGCGGGTTCCCTGGCCGGGAGCCTCACCTCTGAGCGGATCGAGGACTATTACGTCACGCCCTACGACCTCGGTTACGGTCGCAGCGTCGCGTTCGATCACGACTTTCTCGGCAGGGAGGCTCTCGAGCGCCTCGCGCAGCAGCCGGCGCGCAGCAAGGTCACGCTGATCTGGAACCCCGACGATGTGGCTGCGGCGCAGCGATCCCTGCTCGAACCGGGTCTGCCGGCGAAGTACATCGACTTCCCGAAGGCCCGCTACGGCCTCTACCAGGTCGACCGGGTGCTGATCGGCGGTCACGATGTCGGCATCTCGCACGATGCCGGGTACATCACCAACGAGCAGGTCTTCGCGTCGCTGGCGAGCCTCGTTCCGGATGCCGCAGAGCCGGGCACCGAGGTCGTGGTGGTCTGGGGCGAGGAGCCGAACTCGGCGAAGCCCGCTGTCGAACCGCATCGTCAGGTCGAGATCCGTGCGACCGTTGCTCCCGCACCGTACTCGTCGTACGCACGCGAGAACTACCGTCGGGACACCAGCGCGGCATCCAGCTGACGCGCGGCGCCTCGTCGTCGTCGCCGCCGCGCGTCAGGCAACTCCGCGCGGCGGCGACGGTCGGCGTCCGGGCTCGGGGTGGGTCTCCAAATAGGCCAGCGAGCGCAGCGATGTCGACACGAGCGGATCGATTCCATGCGGCGCGTCTCGGCCGGTGGCCCCCGCATCGGGAAGATAGGCATCCCGCAGCGCCTCGGTGATCTGCCGCGCAGCAACGGAGAGCAGCTCGACGATCCCCTGGATCGGCGCTCCGTCATTGGGGACGACAACCCCGAGGCCCGCGTAGACCACGCCGTGGGGCCCGACCACCGGCACGGCAATTCCGCGGGATTCCTCGTGGATGAAGCCCTCCGCGCAGATGTAGCCGTCGCCGCGTGCACGACGCAGCAGCTCACGCAAGTCAGCTTCATCTCGCGGAGTGCTCGCAGTGTAGGCGGGCCAGCCCGCCGCCACGACATCCTCGACGAGCCCCGGCGCGGCGTGGGCAAGGAGGACGAGTCCGCTGGAGCTGACCGGGAGGGGGATGCGGCCGCCGATCAGGGTCGCGTTGACGACAGCGTCGCGGGTCGACATCCGTTCGACGAACAGGACGTCGCAGCCAGCGAGGACCCCCAGCTGCGTGTGCTGGCGCACCCGCGAGTGGACGGCGGCCAGCCACGGCTTGGCGAGCTCGCGCAGCCCGATGGCACCCGGGGTACGCGACGCGAACTCCCAGAGGCGCACCCCGAGTCGGTACGACCTGTCGGGAAGTCGCTCCAGCAGCCCTTCCCGCTCGAGTTCGCCGACGAGGCGGTGCGCTGTCGAGACCGACAGGCCCGCCGCGTCGGCGATCTCGGTGAGGGTCAGAAACGGTCGTCGCGCTTCGAAGGCGTCGAGGATCCTCAGGTGCTTGTGCAGTACCGACTCTCCGGCTGATCCTCTCGCCATGGCATCCTCCTCGATGACGCCACGATGCTACTCGCCGACTCAGGCGTCGGCGCGATAGACCGTGCGCGCATACTCGTGGTACGGCGCCGGCGCGACGGTTGCGCGGATGCGTACCTGCCGGTGCTGAGCGTCGACGCTGTGCTTCTGCGAGATGGGGTCCTCTCCCCAGACGACCTCAACGACCTCGCCGTCGGCAATGTCGGCATCCAGGGTCGCGAGCGACATGTAGAGCTGGTCGAACGCGATGTACCCGGCGTCGGTCGAGATGCCCACACGGCGGCCGTCCTGCAGCACCTCGTCCATCTGATAGAGGCCGTACCGAGCCTTGGGGAAGTCGAGGAACTTCGCCGGGATGCCGGGCTCCATCTGCGAGCGCACGACGTCGGCGACATCGTTCGCGTTCCACAGCAGGGTGACCTTGCGCCGTTTCGGGCTCTCGGCCAGCTTCTCGAGGGCTTCGCGACCGTGGAAGTCGTGGTCAAAGCGAACTGACCGTCCAAGCCCCAGGTCGTAGGGCGTCATGTAGTAGTCGTGGATGTCTTCGCTATAGAGCGACCCACCGATCGAGCCGGCGCGATCTGCCGGCAACCACTCCCGGTACTCGGCAAAGTCCTCGTCGAAGATGGCCGGGAAAGGGGTGGGGACCCAGCCAGACTCGAGCGGTGTCGCCGAGTATGCCTTCGCGCCGACGCGACGGATGCCGTGCTCCGCGCCAGCGTCCATGAGCGCGCCCAGGACGATCTCGTTGTCTTCCCAGGGACCGTAGAACTCGAATCCGGGCTGGCCAGCCATGCCGTGTCGCAGCGCCTTGACGGGGCGCCCGGCGATCTCGACATCCCCGATGTGGAAGAACTTGATGTCGGGCGCAGGACCCCCGAACACCTTCTCCATGACGAGGTCGGCGCTCGGACCCTGCAGCTCGTAACGGTAGAAGGTCGGTGGCCCCTGGCGCATGTGCGAGTTGCCCTCGAGCCGGTGGTGGACGTCCTTGCCTGCCGCCTGGGCCTTCTCGACGGTGAAGCGAACCCAGTCGATGAGCAGGTGGTGTCCGATGAGCACAAGCCCCTCGGGTGCGTCCTCGTTGTAGAACAGGATGCCGTCGCCGATGAGATAGCCGTCCTTGTTCACCGAGATGAGCTGCTTCGCTACCCCGGGCCGGAAGGTGGTGAACGTGTTCGGCGAGATGGTCGAGAGCAGCGGGATGAGATCCGCGCCGCCGAGGAACAGCTGGGTCATGTGGTGGGACTGGTCCATGAGCGCGACTGTGCTGTTCCACGCGCGCTGTTCATCGCGCCAGTTCGTGAATTCCGGCGCAACCGGGAACGTGAACGCGGGCCAGTTCTGGTTGCGCATCAGCGCAACGGGGCTTCCGGCGCGGGCGATCGCCGCGGCGAGGGACTCGGATGTCATCGTCGACCTTTCCTATCGATGTGGCGCCATGCTAGGTCGGGCTCTTCACGCCGCTCGCTCTCACTTCCGTTGAACGGAAGCTACTCGGACGACGTCCTGTCTACGGGGCCAGGATGGGAGCACCTCGGACGCTTCCCTCCACGGGTGTCACGATCTGGACACACCCGCAGTGGCGTGGCACCAAAATCGTTGACAATCCCAACGGCGAGTCGTAGCGTCCGAGACAGGTCGTGGCACCGGCGCCACGGGGAAGGATGGGCGATGGCCGCTCGACTGACACTGCGAGACCTGACGCTCCGATTCGGAGGAATCAGCGTGCTCGAAAACGTCAGCTTCGACGTGGACCCCGGTCTCATCTTCGGCATGGTCGGTCCCAACGGTGCGGGCAAGACATCGCTGTTCAACTGCATCAGCGGGCACTACAAGCCGAGTTCGGGTTCGATCCTGATCGACGATGAGGAAGTCATCGGGTCCTCTCCCGCAACCCTCGCGCGTCATGGACTTGCCCGGACCTTCCAGCACCCCGCGCTGCAGCTCGAATCCACTGTGCTCGACAACGTCATGCTCGGCGCCCACACCCGCCTGCCGGGTGGTCCCATCGCCTGGTCGTTGGGACTTCCGCTGACCGGACGCTCTGAGAAGAAGATACGAGCAGAGGCGCGCGAGATCCTCGAGAAGGTCGGCCTCGACTGGGCGGCTGACATGAACGCCGACGAACTGTCCCATGGTCTGCATAAGGGGATCGAGCTCGCGCGCGCCCTGATGTCGCGCCCACGGCTCCTGCTGTTGGACGAGCCCGCCGCGGGTCTTCCGCATTCCGAGGTCGAGCACCTGATCGGGCTGATCCGCACCATCCGCGCGGAGACCGACATCACGATCGTCGTCGTCGAGCACCACATGGGCTTGATCGCAGCGCTTACCGACAGAGTGGTCGTGCTCGACCACGGCAAGAAGCTCGTCGAGGGCACCGCTGCTGAAGCGCAGTCCGATCCCCGCGTGATCGAGGCCTATATCGGGAAGGAGGCCGACGATGACGCTGCTTGAGCTCGAAGACGTCACCGCGTTCTACGGGCCCGTCCAGGTTCTCGAAGGCGTGTCCCTCAGCGTTCCCGAGGGCGGAGCTGTCGGCATCCTCGGCGCCAACGGGGCGGGCAAGACGACAACGCTGCGCGCGATCACCGGTGTTGTGCGAACCGGAGGGCGGATCACCTTCGACGGCAAGGACATCAGCGGGAAGCGCCCCGACCAGGTTGCCGCGCTCGGCATCGCACATGTCCCCGAGGGGCGCGGAACATTGGCAGACCTTACGGTTCGCGAGAACCTTCGGGTAGGTGCCTACTTGCGCAAAGACCGCAAAGGCATCGAGAAAGACATCGACTATCTGCTCGAGCTCTTTCCAAACCTGAAAGCGCGGATCCGCTCGCACGGGGCGGCGCTCTCGGGCGGTGAGCAGCAGATGCTCGCAGTCGCCCGGGCGGTCATGGCAAAACCCCGGCTCATCCTGCTCGACGAAGCCTCGCTGGGCCTGGCGCCGAGCACGGCCAAGAGCGTCTACGAGGCCATCGCGCGACTGCGCGCCGAGTCGGGAATCGCGATGGTCGTCGTCGAGCAGAACGCCAATCTTGCTTTCACCGTCGTCGATTCTGCGACGGTTCTCGAAACCGGCCGCAACGCGCTGACCGGAACCACGTCCGAACTCAAGGGCATGGACGAGATCCGACGCGCATACCTGGGAGGCTGACGGATGGGAACCTTCGTCCAACTCGTCATCGACGGTCTCTCGACCGGTTCGATCTACGCAGCGCTCGCGCTCGCGATCGTGCTGGTGAACCAGTCGACGGGACTGATCAACTTCGCGCAGGGTGGGATGGCGGTGCTCGCCGCCTACGTCGCCTACACACTCACGCAGGTCGGCGTGCCGCTGATTCTCGCGATCCTCGCTTCGGTGCTGTTCTCGTTCCTCTTCGGAGCGATCGTCGAACGGTTCCTCATGCGCAGGTTCGAAGGCGGTGATCCCGACACCGCCGTGGTTGTGACAATCGGCCTGCTGACCCTGATCACGGGCTTCGTCGGCTGGATCTGGTCGTACAACAACCTGCTCTTCCCCTCACTGTTTCCCCTCGATACGGTGACGATCCTCGGGGCGGTCATCAGCGTCCGCTCCCTCGGCACGATATTCGTCATCGTGGCGATCATGGGCCTGCTCCAGCTGCTGTTCGTGGGATCCAAGCTGGGCCTTGCCCTTCGCGCCGTGGCGGTCAACCCGCAGTCAGCTGCGTTCTCGGGCATTGCCGTTGGCCGAATGCTGATGGTCGGCTGGGGTCTTGCCGCAGGCCTCGGAGCGGTAGCCGGAGCGCTCGTGGCACCCCAGCTGACTCTCACCCCGGGAATGATGGACTCCGCGCTCGTCTACGCGCTGGCGGCCGTCATCCTGGGCGGGCTGTCGAGTCCGATCGGCGTGGTCATCGCCGCGTGGCTCATCGGTGTTCTCGAGAACCTGGCAGCTGTTTATGTGCCGTTCATCGGCCATGACATGAAGATCGCGGTCCCCTTCATCCTGATCTTCCTGGTGCTGCTCGTGCGACCGCAGGGGCTGTTCGGACGCAAGACGGTGGTGCGCGTGTGATGACCTCGACAACCGACTTCGCGTCCTCGACCCGCAACGCCGCCCGCCCCTGGGTGCGGTGGGTCATCATCGCCGCGATCGCCGCCGTGCTCATCGTGGGTCCGCTGATCCTGCCCGAGTTTGCGAACCAGACGGCCGCCCGCATCGGCGTCTTCGCCGTCGCCGTCCTCGGCCTCAATGTCGTGATGGGCTACGCCGGCCAAGTCTCGCTCGGCCAGATCTTCTTCGTGGGCCTCGGCGCGTACGTCACGGCGTACGGCGTCACCCAGGACTGGAACATCATCGTGGTGTTCGCCCTCGCCTGCATCCTTCCCGGCGTCGTGGGACTGATCGTGGCCCTGGCCGCAAGCCGACTCGGTGGCCTCGCGATCGCGATGGTCACGATCGCCCTCCCGATCGTGGGAGTCCCGCTGGCCAAGCGACTCTCGGAGTTCACCGGCGGATCGCAGGGAATCTCGGCGCGCTTCTCGGCAGCACCCGAGTGGACCGGGCTCTACAACGACCAGTGGCAGCTCTATATCGTCATCCTGATCACCGCCATCGTGTTCCTGCTCACGCGAAACCTCGTACACGGCAAGTTCGGTCGGGCGATGGCGATCGTGAAGTCCAATGAGGCCGTCGCGGCATCCATGGGAATCTCGCCCTACTGGTACAAAGTGCTCGCGTTCACGATCGCGTCCATCATCGGCGGCGTCGCGGGATTCATGTACATGGTCGTCGTGCAGTACACGTCGCCCGAGACCATGAGCTTCGGGCACTCCATTTCGCTGCTGGCCGCGATGGTGATCGGCGGCGCGGGAAGCATCGTGGGCTCGCTGCTCGGTGGCGCGTACTACGTCCTCGTTCCCCAGCTGACGAACCTGATCAACCCGAGCATGACGGCGCTCTTCCAGGGCATCATCCTGCTCGCCATCCTCTTCCTCCTTCCCGGCGGCCTTGCCTCCATCCCCCGCGCGGTGCGACGCCTCACCAGGCGCTCGTCTGGATCGGGGCGACCGAGCGGTCCAGCAGGTGCAGAATCCGACCCACCCTCCCACCCATCACCACAAGAAAAGAGGCACAACACATGAGTACTCTGCGCACCAAAGCGCGGGTCACCTCCGTCGTTGCGGGCATCGGCATTGTCGCCCTGCTCGCCGCCGGATGTTCCCGCGGCGGCGACTCCGGCGGGGGCGAAAGCACCGATGGTGCCGTCGCCAACAGCCCCGGCATCACCGACACCACCCTCACGCTCGGCGTCTCGACGCCGCTGTCGGGCGCCACAGCCGGGCCCGGCACGTGCACGGTCGCCGGCCTTGCGGCCTACATGGGTGCACGCAACGCCGAGGGCGGCATCGAGTTCGGCGACGGGAAGACCCGCACGATCGAGGTCAAGTCCTATGACGACGCCTACGACCCGCAGAAGGCCCTCGCCAACTTCCAGCAGATGGTTGCCGACGACGTGTTCGCCGCCACCTCGGGTCTCGGGACTCCCACCAACCGCGCCTGGCGCGAAGCGGCGATCGACGAGGAATTCCCGCAGGTCCTGATCATGACCGGTGACCCGCTCTTCTCCGACCCCGAGGAAAGCCCCTGGCAGCTCGGCTTCGTGCCCGTCTACCAGAACGAGGGCGCCGCGTTCGGCGAGCTGCTGGCGGAGTCCGGTGACCACAAGGTCGCGATCCTTTACCAGAATGACGACTACGGCCAGGGCTACGTCGAGGGCTTCAAGGAAGCTGTCGCGGGCGCCAGCAACATCGAGATCGTCTCAGAGCTCAGCTACGAGGCCACCGACGCCTCGGTGGATGCTCAGATCACCGAGCTCGCTGCCAGCGGCGCAGATGTCTTCTTCAACGCGATGTCGATCACCCCGCTGGTGATCTCTTCGCTGCAAAAGGCTCAGGAGCTCGGATGGCTGCCCAGCTGGTTCCTGCCCTCGAACACCTCCAGCCCGACGGCGATTCTGCAGCCGGGTAACGCCGCTGCTTTCCCGGGCGTCTACTCCGTCTCGTTCTCGAAGGCTCCGGCAAGCCCGGCCTTCGCCGAGGACGAGGATGTCGTGACATTCCTGTCCGACCTCAAGGAGTACGGGGACTACCCCGACCCGCCGGCATTCCCGCACTGCATGTGGAGCTACATGATCGGCGCAACGCTCGAGCAGGTGTTCCAGAACATGACCGAGCCCACACGCGATGACTTCATGCTCCACCTGCGCGAGGTCACCGACTTCGAGGCGCCGCTCATGCTTCCGGGCACGGCGGTCAACACGACGGTCCCCGGCGAGCCGGCGGTTTCGAGCGTGATCGTCCAGAAGTACAACGGCACCGGCTACAGCGACGCAGACAGCATCGGCTGAGCTCTGAATAACCCCCGTGGGGCGGCCCGGATCTCCGGGCCGCCCCACTCTTATTCGGCCGTAACGCGGTGCGCCGGTCGGCGTGGCTAGGCAGGGCCCCGCTCAGTCCAACGTGCGCAAGACCTCAAGCACACCGGCCAGGTGTACCCGCATGGCCGACTCAGCAGCATCGGGATCTCGGGCGAGGACAGCGTCGATGATCGCGGCGTGCTCGTGCACCGAATCCAGACCACGACCCGGATGCAACGCGAGACGGAACTGGTGACGCGCCGACTGCGCGCGAAGACGCTCGAGCAGGACGACCGCGGTCCGGTGGCCGCTGATCTGCTGCACACTCTGGTGCACGGCGCTCTTCAGCTCGGAATAGGCCAGGTGGTTCCCCGACTCGGCGGCGGCGACCATGTCAGCGCGCAGGCGCAGCAGCTGAGCGATGTCGTCCTCGTCGGCGACCTCAGCCGCCTTGCGTGCGCAGAGTGCTTCCAGCCCCATGCGCACTTCCGCGATTTCGATTGCTTCGTCGACGGTGACCGAGCGCACCCGAGCGCCCTTGTTCGGCATCCGTTCAACCAGACCCTCACTGGACAGGGTCAGCAGAGCGTTTCGGACGGCGGCTCGGGACGCACCGAACTGGTCGCTGATATCGGCCTCGATGAGCCGCTGGTGGGGGGCGTATCGTCCGGTCAAGATCGCCTGGCGAACAAGGTTCGCGACATCCTGGTTCGCGGAACCCGCGGTTGACGTCGTCGTCATCGACGTATCCTCCTTGCTTCGACAATACTGTCTGCGACCGGACTGTCGACGGTTTCCTTCACGATCGTGGCGGGGTCCGTGACCCGGTGCCGACGGCGCCTCAGAGGTCTCAGCGCGGAGTACCGTCGTAGGAGCCCCTCCCCCGAATCGAGGTCCCGATGTCGCGCGCTGATACGCGTCCCGCCCGCCGTGGTCGCCGCACTCCCGAGGAGGGGCCACGGGCGACGTTCCGCCAGCTGGTGCCGTTCCTGCTCGAGCACCGCAACGTCCTGATCGTCGTCGCCATCCTGAGCGTCGTCGGGGCAGTTGCGACGCTGGCGCAGCCGCTGCTGGTCGGTCAGGTGATCGCGCAGGTCGAGGAGGGAGGCGGCCTCGGGTTGCTGGTGTGGGGAATCGTCGCACTCGTGGTGGCAGCCTCGGTCATCTCCGGGTTCCAGCACTATCTGCTGCAGCGCACGGGAACTGCCGTGGTCTACTCCAGCAGGCGGCAACTCGTGGCGCGCATCCTGCACCTGCCCATCCGAGAATTCGACGCGCGCCGCACGGGCGACCTCGTTTCCCGTGTCGGGACCGACACGACGCTGCTCTATGCGGTCCTGACGCAGGGACTCGCGGATGCCGTGGGCAACTCGCTCATCTTCGTCGGCGCCCTCGTCGCGATGTCGCTGATCGATCCACTGCTGCTGCTAGCCATCGTGGTCGTGATCGGTCTGTCCATCACCGGTGTCGTGGTGCTCAGCGGTCGCATCCGGCGCGCGACCGGCGAACAGCAGGAGAAGGTCGGTGAACTGGCCTCGTCGGTGGAACGTGCAGTCAGTTCGATCCGGACGGTGCGCGCCGCCGGAGCCACCGAACGCGAGGTAGCCGAGACCACGAGTGTCGCTACTGAGGCGTACGGCGTCGGAGTCCGCATCGCCAAGGTCTCGGCACTTGTCGTCCCCGTCGCCGGGATCGCCCTGCAGGTTTCGTTGCTGGTGGTCTTGGGGGTGGGTGGCTACCGGGTCGCGTCCGGAGCAATCGAGGTGGCGAGCCTCGTCACCTTCATCCTGTTCCTGTTCCTGCTCGTCGGGCCGCTCGGGAGCTTCTTCGGCGCCATCACCTCGGTCAACCAGGCCCTGGGTGCGCTGGGGCGCATCCAAGAGATCCTGAACCTGCCGACCGAGGATGCCGACGACGTGCAGCTCGCGGCATCCGTCGCCGTCTCGTCGACCGCATCGCCAGAGATCGCCGTCGAGTTCCGCGACGTCCGGTTCCGCTACCCCGAAGCCGTCGTCGCCGCTCGGCGTAAGGCCGAGACCGAGGCGCGCGCCGTGCTCGAGAACGCGCACGTCGATACGTCGGCTATCGCACTGCCTGACGGAGCGGGCGGCGCGGGCGAGGACCGCCCGGACACTGCCTCCGAGGTGGTCACCGACGGCGAGGCATCCGACACCGTCGGCGACGTGCTGCGCGGCGTCTCGTTCCAGGTTCCTCGTGGCTCGCGGGTGGCCATTGTCGGGCCCTCCGGCGCAGGCAAGAGCACGACGCTCGCCCTCATCGAGCGCTTCTACGACCCGACCGGCGGCGCGATTCTGCTGGGAGGAACGGACATCCGCGCACTCCCGCGCGAGCAGCTCCGCGCGCAGCTCGGCTATGTCGAGCAGGATGCCCCGACCCTCGCCGGGACGATCGCACAGAACCTGCGCCTCGCGTCGCCCGAGGCAACGGATGCCGACTGCGAGCGCGTCTTGGAGGCGGTGAACCTCACGGAGGTGCTCGAGCGTAGTCCGCTGCACCTGGAGGCTCCGGTGGGCGAGAACGGCGTCATGCTTTCGGGAGGCGAGCGTCAGCGTCTCGCGATCGCGCGCGCCCTGCTGGCGGCGCCCCCGATCCTGCTGCTGGACGAATCGACGTCATCCTTGGACGGACTCAACGAGCAACGGATGCGGGATGCCATCGACGCCGTCGCTGCCGAGCGGACGCTGATCGTCATCGCGCACCGGCTCTCGACGGTCGTCGATAGCGACCTGATCGTCGTGATGCAAAACGGCGAGGTGATCGGCCAGGGAACCCACGGCGAGCTGGTCGAGTCCACGCCGCTCTACCGTGACCTCGCCCGCCACCAACTCCTGGTCTGACTCCACCCCACGCGCGCTCCCCCGCCGAACCCGCCCCAGCGAACCAGCCTCACGAACCCACAGCAACGGCGCGAACCCACACGGTCCTGCGGCCGAAACCGGTGGGTCGGCGCAGGACCGTGTGGGTTCACGGTGACGGGCGGGAGGAGTGCGCCCGGGTCAGGCTGATCTGAGGCGGTAGCGCAGCGCCGCGAGCTCCGCGTTCAGCTGAGCCGGGATGCGTCCGTCGAAGATTCCGAAGAACTCCTCGGTCAGGTCGGCCTCGTGCAGCCACGACGCGGGGTCGACAGCGAACAGTTCATCAAGATCCGCCTGCGGCACCTCAATGCCCTCGAGGTTGAGGTCCTCGACGCGCGGCAGGCGTCCGATCGGGCTGTCCAGCGCGGGAACCTCCCCCTCGACGCGACGGATGATCCACTCGATGACGCGTGAGTTGTCACCGAACCCGGGCCACAGGAATCGGCCGTCCGAGCCCTTACGGAACCAGTTGACCTGGAAGATCCGCGGTGCCCGATCGAAGCGGAGTCGCTGGCCCATCGAGACCCAGTGCCCGAAGTAGTCGGCCATGTTGTAGCCACAGAACGGGAGCATCGCAAACGGATCGCGACGCAGTTCGCCGACCGTGCCCTCGGCAGCGGCGGTGCGCTCGGACGAGATTGTCGAGCCGAGGAAGACGCCGTGCGCCCAGTCGGTTGCCTCGACCACCAGCGGGACGTTGGTCGCCCGGCGTCCACCGAACAGGATCGCGTCGATCGGCACGCCCTCGGGCGCATCCCAATCGTCGGCGATCTGCGGGCACTGGTCGGCGCGAACCGTGAACCGGGAGTTCGGGTGCGCGGCGGGCCGGCCGGATGCCGGGGTCCAGGGATTGCCTTCCCAGTCGATGAGTTCGGCGGGTGCCTCGTCGGTGAGCCCCTCCCACCAGACATCCCCGTCGGGGCGGAGGGCGACGTTCGTGAAGATCGTGTTGCCCCACAGCGTCTCGACGGCGGTCACGTTCGTGGACTCACCGGTACCGGGGGCGACGCCGAAGAACCCTGCCTCGGGGTTGATCGCCCACAGGCGCCCATCCTCGCCGGGGCGCAGCCAGGCGATGTCGTCGCCGAGCGTCTCGACGCGCCATCCGGGGATCGTCGGGCGCAGCATCGCGAGGTTCGTCTTTCCACAGGCCGAAGGGAACGCGGCGGCGAGGTGGTAGCGCTTGCCCTCGGGGCTGATGACGCGGATGAGCAGCATGTGCTCGGCCATCCATCCCTCGTCGCGACCGATGACCGAGGCGATCCGCAGCGCGAAGCACTTCTTCGCGAGGATCGCGTTGCCGCCGTAGCCGGAGCCGTAGGACCAGACCTCGAGCGTGTCGGGGAAGTGGACGATGTACTTGTCGTCGTTGCACGGCCAGGCGACGTCCTCCTGGCCCGGTGCAAGCGGCGCACCGACGGAGTGGACGGTCTTGACCCACGGCGCCCCGTTCGCGATCTCGCGCAGCACGTCGGTGCCGACCCGCGTCATGATGCCGATCGAGGTGACCGCGTACGCGCTGTCGGTGATCTGCACGCCGATGTGCGAGAGGGGCCCGCCGACGGCGCCCATCGAGAACGGCACGACGTACATCGTGCGTCCCCGCATCGACCCGTCGAACAGCGGAGTGATCGTCGCGCGGATCTCAGCGGGAGCCACCCAGTTGTTGGTCGGGCCGGCATCCTCTTCTCGGTCAGAGGCGATGAAGGTACGCGCCTCTGTGCGCGCAACGTCGCTGGGGTGAGAGCGGGCGAGGTAGGAGCCCGGGCGCCACTCGGGGTTGAGCTTGATGAGCTTGCCCTGCTCGACCTGCTCACGCAGCAGCGCCTCGTTCTCGGCGCGGGAACCGTTCACCCAGTGGATGCGGTCGGGCTTCGTGAGCGCGGCGATCTCGTCAACCCACTCGATCAAGGCATCCATTCCCGGGCCGGAGATCGAGGGCAGCTCGCCGGATGCCAACGCGGGCGTCGAGATGCTGGGGCGAGTGATGTCGGCGATGGCCATTGTCTCTCCTGTGTGCGACGTCGTCGGGGGCTGTTCCTCCACTTTCCCGCACACATACTCGCGTTTGAAGACGACTCTGGTCATAAAAAGTTCGATTCTTTCGCTAGCATCAAGGAATGGCTCCCACGAACCTGGAACTGGTCACGCTCGGGCACCGCATCCGTCACGAACGCGTATCCCGCGGCTGGACGCTCGACGAACTCGGTGCCCACGTCGGCGTCGCGGGAAGCCAGCTGAGCCTGATCGAGAACGGCAAACGCGAACCGAAGCTTTCGCTGCTGCAGGCCATCGCGCAGGCGACGGGACTGGAGGTCACCGACCTCCTGGCAGCGGAACCCCCGAACCGCCGAGCGGCCCTCGAAATCGAGCTGGAGCGCGCGCAAGCGAGTCCGGTCTTCCGTACCCTGGGCATCCCGCCCGTCAGGGTCACCAAGGGGATGCCTGACGAGACCATCGAGTCGATCCTCGGCCTGCACCGCGAACTCGACCGCCGCGCGCGGGAGGCGATCGCAACACCCGAGGAGGCCCGGCGCGCGAACACCGAGCTTCGCCTGCGGATGCGCGAGCGAGACAACTACCTCCCCGAGATCGAGAAGCTCGCCGAGAAGCAGCTGGCCGCGGCCGGTCACGTCTCCGGTGCACTCACGCACCGCACGGTGAGCATCATGGCCGAGCGCCTCGGCTTCGAGTTGCTCTACGTCAACGACCTGCCCCAGTCAGCGCGATCGGTGACAGACCTCGAGAACGGACGTATCTATCTGCCTCCGGCATCGATTCCCGGCGGGCACGGACTCCGGTCGATGGCACTGCAGGCGATGGCGCACCGACTGCTAGGACACCAGCGGCCCACCTCGTACGCCGACTTCCTGCAGCAGCGCCTCGAGATCAACTACTTCGCCGCCTGCTGCCTGATACCCGAAACCAACGGCGTTGCGTTCCTTCAGCAGGCCAAGAAGGATCGGAACCTCGCCGTCGAGGACTTCCGCGATGCGTTCGGTGTCACCCACGAGGCGGCGGCGATGCGGATGACCAATCTCATGACGCAGCATCTCGGCATCCGTCTGCACTTCTTGCGCGTTGACGGGTCCGGCGCCATCTCGCGGGTGTACGAGAACGACGACCTTCCGCTGCCGATGGATGTGACGGGAGCCGTGGACGGGCAGATCGCGTGCCGCAAGTGGTCGGCCCGCGCGGCGTTCTCGGAGCAGAACCGCACGACCGAGCACTACCAGTACACCGATACCCCCGCGGGCACGTTCTGGTGCGCGACGCAAACCGGCACGACGGCTGACGGTGAGTTCTCGATCAGCGTCGGCGTCCCCTTCGACGATGCCCGTTGGTTCCGCGGTCGCGAGACGACCAAGCGCGCAGCGTCGACCTGCCCCGATGAGGCGTGCTGCCGCCGGGCCCCCTCGGAGCTCACGTCACGCTGGGAAGGCAAGGCGTGGCCGAGCGCCCGCGTGCACATGCAGATGTTCACCCCGCTCCCCCGCGGCAACTTCCCCGGGGTCGACGATTCCGAGGTGTACGCCTTCCTCGATCGCCACGCCTAGCATCCTGCCCCCTAGACCCCTCGCGCAGTCCGCACGCAGCCCCTGGCGCGAGGGGTCGCAACACGGCGCTAAGAAGCAACTGCCAACGGCGTGTTGCGACCCCTCGCGTGAGACGCATCCAGCACGTCCAGGAATCGAGTCGCGGCATCCGTGGCACGCTGGAGTCGTGCGCGCCTGGCTGATCCGCTTCGTCACCCTCTACGTCTTCGACGTCGCCGTGCTGCTCGTGATCGGTCTGATCCTGCCTCAGGTCTCGGTCGGATGGTCGGCGCTGTGGGCAGCCGTGGTCCTCGCTCTTGCGACGACCTGGGTCAAGCCGGCACTACGACGCTGGCTGGGAAGCCGCGCCGAGCGCTCCAGCCGCGACCTCACACGGACGGGCGCGAAACTCGTTCAGGCCGTGGTCGTGCTCCTCGTCGCCGCAATCGTGTGGGTGCTCGTCGTCGTGCTCTCGGGTGTCAACGTTGCGGGCCTGCTCTGGGGATGGGTGATACCGCCTCTGCTGCTGGTCATCGCGTGGCTCATCTACGACGCCATCGATGACCGCCTCGAAGCTCAGGCGGGTCGCCTCTGGGACGGTGCCCGCCGCCGGTCGTAGCTCACTCGCCTCCGCCGGCCCCGCCACCGTCTGAACCCGCATCGGCGTCGGATCCGTCATCCTGACTGTGAGCGTTGTCGTTCGCCGACTGCGCGGATGCGACGCCATCGGGACCGCTCCGAAGCCAGGCGAGCACGAAAATGACCAACCCAGCGATGAGCGCGGCGATCACCCAGAGGACGATGACGTAATCCACCCAGGACCCGATCGGCGGAGATCCGGGAAGGAAGTTCCGCAGCGGAATCGTGGCGAACAGCATCGCGCCGAACCAGCCGAGCATCGTCGCCTCGATCTTGCGTCGGCCACGGTAGACCGTGATCGCGGCAGTCAGCACCAAGACCGGCGCGATCACCATCAGCGTCAGCAGCACGATGCCGAAGGCGACGGTGGATGCCGCGCGGGTGACCGTGAACTGCACACCGAGCGGCGCGACAGGCCCATCTTCGGTGACCATCGGATCCGTCGCGACAGCCTCGGCCTGAACGCTCCATCCGGGCACCCGACCGTCGACCGAGAGGACGTAGGGAATCGGCACACCCTCGCCGTCGGCGCCCTCGCGCAACGGGACGATCAGGGTCTCGGTCGTGTACCGGTCGAAGGGCCACTGCTCGATGAACCCGTCGAGGGTGAGCGTCACGGTCTCCGTCGCTGCCACCTCGTCGGCGCCGTATTCGATCGTGCGCGACCCGTCAGTCCCCGTGACGAGGACATGAACCGTCTCATCCATCGAGAACTGGTCCGAAGAATAGGAGCCGAGCGGGCCGGGCTTGATCCGCAGCGTCATGTGCCCTGCCGCGCCGTCGATGCTGGCGGGCGTCAGGGTGAGGACGAGCGGGTCACCGGCCCCGCCACTCGAGACCTCCGCGCGTTCGATGCGCCCACCTGCCGCGTACAGCAGGATGACGACGACGTAGAGCAGCACGAGGGCGAGGATGCCGCCGACCAGCGCCGCGCGACGACCGCGTCGTCGCGCGGGAGTCGGGGAGGTCACGGCGCCATTGTGCCAGAGCGACACGACCGTCGCGCGACGCGAACGCCCCCAGCGTCAGCCGGCGAGACGCTCGGCGGTTTCGACGACGTTGGCGACAAGCATCGCGCGCGTCATCGGTCCGACACCGCCCGGGTTCGGGGAGAGCCAGCCGGCGACCTCCGCCACGGCAGGATCGACATCGCCGGCGAGCTTCGCGCGGCCCGAGTCGGTGGTCCCGACGCGAGTCACACCGACATCGAGAACGGCGGCGCCAGGCGCGATCCACTCGGGCTTGACGAGGTGCGGCTGCCCGACTGCCGCGACCACGATGTCGGCCCGACGAACCTGAGCCTCGAGGTCTGGGGTGCGCGAGTGCGTGAGGGTGACGGTTGCGTCAGTTCCCTTACGGGTCAGGAGCAGCCCGAGGGGGCGACCGACCGTGATCCCGCGACCGATGACGGTGACGTGCTTGCCGGCGATCTGCACACCGTGGCGGGTGAGCAGCTCGATGATGCCGGCGGGGGTGCAGGGCAACGGCGCCGGAACGGCGGTCGCGGGGTCGACCCCCAACACGAGCCGGCCGAGGTTCGTCGGATGCAGACCGTCGGCGTCCTTGTCGGGATCGATCAGTTCGAGGATCGCATTCTCATCGATGCCCTTCGGCAGCGGCAGCTGCACGATGAATCCCGTCACGGCAGGGTCGGCGTTGAGGGCTCGGACGGCATCCGCGATCTCGTCCTGCGTCGCCGTCGCCGGGAGCTCGACCGCGATCGAGGCGACGCCGACTTCGGCGCAGTCACGGTGCTTGCCGGTGACGTACGAGCGCGAGGCCCCGTCCTCTCCCACGAGCAACGTACCGAGACCCGGGACGATCCCCCTCTCGGCAAGGGCGGCGACGCGGTCGCGCAGCTCCCCCTTGATCGCGGCGGCGGTCGCGGTGCCATCGAGCAGTTGTGCAGTCATTCGCGTCTCCTGTCGTCATCCCGAAACCTCCGCGTTCCGGGACGGATAACTATGTCGATAGGTATCCTACGGGCGCACGGTCGCCTCATCCAGACCCGGATGTCGTTGCCGGCCGCGCCATCCGAGGCGGGACCGCGCGCGCCCCGCCCTACTGGGACAGGCCCGGGTAGAGCGGGAACGCCTCGGTCAGGGTCGCGACCCGCGCACGCAGGGCATCGACGTCGGGCTCCGGGAGGAGCGCGAGCGCGATGATGTCGGCGACCTCGGCGAACTCCGCATCGCCGAATCCGCGGGTGGCGAGCGCCGGAGTACCGATGCGCAGTCCCGACGTGACCATCGGCGGCCGAGGGTCGTTCGGAACCGCGTTGCGGTTCACGGTGATCTGGATCTCGTGCAGCAGATCCTCCGCCTGCTTCCCGTCGATCACTGCGTTTCGCAGGTCGACAAGCACGAGGTGCACATCGGTGCCAGCCGAGCGCACCGAGATGCCGGCATCTGCGACATCGCGCTGCGCGAGCCGGTCGGCGAGGATCTTGGCTCCGCGCACCGTGCGCTGCTGCCGTTCGCGGAACTCCGGCGTCGCAGCCAGCTTGAAGGCTGTCGCCTTCGCCGCGATCACATGCATCAGGGGTCCGCCCTGCTGCCCCGGGAAGACCGCGGAGTTGATCTTCCTCGCGAGCGCTTCGTCGTTGGTCAGGATGAATCCCGACCGCGGTCCACCGATGGTCTTGTGAACCGTGGATGACACGACGTGCGCGTGCGGCACGGGTGAGGGATGCACGCCACCGGCCACGAGCCCGGCGAAGTGGGCCATGTCGACCCAGAGCAACGCGTCGACCTCGTCGGCGATCTCACGGAAGCGTGCGAAGTCGAGCTGGCGCGGGTAGGCCGACCACCCGGCGATGATCACCTGCGGACGGTGCTCGAGCGCGAGGCGACGCACCTCATCCATGTCGATGAGGCTCGTCTCGGGATCCACACCGTAGGCGACGATGTCGTAGAGGCGGCCCGAGAAGTTCGCCTTCATGCCGTGGGTCAGGTGCCCGCCGTGATCAAGCGACAGACCGAGGAGCGTGTCGCCGGGACGCGCGATCGCGTGCAGCACTGCGGCATTGGCGGTAGCTCCGGAATGCGGCTGCACATTCGCGTACGCGGCGCCGAACAGGTCTTTCGCGCGGGCGATCGCGAGCTCCTCGGCCACGTCGACCTCTTCGCAGCCGCCGTAGTAGCGTCTGCCGGGGTAGCCCTCGGCGTACTTGTTCGTGAGCACGGATCCCTGCGACTGCAGCACCGAGACAGGCACGAAGTTCTCGGAGGCGATCATCTCGAGATAGCCCTGCTGGCGAGCCAGCTCACGGTCGAGGACCTGGGCGATCTCGGGATCGACTTCAGCGAGCGGGGCGGAAAAGAACGAGTCGCTCATGGCGTTCGGCTCCTTGGGGCGGGCGGGGCGGGGACGACGGCTTCGGGTGGGGTCCGTATCGACCCAGGCGTGCGGTCGAATACCGTGTCGGTCGCTCCCCGGTGGTCATCCACCTCAACGCCAGTCGCGACACCTTGAGCATAGCGGATCACCCCGTGCCCTCGATCCGCGCCAGCGCGGTTGGTAGAGTGAGTGCAGGCTATTTGTTAGGACGCTTTACATGACCGGAACACCGCCTCGCGAGACCGCTGCCGCACCCGCCTCGGCCGGCGTCGTCCCGGTCCCCCGCGAGCTCGTCGCCGGGGAGGGGCCCGGGTTCGGACTGCGAGCGCGGACCGCGGTCAGCGGCGACCAGGCGGCGGTCAGTATCCTCACGAACCTCGTCGCGGCGCGGACGCACGGACAGGTTGCCATCGATTCGGCGGCGACCGGCCCGGGCATTTCCCTCGTCCGCGCGGAGACCGGAAGCCCCGAGTCCTACCGACTCGTCGCCTCCGCAGACGGCATCGAGGTGACCGGGGCGGATGCCGCGGGACTGTTCTATGGCATCCAGACCCTCGTGCAACTCATCGAGTCCGCGGCGGCCGGGTGGCGGATACTTGCTGCGACGATCACGGATGCCCCGCGCTTCTCCTATCGCGGCGTCATGCTCGATGTCGCGCGCCACTTCTTCCCGGTTGACACGGTGCTCGGCGTCATCGACCGGGCGGCGCAGCTCAAGCTCAATCACCTCCACCTGCACCTGACCGACGACCAGGGGTGGCGGATCGAGATTCCCTCGCGCCCGGAACTCACCCGGCTCGCATCCGGGACAGCCATCGACGGCGACCCGGGCGGCTTCTACACGGCGGAGGACTATGCCCGCATCGTGGCGTACGCCGCGGCTCGGCACATGACCGTTGTGCCCGAGATCGACCTTCCGGGCCACACCCATGCCGTCGGACTCGCCTATCCGCAGATCGTCCACCCTCCCGTGCTCTCCGAGCACATCCGCGAGGTCGTCGAGAGCTACGGCAGCACGCTGCCGGTAGCGGGCGAACCGTACGAGGGCCTCGCTGTCGGCTTCTCGTCGCTGCGGATCGGCGACCCGGCGACCGAGACGTTTGTCACGGATGTCGTCACGGATCTTGCCGCGATGACTCCCGGACCCTATCTGCACGTCGGCGGCGACGAAGCCCTGGGCACGGATCCGGGAGACTACGCGGCGTTCGTCGCGCTCGCCTCGCGGATCGTGGCGGCGACGGGCAAGGCTCCCGTGCTGTGGCACGAAGCCGGCGCGGCCCGCGACCTGCATCCGGGAACTGTCGGCCAATACTGGGGGTTTGTGGCCCCGACCGACGGAATGGACGAGAAAGCACGAGGTTTCGTCGCGCGCGGCGGGCGCCTCATCCTGTCGCCGGCCGACGCCGTGTACCTCGATATGAAGGACTCCGAGGATTCGGCGCTCGGACTGGTTTGGGCGGGAGGTCCGACCAGCGTCGAGCGCGCGTATGCCTGGGAGCCCGGTGCTGTGCTGGACGGCGTCGCCGAGCCCGATATCCTCGGGGTCGAGGCGCCCCTGTGGACCGAGACCGTGCGGAGCGCGGACGAGATCGACACGCTGATGTTCCCGCGGCTTGCCGCAGCCGCCGAAGCCGCGTGGTCGCCTGCCACCGGCGCGCATCCGCTACGGACATGGGAGTCGTTCCGCAGCCGGATCGGCGCCCTCGACGGGCTGTGGAGCGCTCTCGGCATCCGCTTCCGTCGCTCAGCCGAGATCCCCTGGAGCGGGGAGGGAGCATCGTGACCGCTCCGGATGCCTCCGCGCATGGGCCCGAGGGCACGATCATCCACGGCGTCCGGCTAGTCACGGATGGTGCCGAGACCAGCGACGCCTGGGTCGAGATGCGCGACGGTGCCGTCGCCGCCGTCGGAACCGGCGGCGACTGGCGTTCCCGGTCAGCGACGGCGACGGTGGTCGATGCACGGGAGGTCGCAGGAGCTGGCGCCGTTCTCGCGCCAGGGTTCATCGACATCCATGGCCACGGCGGCGGCGGGTTCTCGTATGAGGGCTCCGAGTCAGACATCCGTGGCGCCCGCGCCCTGCACCTCACGCACGGTACGACGCGGGCCGTGCTCTCGCTCGTCTCGGGGCCGCTCGGGCACCTCACGGCGCAGGTCGAGCGCATCGCGCAGCTGACACGAACGGATGCCGACATCCTCGGTTCCCACCTCGAAGGGCCGTTCCTCGATGCGGGCCACCGGGGAGCACACGATCCGGGCACGCTGCGAGCGGCAACCCCTGAGGCCCTCGCGGCGCTGCTCAACGCGGGCTCGGGCACGATCCGGCAGGTGACCCTCGCGCCGGAACTGCCGGGCGCGGGCGACGCGATCCGCGCCTTTCGCGAGGCGGGTGCGGCTGTCGCGGTCGGTCATACGGGTGCCGACGTCGAGACGAGTCGTGCGGCGTTCGAGGCCGGCGCGAGCATCCTGACCCACGCGTTCAACGCGATGCCACCCCTGCACCACCGCGCTCCCGGACCGGTCGCCGCCGCAACCGCCGACCCGCGCGTGACGCTCGAAGTGATCGCGGATGGCGTCCACGTGCATCCCGAGCTCATCCGGATGCTCTTCGCCGCGGCCCCGGGGCGCGTTGCGCTGATCACCGACGCGATGGCAGCCGCCGGCGCCGACGACGGACGCTACGTGCTGGGTGAGCTGGACGTCGATGTCGCCGCCGGGGTCGCCCGCCTCGCGGGGACAGACACGATCGCGGGGTCGACGCTGACGCAGGATGCCGCGCTTCGCGTGGCCCGCGCAGCCGGGGTCGAACTGCCCGCGGCTGTCGACGCACTCACCCGCGTCCCGGCCGCCGCGATCGGCATCGAGGTCCGCCACGGTAGCCTGCGCACGGGCTCCGTGGCCGACGCTGTGCTGCTGGATTCCCGCCTCGAACCGCGAGCGGTGTGGCTTGAGGGCCGCCGCGTGCGCTGAGTCCGGGAAGAGTGGGCGCGAACCGTCGCCTCCCGGCTCAGAAGCGACAATTCGGGCCCACCTTCTGCCGCACCAGCGACCAGATGCGCCCACATTCACGCGGCCTAGACTGGGGGCATGCCCGAATCAGCGACCCCGACCGGCGTGCCCGCGGGAACGCGCCCAGCGCTGAGCGCGGTCGACGTTCTCGCCGTCCTCTGTGAGCTGTTCGCGTTCGGGACTCTCGCGTTCTGGGGGTTCGCTGCCTGGCCGCTCCCGTGGAACATCGTCATCGGCATCGGCGCGCCCCTGGTCGCCATCCTGCTATGGGCCCTGTTCGTTTCTCCCCGCGCCGTGATCGTCGTCCACCCGTTCCTGCGGGCCGTGGTCGAGCTTCTCGTCTACGTCTCGGCGACGATCGCGTGGTGGAGCGTCGGCCTGATCTGGGTAGGCCTGATCTTCGGGGTCATCGCCGTGACGGTCGGTGTCCTCTCCGGGCGCCGCCGGTTGGCATGAGCGACCGGGAGGTCCTCGCGCAGCTGCGCGCCGAGCTCGGCGACGCGCTCGACACGACGGATGCCTCCCTCGAGGCTGCGCGCGCCGACAAGTCCGGCCATGCCAGCACGGGCCGGCCGCTCGCTGTCGTGCACGCGCGCACGGTGAGCGACGTGCAGGCAACATTGCGCATCGCCTCGGGCACGGGTACACCCGTCGTCACTCGCGGCGCCGGGACAGGACTTGCCGGCGGCGCGAACGCCGGGCCGGGCGAAATCGCCCTCTCGCTCCGCGCGATGGACCGCATCCTGGAGGTGCGCCCCGATGACCTGCTCGCCGTCGTCGAGCCCGGCATCCTCAACGCCGACCTGAACCGCGCGCTCGCCGAGCACGGCCTGTGGTGGGCACCGGATCCCGCCAGCCGCGACATCTCCACTGTCGGCGGGAACATCGCCACCGGCGCCGGGGGCCTCTTGTGCGCGAAGTACGGCGTGGTGCGCGATGCCGTCCTCGGCGTCGACCTCGTCCTGGCCGACGGCCGACTGTTGCGCCTCGGGCACCGCACGGTCAAGGGTGTGACCGGCCTTGACCTCACCTCTCTCGTGATCGGTTCGGAAGGCATCCTCGGTGTCGTTGTCGGTGCCACCCTCAAACTCCGGCGGCTCACGCGCGGCGCGGTGTGCACCATCGCGGCGACCTTCACGGATGTCGGGACCGCCGCGAGCGCGTGCAGCGCCGTCACCGCGGCGGGGCTGCAGCCGGCGATCATGGAGCTGCTCGACGCCGCGTCGCTGGCCGCCATCCACGACCTTCTGGGCCTTGCGACACCGACGCCGGGCGAGGCACACGTGACGGTCCAGACCGACGGGGTCGCCGCAGCAGCAGACGCGGCGGCGATTGCCACGGTGCTCGAAGCGGCAGGTGGCCGGGTCGCGGTGTCGACGGATCCCACGGAGGGCGAACGGCTCCTCGCGATCCGGAGGTCGATGCACCCGGCGATGGCTCGGCTCGGCACGACGCTCATCGAGGACGTTTCGGTTCCACGCTCCGCGCTGGCCGCGATGTTCACGCGCATCGCAGAGATCGAGCGCCGCTACGGTCTCGTGATCCCCACGGTCGCGCATGCGGGCGACGGGAACCTGCATCCGAACTTCATCTTCGACGGCCCGGACGTCCCCGCCGTGATCTGGGAGGCCGCCGACGAGCTGTTCCACGCGGCACTCGATCTCGGCGGCACGCTCACCGGCGAGCACGGTATCGGGGCTCTCAAGCGCCGGTGGCTTGCCGACGAGCTCGGGGATGACCAGTGGGAGCTGCAGCGCCAGATCGCTCGCGTGTTCGATCCGCAGGGGATCCTCAACCCCGGCAAGGTGTTCGCAACGTGAGCGGCGTCGTACACGTGAGCGCGGCGGTGATCGTGTCCACCGATGGTCGCGCGCTGATCGTCCGCAAGCACGGCGCTGTCGTCTTTCAACAACCGGGCGGAAAGCCCGACCCGGGCGAGAGCGCGACGGATGCCGTCCTCCGTGAGGTCGCGGAAGAGACCGGCATCCGTGCCGCGGTCGAAGACCTCGTCGCGCTCGGCCGGTTCGAAGAGGCCGCCGCCAATGAGCCGGGGCATCGCGTGGTGGCGGATGCATATCTGCTGCGGGTCGGCGAGGCGCACGCGCAGGCGAGCGCCGAGATCGCGGAGCTGCGGTGGATCACCGAGGACGACGTGGCGTCGACGCCGCTGGCACCTCTCAGCCGCACGCACCTCATCCGCGTCGCCTGGAGCGGCGTGGCAGACGTCGACGTATAGACCCTGCCGGCGCGCAGCGCTCGACCTACAGGCCCTGCGAGGCGCGGAGCGCTCGGCCTAGAGACCCTGCCAGGCGCGGAGCGCTCGGCCTAGAGACCCTGCCAGGTCGGCTTGTTCGCGTAGGCGTAGCGGTAGTAGTCCGCGCGGGTGAGCTCGGCTGCAGCATCCTCGTCGACAACCACCGTGACGTGAGGGTGGAGCTGAATCGCCGAACCGGGAACGGATGCTGACACCGGGCCCTCGACGGCTGCCGCGAGGGCTGCCGCCTTGGACCTCCCGAAGGCGAGGAGCACGAGTTGGCCTGCCTCAAGGATCGTGCCGAGCCCCTGCGTGATGCAGTGCATTGGCACCTCGTCCGGCGAGGCGAAGAAGCGCGCGTTGTCGGCGCGCGTCTGTTCGGTGAGCGTCTTGACACGCGTGCGGGAGGCGAACGACGAGCCCGGTTCGTTGAAACCAATATGACCGTCGGTGCCGATCCCCAGGATCTGCAGAGCGATGCCACCGGCATCCATGATCGCTGCCTCGTAGACCTCGCCGGCGTGCGCGATCCCGTCGAGGCGCCCATCGGGGACTCGGATGCGCGCAGGGTCCAGTCCCAGCGGCTCGACCACTTCCCGCGCGATGACCGACCGGTAGCTCTGCGGGTGCGCGGGATCGAGCCCCACATACTCGTCGAGCGCGAATCCGCGAACGCCTGACACGTCGACTTCGGCGAGCGCGGGGCGTAGCGCCTCGTAGACCGGGAGCGGCGTCGACCCGGTCGCCAGCCCCAGCACAAGATCGGGGGTGGCGCGGATGCGCCGCGCGATCTCGCTCGCGACCAGGTTCCCGCCCTCCGCAGACCTGGGAACGATGATGACTTCAGCCACGGGATACGACCTCTCTCTCGCCCGCCGCTTCGGCGCCGATGAGGGCGGCTCCGAGCGCGGCGGCGGGGGCACCGACGGGAAGGATCTCGACGCGAGCAACCAGTTGGAGCGATCGCAGGAACGCGGACTCCCGGGCGCTCGCGTCCAGGTGAGCGGCCACCTCGCCCTGCAGGCGGGTGCCCAGAGTCGTGATGCCACCTCCGAGGACGACGGTGTCGACATCCGCCGTGAGCACGAGGACACGGATGGCGGCAGCAACGCCTCGGGCAAGGTCGGTGCGCAGGCGCACGGCCACCGGATCACCGGCGTCGGCAGCGTCGAACACGTCCCGGATCGGCAGCGCCCCCGGCTTGCCCCAGCGGGCCGAGACCGCGCCGCCGCCGGCGAGCGCCTCGATGCAGCCGCGTTGGCCGCACCGGCACACGGGGCCTGCCGGGTCGATCGACAGATGCCCGATCTCTCCCGCACCGCCGCGCGCACCGCGCCACAGGGCGCCGTCGGTCACGATGGCGGCCGCGATCCCCGTGCCGAGGTTCAGGTACCCCATGGACTGTGCCGCACCCCGCAACGAGGCTGCACCCAGCGCAGCAGCCTTGACGTCGTTCTCGACACGCACAGCAACGCCGAGCACGGGCGCCACGGCTGCGGCGAGGTCGAGCGTTTCGACACCGAGGTTGACGGCGTGTTCGACCCGCCCCGAGCCCGGTTCGATCCGGCCGGGGATGCCGATCCCGACCGAGCGGATATCGGCCGCCGCGAGCGCGGGGTCGGCCCGTAGCGCGGCGACGGCGTCGAGGATCGTCCGCACGACGGCATCCGCTCCCCACCCTGTCGCGAGGCGCGCGCGGGCGACGATTGTTCCGTTCGGGGCCATCGCGACAGCGTCAGTCTTGGTCCCTCCGACGTCGAGGCCGAGTCTCATCGCCCGCCCCCGATCGGTGGGCGGTGGGTGGTGCACATGTTCATCAGCCCTTGACCGCTCCGGCGACGAGTCCACCGGTCATCCGACCCTGGACGATGAGGAAGAAGATGACCACCGGGAGGGCGATCAGGGTGGATCCGGCCATCACCGCGCCCCAGTTCACGGCACCGCCGACCGACGAGGACTGGAAGGCGTTCAGCCACGGCATCAGCGTGAGGTTGTAGCCCTTCATCATGAGCAGGGCCATCGTGAACTCGTTCCACGACTGGATGAACGCGAAGATCCCCGTGGCCACGAGGCCGGGTGCCAGAAGCGGGAAGGTGACCTTCCAGAACGCCTGGGACTTGGTGCAGCCATCGATCATGGCTGCCTCTTCGAGGTCGGCCGGAACTCCCGCGACGAACCCACGGAGCGTCCAGATGGTGAACGGGATCACGGCGGCGGTGTAGACGATGCCCAGGCCCAGGAGGGTGTTCATGAGGTGCCAGTCGTCGATCATTCCGTAGATCGTGAACATCATCGCCTCGCCGGGGATCATCTGCACCACCAGCACGGCAACGATGAATCCGCGCTTGCCGCCGAACCGGAAGCGCGCGACGGCGACGGAGGCGAGGAAGGCGAACAGCAGCGTGACGATGAGGACGCCGATCGTGACCGTCACGGTGGTGCCGAGCGCGTGCGGGAAGTCCGTCTGGCCGGGAGCTGCCTCGCGCGTCCAGGCCGTGATGTAGTTCTCGAGCGTGAAGTCGAGCGGGACGAAGCTGGGGTCGCGGCTGATGATCTCGTTCGTGGGCGTGAACGACATGTTCACCATCCAGTAGACCGGGAACACCGACATCACGAAGACGACAGCTGCCGCGATGTTCAGGAACGTGCGCGTCAGAACCTTGCGGGGGCTGGGCCTGCGCAGTCCCTCTCGCCTCGGAGAACGCGCGCCGCGCGGACGGATGCGGGGCTCGTCGTCGATGCCGATCGTGCCGAGCTGGGTGGCGGGGGTGATCTGGGTGCTCACAGCTCCTCCTCCTTGAGCGTCGTGCGCACGTATCCCCAGGAGAGGATGAGCAGCAAGATGACCATGACGACACCGATCGCCGCGGTGGCACCGAACTCGCCGACACCCTGCCGGAACAGGTAGGTCCCCAGGACGTTCGTCTCGGAGGCCAGTCCCCGCGGCTTTGCAGCGCGTACACCTGCGTGAAGATGCGGAGGTTCCAGATGATCTGCAACACGAGCACGACAGTCAGGACGCTCCGCAGGTACGGAAACACGATGAGACGGAATCGCGACCATCCTGTTGCGCCGTCCAGCGACGCCGCTTCGAGCACCTCGTCGGGCACCTGTCCGAGCGCGGCGTAGGTCGTGAAGGCCACGAACGGCACGGACTGCCACACGACGATGATCGTCAGGACCATGAAGAAGGACCACGGGTTGAGCAGCCACGAGTGGTTCGTCCAGTTCTCGGTACCGGTGAGCGCGTTGAGCGTGGCGTTCACGAGGCCGTACTGCGTGTCGAAGATCCAGCCCCACACGACAGTCGCGGTCAGGGGCGGCATCGCCCACGCGACCAGGAGGCCGATGGAAACGACGATCCGCCACGCGCGGCTCAGGCGCACCATGAGGACGGCGACGAGAATGCCGAGACTGAGGTTCAGGACCGTGAGCACGACCATGATCCCGAGGCTGCGCATGAGGACGGCGGGGAAATCGGATGTCGTGAACAGATCGATGTAGTTCTCGAAGCCGACGAAGTTCGGCCAGGTGCCCTGGACCTTGTTCTTGACGGTGTAGTCCGTGAAGGACTGCACGACCATCAAGACGGCGGGGTAGATCGTCATCACCCCGATCACGATGAGAGCCGGCGTCAGCAGGCCCCAGGCGTTGCGGGCTTCGCGGCGGCTTCTGCGCTTCACGCGGTCAGCGATACGGTCCGGCGGCGGCGGCGCATCGGCGGCCGGCGGTGCGATGAGGGTGGTGGTCACGGCGATCCCTCCTTTCTGCGACGGATGAGGGGACGCGATCGACGTCTCGGGTGATGGCGGGGACGACGAACGACGGTGTGCGTCGATCATCGCGGACGGGGTGTCCGATCACTCGGTTCGATGCACAATCGGGGAGTTCATGCATCGGACGGAGCCATCGGGCGCGTGGTCGGGGTGCCGCCGCGCGGGTCTCTCCGCGCGGCGGCATCCGTCGATCACTGGTTGAGAATGGCCTCGATCTGCTCGTCGAGGGCGGTCGCTACCGCCTCGACGTCCTCACCTTGGGCGATGCGCACCAGAGCATCGGGGATGATCTGAGCCGCTTCGACCTCAGCCCAGTTCGGGCTGGCGGGCGTGCCCTTCGAGTTGGCGAGGGCCGCAGCCTGCGCCTGGGCGATCGGGGTGTCCGGAAGCGCAGAGGCCGCCGAAATGATTCCGGGAGTGAGGCCCTGCTCGGCGAGGAGCTTCTGGTAGTCCTCGGAGAGCATGATCTCCAGCGCAGCCTTGGCCTTCGTCGGTGCGGCGCTCTTGGTGGCGACAGCGACGTTGGAACCACCGGCGAAGATCGGGGCGGTCTCGCCGGCCTCGAGGCCCGGCAGGGCGAACGCGCCGAGGTCGGCAGCGTAGGTGTCGGGGCAGCCTTCGGAGTTCTGCCCGGCATCGTCATCAGCCCACGGCCACGCACCGGTCAGGTTGCCGGCGGCCCAGGCGGGGCTCGAGATGAACCCGGCTTCACCGTTGCAGAACGCGATGTTGGCCATCAGCTCGTTGCCGTCGGCCGGCGCGACCGTGGCATCCTCGTACACGGTCTGCAGGAGATTGAGACCCTCGAGGCTCTCGGGGCTCGAGAACTGCGCATCCCAGGTGCCGCCGTCCTGAACGGCGATCTCGCCGCCGTAGGCCCAGATGTAGGGAAGCGCGTTGTACCAGTCCTTGCCGGGCGCATAGATGCCCGAGACGGTGTCGGTGGTCATGGCGACGCCCTCGGCCACGTAGTCATCGAGGGTCGCGGGGACCTCGTCGACCATCATGGGGCTGTAGAAGACGATGCGGCCGCCCGCGTAGTAGGGCGCGGCGTACAGCGAGCCGTCGTACGTACCAGCCTCGACGAGACCGGGAAGCAGATCAGACCCGCCGAGCTGCTCCTGGATGTCGGAGATGTCGAGGAACAGGCCAGCGTCGGCGAAGCCGAGCGCCTGCGTGTTGCCGACCTCGACGACATCGGGCGAGTCGTTGGAAGACAGCGCGGCCGTGTACGTGTCGGACACGTCAGCCCAGGTCTTCTCCTCGATCGTGAGGGTCCACCCCTCGTTCTCGGACTCGAAGGTCTGCTTCAGGTAGTCACGAGCGGTCTGTGGCGTGTCAGCTCCGACGAGCCACACCGTGATGTCGCCCGTTTCGGGCTCCGCGGGGGCACCGCCGGCGCAGCCGGCCAGCACGACAGCCGCGGCGCCCGCGAGGGCGACGGCTCCGAGCGTCTTTTTCATGGTGTCTTCCTTCGTGTTTCTCTTGGTTTCGGAAGAGGTCGGGCGACCTATCCGGGGGGGGATGGATGGGGTGCGGGTCACGACACCCCGAGCTGGCCTGACAGGACCATGACAGCCGCGCCGCGCAGGACGATGTCCTGGCCTTGCGCTGTCATCCGGACGCGCACGCCGTCATGGAACCGGGCGAGTGTGCGGGTACGGATCGTCTCGACGGTGGCCTCTGCGAGAAGTCCGGCGAGAAGTTCATCGGGGCCGGAGAGTACGATCTCCGACACATCGAGCGCACCGACAATGGGCGCGAGGGCGATGCCGAGGCGTTCACCGGCGTCGCGCAGCTGCTGGTCACGGTCGGCGGGGGTCTTGGCGTCGGCCATGCGAGCGGTCAGCGCGGGCACCGAGAGCCACGCCTCGAGGCATCCGACCTTGCCGCACGCGCACTGAGGACCGCCGTCGGTGCCGACCGTGACGTGACCGATCTCCCCCGCGGCGAAGTGCGCGCCGCGCATGGGTTGACCGGCAGAGACGAGTCCGGAACCGACACCGCGCCCGACCTTCACGAGCACGACGTCATCGCCAGCGCCGCCGAAGGTGTATTCGGCGAGGACGGCGGCGTTGGCGTCGTTGGCGACGAGCACCGGCAGGGCGAGCGCCTCCTCGAGGATGCTGCGCAGTGGCAGCTGCGTCCACCCGAAGTTCGGTGCGCTCAAGATCACGCCACGGTCGTCGACGACACCGGGGGCTCCGACACCGACCCCGAGCACCGGGGCGTGCGCATCCGCGACGAGGCGCCGGGCCAGCTCGATCACGGCATCCCGGGCATCCTCTGCTCCGCGCGGCGCGGCCACCTCGTGGCGCGCGACGATGTCGCCGTCGATGGTCAGGATGGCGCCGAGGAAGGTATCGGGTCCCGAAAGGTCGATCCCGAGGATCCGATGGCCTGCGCGGTCAAGGTCGACGACCATCGCGGGCTTGCCCGGGCCCGATGCTTCACGGATGCCGAGCTCGGCCACGAGGCCGTCGCCGATGAGCTCGGCCACGAGGTCGGAGATCGTGACGCGGGTGAGGCCCGTCTCGCGAGAAAGATCGGCGCGGCTCATGGCGCCGTCGTGGAACAGCGTCTGCAGTACGAGCGAGCGATTGTGGGCCCGGGCGTGCTCGGGAAGCACCTTGACCCGGCGAAGACCCCGGCGCTGCGCAGTCGCGTGGCCGCCCGCTACAGCATCCGTCGAACCGGAAGACTGCTCGCGGGGAGCCGTGAGGGTGTGCGCGGATTCAGTGGAAGAGCCGCGCTGCACTTCCGATGCAGTCATGTTTGTTAGTACAGCTTACGAACAAAAGATCCGCAAGCGTGTGGACTGGTTTGGATGGACAGTTTACAAAACCGTTACATCTCACCGGACGCGACGCAGACGCCGCGCTACCACGCGGAAAAGGAACAGACCGCCACCTTCCCACGGCGGACATCCCCCGGACAGTGCTTGACGCGCTGCGCCCACGCGCATGAGGAAAGACCAGATCAAACTCATGTTCGCTCTCCCCTATGGCGGAGGACAGTGAGGGACAGCCGAGGGTTCAGCGTGTTGCCGCGACCGGCTGCGGTGCCTATCGTTGCCATGCCGACAATCACACACGGAGTTCTCATGCCCAGATTCGACCTGCCCCTCGACGAGCTTGAGCGCTACCGACCTCCGGTCAGGGAGCCCGCCGATTTCGACGACTTCTGGGCGACGACCCTCGACGAGACCCGCGTGGTCGGCGGTGAGGCGCTCGTCGAGGCGACCGACTCGCCGTTGCGCGCGTTCGAGGTCTTCGACGTCACGTTCCCCGGCTTCGCGGGAGACCCCGTGAAGGCATGGATGCTCACGCCCGCCGGGGCTTCGCGGCCGCTGCCGGCCGTCGTGGAGTTCAACGGCTACGGCGGTGGCCGCGGCCTCGCGGTAGAGCGCCTCGGATGGGTTTCGGCCGGCTATGTCTATCTGCTCATGGATACCCGCGGACAGGGGTCGATGTGGGGCAGCGGTGGGGCCACCGCCGACCCGCACGGCACCGGTCCCTCCGCGAGCGGATTCATGACACGCGGCATCGAGCGCCCGGAGGACTACTACTACCGACGGGTGTTCACGGACGCCGTCCGTGCGGTGGATGCCGTACGCACCCTTCCGCAGGTCGATCCCGACCGGGTCGCGGTGGTCGGCGGCAGCCAGGGAGGTGGCATTACGATCGCGGCTGCCGGATTGACCCCGGGGCTCGTCGCCGCGATGCCGGATGTGCCCTTTCTCAGCCACTTCGAGCGGGCGGTCGGCCTCACCGACGCGGACCCATACCAAGAGATCGTGCGGTACCTGTCCGTCCACCGCGGCGCTGAGGAGCGGGTCTTCGATACGCTGGCCTACTTCGATGTCGTGAACCTGGCCAAGCGCGCCACGGCGCCGGCACTGTTCTCCGTCGCACTACACGACCCGGTGTGCCCGCCCTCCACGGTCTTCGCTGCCTATAACCACTACGCCGGTGCGGACAAGGCGATCTCCGTCTACCACCACAACATGCACGAGGGCGGCCAGGCCTACCAGTGGCTTGCTCAAACCGCGTTCCTGAACGCGCGTGTCTAGCCCTCAGACCGACCGCATACCGCTCGTCGACGCCGAGGCCGTCCTCACAGCCGACGTCGAACGCGCACGGCCGCTGCGCTCGCTCTTGCGCCTGCTGCGGCCCTATCGCTGGGCGCTGGGCGGCGCACTTGGCGCCTTCGTCATCAAGGACAGCCCGACGTGGGTGCTGCCGCCCGTGACGGCCGCGGTCATCGACATCGTGGTCGCCGGCGGTCCGCTCTGGCACATCACCGTCTGGGCGGGTCTTGCTCTCGTGCTGCTGATCCTCAACTATCCATTCCAGATGATCTTCATCCGCATCACCAGCGCCGCGACCCGGAGCCTGGCGTATACGGTGCGCACGGGACTGGCCGCTCGCCTCCAGAGGCTCTCGTTCGGCGTGCACAACCGCCAGAGCGCATCCGTCGTACAGACGAAGATCGTCCGCGATGTCGAGAACCTCGAGCTCATGCTCGCGCAGTTGTTTCCCACGGTGCTCTCGGCCGCCGCGACGCTCGTGGGCGCGATCGTGATCACAGCATTCAACGTCCCCGCCTTCGTGCTCGTGTTCGCGCTCGCGATCCCCCTGGCTGCTGGCCTCGTGGCCTACATCCGACGTCGTGCAACGGAGCGCAACGAGGCCTTTCGCCGCGAGGTCGAACTTCTCTCGGCGCAGGTGACGGAGATGGCGGCGCTGCTTCCCATCACCCGAGGCCACGGACTGGAAGATGTCGCCACCGCGCGGGTCGCTGCCCGTGCCGAGTCGGTGCGGGAGGCGGGACGACAACTCGACGTTCTCAACGGGCGCTTCGGAGCCATGTCGTGGATCTCTTACCAGGTGCTGGGACTGATCTGTCTGGTCGGAGCCGCCACTCTCGCAGTGACGGGCGCTCTGCCGATCACCCCCGGCCAGGTCGTGTTGCTGAGCACGTACTTCGGATTGCTGACGAACGCTGTGGTCATGCTCATGAGCGTCGCTCCGCTGCTGACGCGGGGACTGGATGCGATGCGCTCGGTCGCCGATGTCGCCGAGGAACTCGATGTCGAAGACACGCGGGGACAGCGCGACCCCGGCCGTGTGACAGGTGCGATCGCACTGGAGGACGTCACCGTCCGGTATCCCGGCGCCAACGTCGCGGCGCTCGAAGGTGTCTCATTCCGCATCGAACCGGGTCAGACCGTCGCCTTCGTCGGGCCATCCGGATCGGGCAAGTCGACGATCCTGAACATCGTGCTCGGGTTTGTCCGTCCTACCAGAGGCCAGGTGAGGATCGATGGGATGGACCTCGCCACGCTCGACCTCCGCGCGCTGCGCCGCTCCGTCTCGATCGTTCCACAGGAGACGGTGCTACTGGCGGGCACGGTGCGGGAGAACGTCGCGTACGGCACGACCGATCTGAGCGACGAGGAGATTCTCCACGCCCTGCGCGACGCCAACGCGATGGACGTCATCGCCGACTCGCCGGATGGCCTGGACACCCTCGTCGGAGAACGCGGATCGCGGCTCTCGGGTGGTCAACGCCAGCGACTCGCCATCGCGCGCGCCCTGGTCCGCGAGCCGCGCATCCTGGTACTCGACGAGGCCACGAGCGCTCTGGACGCGGAGTCGGAGTCGAAGGTCACCGAGGCTCTTGACCGGGCGCGGCGCGGGCGTACGACGCTCATCGTCGCCCACCGGCTCTCGACGGTGCGTGGAGCGGATCGCATCGTCGTCATCTCGCACGGCCGTATCGTCGAGTCAGGCACTCACGAAGAACTGCTGCGGGCGGAGGGAGCCTACTCGCGTCTGACGTTGCTGCAGCGCTCCGCCGAGTGAGGGGCATACCCCTCACTCGGCCTCGAGGTGGATCACGAACGCCTGCAGCGGCCAGACCGTCGGAAGCTGCAGGCCGACCTCGTGGAGGAAGGCGCCGGTCAGGACGATCTCTCCCGCTTCTCCCAGCGCAGCGGCGAGTCCGCGTCGATCGCGTTCACGCGTCCTGGTTCCGTGGCGCCCTCTCGCCGGTGCCTCGCTCGATGATCCAGGTCGGCAGCGCAATCTGCTGGGTGAACCCGGCCGGATCCCGCATGCGCTCGAGCGCCAAACGCGCCGCCTGCCGGCCGAGCTCGACCGGGTCATAGGTGATGACGGTGACGCCGATGACATCAGCCGTGTCGAAGTCATCGAACCCCACAAGTGCCATCGATTCCATGATGCCGAGCTCGCGGAACACGCGGAGTGCGCCGATGGTCATGCGGTTGTTCCCCGTGATGAGCGCCGTCGGCGGACTCTCCGAACTCATGAGGTCGCGCACGATCACGTCCGGCGCAATCGAGAGATCGTCCTCGAGGCGCTCCCAGGGGCTCGTGTCGGCGATCCCGTCGGCGGCCATCGCGTCCCGGAAGCCGCGGAGGCGCTCAGCCTGGGTGTATACCGAGGCGGGGTTGCAGACATAGCCGATGCGGCGATGCCCGCGGGCGAGCAGGCGCCGCGTCGTCTCGTAGGTACCCTTCCCGTTCTCGAGCACGAGCGAGTCGGCGACGAGGTTGCGCGCCGGTCGGTCGATCGCGATGACGGGAGTGCCCAGCTGCCGCTCCCCCTCGAGATAGGACTGGTCGTCGGAGACGGGGATGATCAGGAGCGCCCCGATCCGCTGCGCGAGGAGCGCGTCGGCGACGCGCTCCTCGCCTTCGGGCGAGTCGTCGGTGGTGGCCACGATGAGCGCATAGCCCTGGTCGGCGAGCTCGCGCTCGATCCCCGAGGCGACCTTGTAGTAGAAAGGGTTGCTCAACTCGCCCATGATGAAGCCGAGGGCGTTCGTGCTGCCCCCGCGTCTGAGGCCGCGCGCCAGGGTGTTCGGCCGGAACCGCAGGCGCTTGGCTGCGCTTAGGACGCGCTCGACGGTCTCCGGCGAGACGAGCTCACGCTGGGTGAAGACGCGGGACACGGTCTTCGAGCTCACCCCGGCAAGCCGGGCCACATCATCGAGCGTCGCGCGTTGTTGAACCGTCATCGTCCTCCGTCCCGCGGATAGGCTAGCAGTTCGTTCACCAAATGACGACGATGGACATCGCAGAGACATTTCGGGTCATTTCGAATTAGTCGTGCGCTGAAAATGCCTGTTTAGAAGGATATTTTTGTTCTGCGAAGATCCTCAGACAAGAAAAGACAGCGTTGTCATATGTCCTTGCAAAGGCGCTCTCCGGCCCCTAGTGTGGGCGCGAAATAACGGCAGC
The DNA here is from genome assembly GCF_015565955.1 of Microbacterium schleiferi. NCBI lineage: Bacteria > Bacillati > Actinomycetota > Actinomycetes > Micrococcales > Microbacteriaceae > Microbacterium > Microbacterium schleiferi. The sequence continues at coordinate 673,594 of NZ_CP064760.1, read as the reverse complement.
GCGGCGGCGCCGCTCATCGCTTCAAGGGTGAACCGAAGAGGAGAAACGACCATGGCAAGAAAGATCTGGACCGTTGCCGCGGGATTGGCGGCGACGGGACTCGTGCTGACCGGATGCTCAGGGAGCGGCGGCGGCAACTCGACCGAGGGCACCGACGGAGACGTGTCCGGCGACGTGACGTTCGTCACGTGGCGCACCGACCTCATCCAGGACGGCACGTTCGACGAATACGCTGCTCAGTTCCACGAGATGTACCCCGATGCCACCGTCACGTTCGAGGGCATCACCGACTACGAAGGCGAGATGCGCACGCGCCTGAGCACCGACAACTACGGCGACGTGCTCGGCATCCCGAACAGCGTGCTTCCCGACCAGTTCTCGGACTTCTTCGAGCCGCTCGGCCAGACCGACGAGCTCGCCGACACCTATCGCTTCCTCGCGCCGAAGAGCTATGAGGGAGTCCAGTACGGCCTGGCGCTCGGCGGCAACGCGAACGGCATCGTGTACAACACGGACGTGTTCGAGCAGGCCGGCATCACCGCGCTCCCCAAGACGGAGGACGAGTGGCTGGACGCGCTCGCCAAGATCAAGGAGAACACCGACGCGATTCCGCTCTACACGAACTACAAGGACGGGTGGCCGCTGAGCCAGTGGTCCGGGAACATCGGCGCGATCACCGGCAACCCCGACGCGCAGAATGACATGGCGCACGACGACACCCCGTGGACCAACGACACCGACATCTATGCGATCGACTCGCTGATCTACGACTCGGTGGCGGCTAGACTCACCGAGGAAGATCCACTCACGACCAACTGGGAGCAGTCGAAGGTCGACTTCGCGACGGGCAAGATCGCCGCGATGGCCCTCGGATCGTGGGCGATCTCACAGTTGCAGGGCGCGGCAGAGGACAACGGCATCGACCCGTCCGTCGTCGGATACATGACGTTCCCGGCCACGGCTCCGGACGGCGAGCAGTACGCGGTGGTCGGCGGGGACTACAACCTCGGCATCAACGTGCACTCCGACGTGAAGCCGGCCGCCAAGGCGTGGATCGACTTCCTGCTGGAGGACTCGGGGTTCACCGACACTCAGGGCATGGTCTCGGCCCTGCTGGCCGACCCACTGCCCGACAACCTCGCCGGTCTCACCGACGAAGGCGTGCAGCTGATGGAGCTCAACCCCGCACCCGCGGGCGAGGAGGCGCTGTTCAACAACATCGCGGACGCGGCACAGATCGACATCTGGGGCAACATCTACCGGCAGAAGCTCATCGACATCGCTCGCGGCGCGGCCCCGGGTGACAAGCAGAGCTACTTCGACGAGCTCAACCAGCGATGGACTGACGCGATCGCCCAGGTGGGCTGAGCACCCGCAACCGCCCTCTCCCGCGGGGAGCCGCACCCGAGCGGCGCCCGCGGGAGACCATCGAGGAGCCTGACTGACAATGTCGATGTCCACCGCAGGACCAGAGACCACCGGCGTGACCGGGCCGATGACCCATGAGCGTCCGACGCGACGCCTGTTCCGGTCGCGGGCGCGCGCCACCCGCGCGACCGGAGCGCCGGCCGGCCGCAGCATCGTGGAACGTCTCACGCCATACCTGTTCATCGCGGCCGCTCTCGCGCTGCTCCTGCTGCTGACGTACCTGCCCGCCGCGAACATGGTCTGGTACAGCCTCACCGACTGGGACGGCATCGACAAGGAGCAGAACTTCATCGGGCTCGACAACTACGTCGCCGTCTTCACCGATCCGCGCATCTTCGGCGTCTTCTTCGTCAGCGTCTACTACTTCGTCGGGTCCTTCGTCCAGATGGCGATCGCGCTCTATTTCGCGGCGCTGCTGTCGAACTCGACCCGATTCTCCAACTTCTTCCGGGGCGTGCTGTTCTTCCCGTACCTCATCAACGGCGTGGCCATCGGGTTCGTCTTCCTCTACCTCTTCCAGCCGGGCGGCACGCTCGACGCCTTCCTCTCGTGGTTCGGAGTCACGAGTCCGCCGCAGTGGCTCGGCAACCCCGAGATCGCCAACTACTCGCTGGCCGCGACCAGCGTATGGCGCTACACGGGCCTGAACTTCGTGCTCTTCCTCGGCGCCATGCAGTCCATCCCCCACGAGCAGTACGAGGCCGCCGACATCGACGGCGCGAACAAGTGGCAGCAGTTCTGGGCTCTGACCTTCCCGGGCATCCGCCGGATCATCGGGCTCAGCTTCATCCTCGCCATCGCGGGCAGCCTCTCGGTCTTCGAGATCCCCTTCATCATGACCGGTGGCGCCAACGGGACCTCCACCTTCGTCATCCAGACCCTGCAGACCGCGTTCACCTTCCGACAGGTGGGCCTGGCGAGCGCCATGGCGATCGTCCTGCTGGTCATCGTGCTGGTGATCACCTGGGTGCAGCGAAGAGTGTTCCCCGACGAGAAGGTGGACCTGACATGAGCACGCCGATCCGCAGCGACCGCAGCATCCTGCTCTCGCGACTCTCGGGAAGCACCGTCAAGTACGTGTCGCTCATGCTGGGCGTGCTCGTGACCATCCTCCCGCTGACGGTGGTCTTCATCGCGAGCTTCAAGACCTCGGCCGAGTTCGGGCAGACCGGACCCTTCGACCCGCCCTCCAGCTGGTTCAACCTGGAGAACTACGTCGTCGCCTTCGAGGACGGCGGAATGGTCGAGGGCTTCATCAACACGACCATCGTGCTCGCCATCTCGCTCGTCGGCACCATCCTCATCGGCACGATGGCCGCCTACGCGATCGACCGCTTCCAGTTCCGCGGCAAGTTCCTGATCGTCGCGCTGTTCCTGATCGCCACGCTGATCCCGGGCGTGACCAGCCAGGTCGCGACGTTCCAGATCATCAACGGGCTCGGCCTCTACAACACGATGTGGGCGCTGATTCTGCTGTTCATGGGGACCGACATCATCTCGATCTACATCTTCATCCAGTTCATGCAGTCCATTCCGACCTCTCTCGACGAGGCCGCGATGATCGACGGCGCGAACCGGTGGACGATCTACTGGCGCGTCATCCTTCCCCTGCTCAAGCCCGCGATCGCGACCGTCGTGATCATCAAGGGGATAGCGATCTACAACGAGTTCTATCTCCCGTTCCTCTACCTTCCCAGCCGCGGTCTGATCTCCACCTCGCTGTTCCGGTTCAAGGGACCCTTCGGCGCGCACTGGGAGATCATCGCCGCCGGCACGATCCTCGTGATCGTGCCGACTCTGATCGCGTTCCTGCTGCTTCAGCGCTTCATCTACCGTGGACTCACGACGGGAGCAGTCAAGTGATCGCACGTCCCCTCCACTCGGGATGGACCCTCCGGGCCTCGGGCGGTCCCGCCCCCGACCCGGTCGCCGGCGCGACCGTGCCGGCCGCCGTCCCCGGGTGCGTGCACACCGATCTGCTCGCCGCCGGCCTCATCCCCGACCCGTACCTCGACGACAACGAGGCGCTACTGGCCTGGATCGGACTGGTCGACTGGACGTATCGCACCTCCTTCGACTGGTCCCCCGACGGGGCCGCCCGGCACGACCTCGTCTTCGACGGGCTCGACACGGTCGCCACGGTCGTGCTGAACGGCCGGGTGCTCGCCGAGACGGCGAACCAGCACCGCTCCTACCGGCTCGCCGTCGACGGCGTCATCCGCGAGGGCGCGAACGAGCTGGAGGTGAGATTCCGCTCGCCGGTGCGATACGCGAACGCCCAGAGCGTGGCGCTCGGCCCGCGCCCCCGCCCGTATCCCCTGCCGTACGAGGCGATCCGCAAGTCCGCCTGCAACTTCGGGTGGGACTGGGGCATCGCGACGTTCACGAGCGGCATCTGGAAGCCGGTGCGGCTCGAGTCCTGGTCGCGGGCGCGGCTCGCCGAGGTGCGGGTCGCCGCGCTCCCCGACGGCGACTCCGACGGCCGTGTCGTCGTCGACGTGCGCGTCGAGCGGGAGCCGGGCGACGAGGCGCCGCTCCAGGTGTCGGTCGACGTCGCCGGAGCGCACGTCGCAGCTCCCGTGGTCGACGGATGCGCACACCTCGAGGTCGCGGTCGCCGACGTCGAGCGATGGTGGCCCGTCGGCTACGGCACGCAGCCCCTGTACGACCTGTCCGTCGCGCTGCACGACGAGGACGTGCTCGATCGGACCTCGCGCCGCGTGGGCTTCCGCACCGTCGAATGGGAGACGACCCCCGACGAGGAGGGGACGCCGTTCACTCTTGTCGTGAACGGTCAGCCGGTCTTCGTCAAGGGTGCGAACTGGATCCCGGATGACGCCCTCCCGGTGCGCGTCGATCGCGCGCGCTACGAGAGGCGGCTGCACCAGGCGGTGGACGCCAACCTCAACCTGATCCGGGTGTGGGGCGGCGGGATCTACGAGAACGACGACTTCTACGAGCTCTGCGACGAACTCGGACTCCTCGCCTGGCAGGACCTCCTCTTCGCTTGCGCCGCCTACCCCGAGGAGGAGCCCCTCCGCTCCGAGATCGAGGCCGAGGCGCGCGAGAACGTCGTGCGGCTCGCCCACCACGCCTCCCTCGTGCTCCTCACGGGCAACAACGAGAACCTGTGGGGCTTCGAGGACTGGGGCTGGAAGGAGCGGCTCGACGGTCGCACGTGGGGCGCGTTCTACTATCACGAGCTCTTCCCGCGCCTCGTCTCGGAGCTGGCACCGCACGTCCCCTATGCGCCGGGCAGTCCGTTCAGCCCGGGCGGGCAGCATCCGAATGCCGAGGAACACGGCTCCATGCACCTGTGGGAGCAGTGGAACCGACGCGACTGGCTCACCTATCGCGAGCACCGCCCGCGCTTCGTCGCGGAGTTCGGGTGGCAGGGCCCTCCGACCTGGTCGACGCTGACGCGATCGATCGCCGACGACCCGCTGACCCCCGAGTCGCCCGGGATGATCGTGCACCAGAAGGCGATGGAGGGCAACGTCAAGCTCGCGTCGGGACTCGTGCCCCATCTGCGGGTGCCCGACGACATGGAGACGTGGCACTGGGGGATGCAGCTCAACCAGGCCGTCGCGGTGCGGACGGCGCTGGATCACTTCCGCTCCTGGGCTCCGCGCACGATGGGCGCCATCGTCTGGCAGCTCAACGACTGCTGGCCCGTCACCTCGTGGGCGGCGATCGACGGCGACGAGCGGCCGAAGCCGCTCTTCCATGCGCTGCGGAACGCGTTCGCGCCGCGGGTGGCCTCGATCCAGCCGCGCGACGAGGGGCTCGCGGTCGTCCTGGGCAACGACACTTCCGCCGCCTGGACGTCCGTGGTGCGCGTGCGCAGGCTCGGATTCGACGGCAGTGAGCGCGCGACCCAGACCGCGTCCGTCGATGTGCCGGCGCGCGGCAGCGTCACGGTCCCGATCGATCTGGGCATCGCGACGCCCGACCATGCGCCCGGAGAGCTCCTCGTCGCGGAGGCCGACGACATCCGGGGCTGGTGGTACTTCGCCGAGGCGCGCGACAGCGAGCTCGGCGACCCCCGGCTGACCCTCACGGCGGCGCCGATGGACGGGGGCACGGAGGTGACGATCACGGCGGCCGGGCTCGCGCGGGACGTCACGCTGCTGGCCGACAAGGTGCTCCCCGACGCCGTGGCCGACGAGGGACTGCTGACCCTGCTCCCGGGCGAGAGCGCTCGCGTGCGCATCCGCCACGGCGGAGAGCTGGATGCCGGCGCCCTCGCCGACCCGCGGGTGCTGCGCAGCACGAATCAGCTGGTGACGCGATGAGCGCCGGCTTCGCCGCACCGGTCTGCGGCATGACCTGGGGCTGGGTCGGCACGCGGGGGACGTGGGCGACCCCCGAGGCCGAGTCGTCGATGCGCGCGATGGCGGACACGAACGTCACCTGGGCGGCCATCGCGTATGCGTCCGTGCAGGCGACGCCGTTCGACACCGAGATCCCGTTCTCGGAGGCGCCCACGGTCACCGACGCCGAGATCGTCTGGGCGATCCGGGAGGCCAAGTCGTCGGGCATGCGCGTGTGCCTCAAGCCCGTGGTGAACTGCGCCGACGGCTCGTGGCGCGCGCACATCGGATTCCTCTGGCCGGACGTTCCCGGCGAGCCCACCTGGGACGAGTGGTTCGCCTCCTACCGCGCGTTCATCCTGCACGCGGCGCGTCTGGCGGCCGCCGAGGACTGTGAGATGCTCTGTGTCGGCTGCGAGATGGTGCGCGCCGACGCGCAGGACGCGCAGTGGCGCCGGCTCATCGCCGAGGTGCGCGAGGTCTACTCGGGGCTCATCACCTACAACTGCGACAAGTACCAGGAGGATCGTCTGACCTGGTGGGACGCCGTGGACGTGATCTCGTCGAGCGGCTACTACCCGATCGACGAGTGGGAGGCGCAGCTGGATCGGATCAAGGCCGTCGTCGACCGCCACGACAAGCCCTTCCTCTTCATGGAGGCGGGATGCCCGAGCCGCGAGGGCTCGGCTCAGCGCCCGAACGACTGGACGCTCGCCGGCGCACCGTCGGGTGAGGAGCAGTTGCGGTACTACGAGGCGATGTTCGCGCACTGCCGAGAGCGGACGTGGGTCTCGGGGTGGATGCTGTGGGACTGGCCCGCACGGCTGTACTCCGCCGCGGACGCGGCGAGCAACGACGACTACTGCCCCTGGGGCAAGCCCGCGGGCGCGTTCCTCCGGGACGTCTACGGCGCGATGAGCAAGGGAGAGGCGAGGTGAGCCGCAACGTCGTCGCCGTCGACGCGGGACAGACGTCCATGAAGGTCCGCGTCGTGACCGCGACGGGTGCGCAGGAGTATGCCTGGCCGGGCATACGCACGCACGAGGCACTGCTTCCGCAGCTCGCACGGGTCATGCGGGGGGCGCTGGCGACGCTGCCGCCCGACGATGGCGCCATCGTCACCGCCGGCGTGTCGGGTCTCACCGACGCCGACACGGCACCGGACGTGCTCCTCGGCCTGCTGCAGGGGACCGGTGCCGAGCACGTCATCCTCGCGCACGACTCGATCACATCCTTCCTCGGCGCGATCGGCGACCGGTGCGGCGCCGTCGTGGCGGCCGGGACCGGCGTGGTGACGCTCGCCGTCGGAGCGCAAGAGGTCGCCCGGGTCGACGGCTGGGGCAACATCATGGGCGACGCCGGCAGCGGCTATTGGATCGGTCGCGAGGCGCTTGAGAGCGTCATGCGCGCTCACGACGGACGAGGTCCGCGCACCGCGCTTACCGATGTCGTGCGCGAACGGTGGCCGAGACTGGAGGAGGCCTACATCGCGATCCAGACCGCGGACGATCGCATCCAGGTCGTCGCGGCCTTCGCGGAGGACGTCGCACGTCTCGCGCACGACGATGCCGTCGCGATGCGGATCACTCGGGCCGCGGCCCGCGAGCTCGCGCTGAGCGCGGTGACCGCCCTCGAACGGGTCGGGTGCCCGGCCTCGACGCATCCTGACGTGTGCGCCATTGGCGGCGCCTTCCGCTCGCAGCCACTCCTGGAGGCGTTTCTCGCGGAGCTCGTCGATGCAGGATACGACGACGGCATCATCGCCGCGCGCGGCACGGGTCTGGATGGCGCGACTGCGCTCGCCCACCTCGACGACGGCCACCCGCTTCACCGGCGCGTCAGCGTGGCCGACCCACCGTGAGCGCGTCCTCAGAGCCGCGTGGGGGTGGATGCCGCCGCATCCACCCCCACGCTTCAGCTCCGTCCGGCGCCGGATTCTGACTCGGACGCGGAGCCGACGTCCTCGTGACGCGCGACCCAACCGCCCAGAACCGGAATCCCCGACACGTCAGTCGCGACAATCTGCGAGGGCCGCACCCCCAGGGCCGCAGCACGGCGCGACCCAATGGTCCCGGGGCCGAACGCGTGGGCCCGGCCATGCCGCCAAGCCCATTTCCTTCAGTCGCGCCGTCGTGCGGGTGCGGCGCCGCGCCAACCGCGCCACGGCGCGACTGAAGGAGCAGCGCAGGCCGCCGCGCAACCAGGTCCGAGGTCAGCGCAATGCGTCGATGACGGCGTTGAGGGTGGCCGACGGGCGCATGACCTCGTCGACGAGCTCGCCATTCGGACGGTAGTAACCGCCGATCTCCACGGGAGAGCCCTGCACACCGTTCAGCTCTGCGACGATCTGATCCTCGTCAGCCGTCAGCTTCTCAGCGATCGGCGCGAAGATCGCCGCAAGCTCGGGATCCTCGGTCTGCTTCGCAAGCTCCTGCACCCAGTAGAGCGCGAGGTAGAAGTGGCTGCCGCGATTATCGATCGTGCCCAGCGCGCGCCCCGGGGACTTGTCGTTCTCGAGGAACGTTCCGGTGGCGGCATCCAGGGTGTCGGCCAGGATCTTCGCACGGGCGTTGCCCGTCGTCTCCGAGAGGTGCTCGAGCGATGCCGCGATCGCGAAGAACTCGCCGAGCGAGTCCCAGCGCAGGTAGTTCTCGCTCAGGAGCTGCTGCACATGCTTCGGGGCAGAGCCGCCCGCGCCCGTCTCGAACAGTCCGCCACCCGCGAGCAGCGGAACAATCGAGAGCATCTTGGCGCTCGTGCCGACCTCGAGGATCGGGAACAGGTCGGTGAGATAGTCGCGCAGGACGTTGCCGGTGACCGAGATGGTGTCCAGGCCGTGGCGCATCCGGGCCAGCGTGTAGCGGGTCGCCTCTTCGGGCGAAAGGATGCTGATCTGAACGCCCTTCGTGTCCAGCAGCGCAAGACCCTGGTGAACCTTGGCGATTAGTTGGGCATCGTGCGAGCGGTTGACGTCGAGCCAGAACACCGCCGGCGAGCCGGTAGCCCGGGCGCGGGTTACGGCCAGCTTGACCCAGTCCATGACGGCGATGTGCTTGGTCTGCGTCGCGCGCCAGATGTCGCCGGCGCCGACCTCGTGCTCCAGCAGCACCTCACCTGACGAGTCGAGCACCTGCACGAGCCCGTCCGAGGCGATCTCGAAGGTCTTGTCGTGGCTGCCGTACTCTTCGGCGGCCTGCGCCATGAGACCGACGTTTGGCACGGTGCCGATCGTGGTGGGGTCCAGCGGCCCGTTGGCGATGACATCGTCGATGACAGCCTGATAGACCCCCGCGTAGGACGAGTCCGGGATGACCGCGAGCGTGTCGTCTTCGCCGCCGTCGACGCCCCACAGCTTGCCGCCGTTGCGCACGAGGGCGGGCATCGACGCATCGACGATGACATCCGAGGGGACGTGGAGGTTCGTGATGCCCTTGTCGGAGTTCACGTACGACAGGCGCGGTCCGCGCTCGAGATCGGCATCGATCGCGGCCGTGATCTCATCTGCGCCGTCGAGCCCGGGAAGGCCCGCGAGGATCGAACCGAGACCGTTGTTGGGGGTCAGGCCTGCCGCCGCGAGCGTGTCGCCGTAGCGGTCGAAGACATCGGCGAAGTAGGTCTTCACAACGTGCCCGAAGATGATCGGGTCGCTGACCTTCATCATGGTGGCCTTGAGGTGCACGGAGTACAGCACGTCGTCGGCGGATGCCTCGGCAAGCGTCTCGGCGAGGAAGGCGTCCAGCGCGGATGCCGAGAGGAAGGTCGCGTCGATGATCTCGCGCGGGAGCACCTTCAGCCCTTCCTTGAGTACCGTCACGGTGCCGTCGGCAGCCACGTGCCGGATGGAGAGGACGTCGTCATGGGCAGCCACCCAGGACTTCTCGTTGCTCTTGAAGTCGTCGTGACCCATCGTGGCCACACGGGTCTTCGATCCGTCGGGGAACGGCTTGTTGCGGTGAGGGTGCTTGCGGGCGTAGTTCTTGACCGACAGCGGCGCGCGACGGTCACTGTTACCCTCGCGCAGCACGGGGTTAACGGCGGAGCCCTTGATGCGGTCGTACCGAGCTCGCACGTCCTTCTGCTCGATCGTCTGCGGCTCATCCGGGTAGTCGGGGATGTCGTAGCCCTGCTGCTGCAGCTCCGCGATTGCGGCCTTGAGCTGCGGGATGGATGCCGAGATGTTCGGCAGCTTGATGATGTTTGCCTCGGGGAGCGTGGCAAGGCCACCGAGCTCCGCGAGAGCGTCACCGACGGCCTGCTCGGGCGTCAACTGCTGCGGGAAAGCGGCAAGGATGCGGCCCGCGAGAGAGATGTCGCGGGTCTCGACATCCACGCCGGCCTGATGCGTGATCGCCTGCACGATGGGGAGAAAAGAAGCGGTGGCTAGAGCCGGTGCCTCGTCGGTGTACGTGTAGATGATCGTGGATTCGCTCACTCGCCTGTCTTTCCGCTCGGGTCGCCGGGCCAGCCTACCGCACCCCGAGAACTATCTCGATATCAAGATAAATTCCGGTGCGTGACAAGGCGCGGGATGCCGAACTGCGGCATCCCGGCTAGCCTGTGTGACATGGCCGATCTGCGACTTGCTGAACTGTCCGCCGCCACGGTGGAAGCTGTCAACAATATGTCGCTCAAGCCCGGGCAGGCTGAGTTCCTCGCCCCCGAGAGCTACGAGGTAGCGGCGGGGATGTCGACCCCCAGACGATGTGGCAGCGCGTCGTGCTCGACGGCGACGACGTTGTGGGGTTCATCAGCGCGAACTTCGACGGCGACAGCATGCCCGAGTACTTCCGCTCTGTGTTGTGGCGGATCAACGTGGACGCCGACGACCAGGGGCGCGGCATCGGTCGATTCGCCGTCGAAGGCCTGCTCGCGGAGGCCCGTGAGCACGGCGTCGACCACGTCAATGTCATCTATGGCTCGGGCGAGGAAGGCCCGCAGGCATTCTTCGAGCGCGTGGGCTTCACACCCGTTGGCGAAACCGAGTACGGTGAGGTTATCGCCGAGATCCGGCTCTGATCCGGCGAGTCCCACCCGCAGTTTCCGCCCCCACCCGAGGGGCTTTTGGGCTGGCGGCGGGGCCTCGGATTCCCCTCCCCCACCGAGGCCCCGTCGCCTTTTTCGTTCGGATCGCCACGCGGCCCCGGTGACGGTGGCGCGGTGACGGTAGCGGGGTGACGGTGGTTAGACGAGCGACTCCCGCCAGGCAGCGTGCAGCTGCGCGAACTTGCCCGTGCCGGCAATCAGTGTCTCGGGACTGTCGTCTTCGATGATCCGGCCGTGCTCCATCACGAGCACCCGGTCGGCGATAGCCACGGTCGACAGACGGTGCGCGATGATGATCGCCGTACGGTCGGCCAACAGTGTCTGCAGGGCATCCTGAATCGCACGCTCTGACGGGATGTCGAGAGACGCCGTGGCTTCGTCGAGGATCAGCACCGCGGGGTCCGCGAGGAAGGCCCGCGCGAACGAGATCAGCTGGCGCTGCCCGGCCGAAACCCGTCCGCCACGCTTGTTCACATCGGTGGCGTAGCCGTCCGGAAGCGCACGGATGAAGGCATCCGCCCCGACAGCCTTCGCCGCCGCCTCGATCTCATCGAGGGTGGCATCGGGCTTCCCAAGCGCGATGTTGTCGGCGACGGTTCCGCTGAACAGGTAGGCCTCCTGCGTGACCATCACGATCGCGCGTCGCAGATCCTTCGGGTGCAGACGCCGCAGGTCGACGCCGTCGAGGGTCACGGCACCGCGGGAGGGATCGTAGAAGCGCGAGACGAGCTTCGCGAGGGTCGACTTTCCCGCACCGGTGGTGCCGACCAGGGCGATCGTCTGCCCGGCCGGAATGTCCAGCGAGAAGTGCGGCAGGATGACGCGGTCATCGGCGTACCCGAACGTGACCTCATCGAAGCTGACGTGTCCGCGCGCGGTCCACAGGTCGACGGCATCCGTCGGGTCGGGCACCGTCGGCTCCTCCTCCAGCACTCCCGACACCTTCTCGAGTGCTGCCGTGGCGGCCTGATACGAGTTCAGGAACATCGCGACCTCCTGCAGGGGCGCGAAGAAGTTCCGCACGTACAGGACGCTTGCCAGCAGGATGCCGATGGCGATCGCCCCGTCGGCGACCCGGAGCCCTCCCCACAGCACCACCAGGGCAATGCTCACCGACGCGACGGCCATGAGGCCGGGCTCGAAGGTTCCGAACAGTCGGATCGAGCGCATGTTGACATCGCGATAGTCCTCGGCGACGTCACCGAACTCCTCGTCGTTGCGCGGCTCCTTGCGGAAGGCCTTGACGGCACGGATGCCGGTCATGGTCTCGACGAACTTCACGATGAGCTTCGCGCTGATCACCCGCGACTCGCGGTACACGACCTGCGAGCGGCGGTAGAACCACCGCATCAACAGGAACAGCGGCACTCCCATGACGGCGAGGATGACGCCGGACTGCCAGTCCAGCAGCAGCAGCGCAATGAGCGTGAACCCGCCGTAGAGCAGACCCGAGACCAGCTGATTGAGCCCGCCGTCCAGGAGCTCCCGAATGGACTCGAGGTCGCTCGTCTGCCGCGAAATGATGCGACCCGACGTATACGACTCGTGGAATTCGAGGCTGAGCTTCTGCGTGTGCAGGAAGATGCGCTTACGAAGGTCAAGCATCACCGCCTGCGTGAGACGCGCGGCAACGACGGCGTACCAGCCGACCAAGCCCGCGCCGCCGAGCCCGGCGACGAGGTACACGGCGACGACGCCAATCGTCGGCATCCAGTTCGCCTCGTCGAGCACTGCCGGAAGCGCGGTGTCGATCCCGTACGCGATCAGCGCGGGCCCGGCGACCTGCAGCGCGGTCGAGACGACCAGCACGACCCCGGCGAGCGCGACCTGCCACCGCAGCGGCGAGATCAGCGACCCGAGCAGGCGCAGCGAACGGCGACGGATCGCGCGACTTTCATCCTTCGTGTAGTCCGACCGGTCCTCGCCGGCCGTTCCGACGACCGTGGCGCTCACAGGGTCACCTCCCTCTCCCGCATGCGGGCTTCTTCGTCTTCAAGGCTCGAGATGACGTGCCGGTAGTGCTCGCTCTCGCGCAGCATCTCGGAGTGCGTGCCGACGGCGCTCACGCGTCCGTTCTCGATCAGAGCAACACGGTCGGCGAGCGTGACCGTTGACGGCCGATGCGCGATGACGAGGGCCGTCGTATCGGCGAGGACCCGACGCAGCGCATCCTCGACGAGAGCTTCCGTGTCAACATCCAGCGCCGACAGCGGGTCATCGAGGACGAGGACGGCGGGCTTTGCCGCGACCGCGCGGGCGAGCGCCAGCCGCTGACGTTGACCGCCAGAGAGGCTGAGCCCTTCTTCACCGATGACGGTGTCGACGCCGTCGGGGAGGTCGTCAACGAAGCTGGCCTGCGCGACCTCGAGCGCTTCCCGGAGCGCGGCCTCGGCCTCGGGGGATCCGGGGACGAGATCCTCGCGACCGAGCAGCACGTTCTCGCGCACGGTCTGCGAGAACAGCGTCGCGTCTTCGAACGCCATGCCGACGTGGGTGCGCAGCTCGGCGAGAGTCAGGTCACGGATGTCGACCCCATCGAGCGTCACCCGTCCCCCTGTCACGTCGTACAGGCGCGTGGGCAGGGTCGTGAGCGTCGTCTTTCCCGACCCGGTGAGACCGACGAGGGCCATCGTTTCGCCAGGCCGCAGCACGAGGTCAACCCCGTCGAGCAGGTCGCGCTGCGTATCCGGCGCGTCCTGATAGCGGAAGTGGACATCCTCGAACGCGAGCTCCCCGCGGGGAGCCGCAATGGTCGTCGGCTGCTCGGGGTCGGTGATGGTGTCGACCTCATCGAACACCTCGAAGATGCGGTCGGTCGCTGTACGCGCATCCAACAGGAACGAGAAGAGGAAACCGATCGACTCCATCGGCCAGCGCAGCACCGTCGCCATCGCGAAGAATGCGATCAATTCAGCGGCGTTCAGCTGGCCCATGTGAATGAGCGCGATCCCGGCACCGAGTGCGAGAGCGAACGCGATGTCAGGAAGCAGGACCAGCCAGAACCAGATCAGGCCGACCGCACGCGCCTTGTGAATCTCGGTCTCGCGCAGTGTCTCGGCCTGCCGGGCGAACTTCTGCAGGGCGTGCGAACCGCGACCGAAGGCCTTGAGCACCCGGATGCCGTGCACGCTCTCTTCAACGGAGGTGGCAAGGTCGCCGGCCTGATCCTGCGACTGCCGCGCAAGCGTGCCGTAGCGCTTCTCGAAGCGGTATCCGGCGTACCACAGCGGTGCAGAGGTGACCAGGAAGATGACACCGAGCAGCCAATGCCAGCGGAACAGCAGGATGGCGCCGACGAGGATCGTGAGGACGTTGACCACCAGCAGCACGAGACCGAAGGCAAGCCAGCGACGGATGATGCTGATGTCTTGCATCATCCGGGAGAGCAGCTGACCGGACTGCCAGCGGTCGTGGAACGCGACCGGCAACCGCTGCAGGCGCCGGTAGAAGGTCGTCCGCAGCTCGTACTCGACGCGC